>CAZFEM010000007.1:0-25503 GCA_964517515.1 uncultured Gammaproteobacteria bacterium | reverse complement strand
GAGTTGTTTCACGGTAGATCAGGAATTTATTGAGTTGAACTATTGAGTTGAACTACAGTCTAATGGGTAATTATTTTGGCTGTATAAAATCACATCACAGATCGCTCGAACTGCACCTGATCCGCCAGCCATAGGTGTTATCCAGTCCGCCATATCTTGTACGATAAAGTGGCCGTTTTTGACAGTGAATTTTATTCCGCATAACTGCATAACCGGCAAATCAATCACATCATCACCTGTGAAAGCGCATTGTTGTGGACTGATATCTAATTCACCAAGCAATTTTTTAAAAACAGATAATTTGTCGCTAACACCTAAGTAACAATGCTTGATATTTAAATCGTTTAGGCGAGTTTGTAAGGCCTCAGATTTGCGTGCAGAGATCACTCCGACCCCAATTCCAGCAAGTTGTAGCATTTTCAAACCATGCCCATCTAGCGCATTGAATACTTTAACTTGTTCGCCGTTAGCTGCGTATCTTAAGCTACCATCAGTAAGCACGCCGTCAACATCAAATAATGCTAATTTAATTTTTTTAGCTTTGTCGTTAACAGCGTTAGGAATGTTGTAAGGAAGCTTGGGGAGTGACATTTTACTCACTTAGTGAAAATTAAAGACGACAGTTATAGTTAATGTTGAGATTATATGACACCAGCTCTAAGAAGGTCTTGCATATTCAGTGCGCCAACTACTTTTTCTTCTTCTGTGACTATGATGCTACCGATTTGATTAGTTTGCATGGTAAGCACTAATTCTGCTGCTAAATCAGTCGGTGAGGCAGTAATTGGATTTACTGACATCACTCTATGAATCGATGTTTGTAAATCTTCGTTAGTGGCTAAACTTCTTCTTAAATCACCGTCGGTAAAAACACCAAGTAAGGTTTTATCGTTATCAATAATAGCTGTCATGCCTAGACCTTTGCTGGAGATTTCTACTAACGCATCGGACAAGGTTTGATCGCTTTTTACTGTAGGTATGTCTTCACCTTTATGCATGATGTCTTCAACATATAACAGTAGGCGCTTGCCTAGAGAGCCACCAGGATGAGATCGAGCAAAATCTTCTTCAGTAAAATCACGTGCGTTAAGTACCGCAATAGCTAAAGCATCACCAACCGCTAATGTCGCTGTAGTGCTTGCAGTTGGTGCTAAGTTCATTGGGCAAGCTTCTTGTTCAATCATAATATTCAAATAGACATCAGACAGCTTTGCTAAAGTTGAATCGGCCACACTCGCCAAACCAATCAGTGTTACACCCATGCGCTTTATTAATGGCAGGATGGTGAGAATTTCAGGTGTTTCCCCAGAATTAGATATTGCTAGCACTAAATCTTTTGGGGTGATCATGCCTAGATCACCATGGCTGGCTTCACCAGGGTGTACGAAAAAAGCCGGGGTGCCTGTGCTGGCAAGAGTGGCGGCTATTTTATTCGCTATATGGCCTGATTTTCCCATGCCAGTAACAATGACACGTCCTTCGCAATTTAAAACATGTTGGCAAGCTATTTCAAAATTCTCATCGAGCTGCTCTAACTGCGAATTAATTGCCGCTGCTTCAATGCCTAGAACATCTTTTGCTGAGTCGATGAACGCAGTTTTTTTCATAAAACGAAAAGTGATTTGACCAAGAGTAGGGCGTCAAAATCTATGTTATTTAGATCGAAATTACTGTAGCGTGGTTATTGCTAAATAGCAAATGTAGACAATATAGGTGATTAATAAAATAGCGCCTTCAGGGCGACTTAAACGACCTTTTGTTAGAGCGAATATAAGCATTAATATGCTGAAGAAAAACATAATAGGAAAATCACGACTTAATGCATCTAGTTCAATCTGCGTAGCTTGAATTGTGCCAGTAATGCCAAGTACTCCTAATATATTAAAGACATTCGAGCCGATGATGTTGCCAATAATCATTTGATGAGCGCCTTTGCGAGCGGCGGCGATGGCGGCAGCCAATTCCGGCAAACTTGTGCCAATTGCTATAACCGTGAGACCTATGATTAATTCATTAATATTTAACAAGGTCGCAATTTCAATAGCGCCGTAAACTAACATGCGTGAAGCAATCACTAATAAAACGATACTTAATGCTGTTAGCAAGCCAGCAATCAGTAATGATTTTGATGCGCCCGAATTATTTTCCAACAGTTCATCGTCAGTTGTGTCGCTACTTAAATCAAGATTGTCATTGTTAGCTGATTTTTTAGCTGCCCAAATTAAGTAACTTATTAAGATTACAAGTAAAAACACACCATCAATATTTGAGAGAGTCCCATCTAAAACAACGGCAACGGCAACAAGACCAGCAACGATAATGACTGGGATATCTTTTACTGCGGTGCTGTGTGAGACATCCAGCTGCTTAATCATTGCGGCAGTGCCTAATACCAATCCTATATTGGTGATATTTGAACCAAGTGCATTACCTAATGCTAAGCTGCCTTTGTTTTCCAGAGCGGCCATAGCAGATACAAACAATTCTGGGGCAGAGGTGCCAAAGCCGATAATAATTACTCCAATTAAAAAAGTTGAAACACCTAACCGGTCTGCAACAATTGATGCATTATCGACTAATAAATCGGCGCTCCATATTAGGAGAACAAAGCCGATTAAAATCAAAATAATGGGGATAAGCATTGGCATAAGTTACAGAAATTTATTATTTCAGGAGTATAATTATGGGGCTGGTTATTAGCCGTCATTGAAAGATCGCATAGTTTCTTTGTTTCAAGGGGAGAATGCAACCTAAAAACATAGATAATGGTGGTGCGAAATACTCAAAGTGAAATGAGTTTCTATTAAATAGAGTTACTATTTTCTAATAGTTGAACAGGTGTTTTTTGGTAAAATTATTGGCATAGTTATTAACTTTATTTAAACTTCACAATAATTAAGAAAGGCGTAAATTCATACTCAGTTCATGTTGAATTAGCGATAATGATTACCATACAGTAGGCAATAGGGCTTAAACTAATTTAATAGGAATTCAATATGAATACTTTTATCATTACTAGATTCATTAATAGACTTACTAATAGACTACAGTCAGTATCTACGTCTTTATTTGTGAATATGTTTAGCGCCGTACTAATCAGTTGTGTAATGGCTAGCAGTGCTCAGGCAATGGAAGCGCCTGATCTTGTAGTAAAGAGAACTATCGATGATGTGGTTGTTAAAATTCAAACTAACCGTTCTGAGTACCGTGCCGATCCTAATAAACTCTATGCAATGATGGAAGATACCTTTATTCCAGCAATACACGTTGATCGAATGGCTTTATTGATATTAGGTAATGGTGGAAGAAGTGCAACTGCTGAGCAAAAAGCCGCTTTCACGCATGAGTTTAAAACGTTTTTAATTCGTAGTTATGCGACCGCTTTGTTGGATTATACTAGTGAAAATCAGGTTATTTATACGCCAACTATTATTGAGGCAGGTGAGGATAGAGTCGATGTTAATGCTGAGTTTGTTGGCTCTGATGGGCAGAAATACCCTTTTACTTTACAGATGAGTAACCGTAGTGACACTAGCTGGCGTGCTTATAATATAGAGGTTGCTGGGATCAATTTTGTTGCAACTTATCGCGCTACCTTTAGTGGAATCATTGCGCAAAAAGGCATTGATGGCTTAATCAATGATCTAAAAGAGAAGAACGCTAAATTGGCAAGTTAGGTTTTGATTAAAATCTAACTCATTGATCGCTTCTTATTAATTATTTCGCATACTAATTTATTATTAATCACTGCCAATAAGGCACATTAGGAGTTACTTTGCTTGATCATGCAATTGATGCCATTCATCTTAATGGTGTTTCAAAGACCTTCAGTGCTGATAACTCAACGAAACCAGTACAAGCTCTAAATGACATTAGTTTCAAAATCAAAAAGGGTGAGTTTTTTGGTTTACTAGGGCCCAATGGCGCAGGTAAATCTACCTTAATAAATGTGCTTGCGGGTTTAATTAGTGTTGATAAGGGCAGTATCAGTATTCTTGGTGCTGATGTTAAAAATGATTATCGCCGAGCCAGGATGAATATAGGTGTTGTGCCACAAGAAATAGTAATGGACCCTTTTCTTAGTGTGCGCGAGACTTTGCAATTCCAGTCAGGTTATTTCGGCATAGGTAATAATGATAATTGGATTAACGAATTACTAACGCAATTAAATTTATCTGATAAGCAAGATACCAATATGCGACGTCTATCGGGTGGTATGAAGCGTCGTGTTCTGATTGCGCAAGCCTTGGTGCACAAACCGCCAGTATTAGTTTTAGATGAACCTACTGCCGGTGTTGATGTGGAATTACGTCAATCGATGTGGCGTTTTGTAAAAAGACTGCATCAAGAAGGCCATACAATTGTATTAACAACGCATTATTTAGAAGAGGCTGAAGAGTTGTGTGATCGCATTGCGATTATAGATGAAGGTAAGTTGTTGGCCTTAGAAACCAAAGAAGATTTATTGGCAAGAGGTTTAGGTAGTAAGTTGCTTGTTAGAGCAAGTCATCAAATCGAAACCATGCCAACTAGCTTGAGGGATAAAGTTGTACGTTTAGAAGGTAATGAAGTTGAGCTCAATTTGCATCGTGATCATGATTCAGTGATGGAGATTTTAGATACACTGCGCGCCGCTTCAATTGTGATCGATTATGTGACGGTATTGAGTGATAGTTTACAAGATGTTTTTATGAAAATGACAGGTAATGAAAAGCGTCAGCGCAATGTTTCAAAAGAATCCGATTCAGGAAGAGTGCGCTAATGAATTGGGTTGCTTGGCGTACTTTGTTACGTAAAGAAGTAACACGTTTTTCTAAAGTTTGGATGCAAACTGTCTTAGCGCCAGTGGTAACGTCGTTGCTGTATTTATTAGTGTTTGGTCATGTTTTAGAAGGTCGAGTCGAAGTATTTCCAGGAGTTGGCTACACGCAATTCTTAATCCCGGGCTTATTAATGATGACGGTGATTCAGAATGCCTTTGCAAACACATCATCCAGTATTATCCAATCCAAGGTGATGGGTAATATTCTATTTGTATTGTTGCCGCCGTTCTCGCAATTAGAGTTTTTTCTTGCCTATGTCGGTGCCGCCATGTTGCGTGGTTTAGCGGTTGGTTTCGGCATATTTTTACTGGCTATTTTTTATGTAGATGTACCTATTCATAACCTTGCAGTTATTATTGTTTTTGTTTTACTAGGCAGTTACACCCTAGGAGCACTCGGAATGATTGCCGGGATTTGGGCAGAAAAATTTGATCAAATCGCAGCGTTCCAAAGCTTTTTAATTGTGCCTCTAACATTTTTGAGTGGTGTATTTTATTCAATCAAATCGTTACCGCCTTTGTGGGCGACCTTGTCGCATTGGAACCCATTTTTCTACATGATCGACGGCTTTCGTTATGGTTTTTTTGGCATTTCCGATCAATCAGTTTGGTTGAGCTTAGTTGCAATGCTAATTGCGGCCTGCGGTCTGACGGTTATTTGCCTGTCGATTTTGCGTAGTGGTTACAAGCTTCGAGATGCGTAGTTAAACTTTATTAAGCGGTCTGTAATTTCGGCATAGCGTTAACTTTTAGTGTAAAATTCCTCGGCAATTTGTGTATAAATTTAAACAGTAGAGAAGATATAAGTCATGGTAACTCCAGAACAACTAAAGGCATGGATTGAAACAGGTTTTGATAATGCTGATGTGACTGTTGAAGGTGATGGGCATCACTTTGAAGCGGTGATTATTGCTAGTGAATTTGACGGCAAAAATAGAATCCAACGACATCAATTAGTTTATGCTGCATTGGGAGACAAAATGAAAGCCGAAGTGCATGCCTTATCGATGAAAACACATACGCCGGACGAAGTAACATAAGAAGCAGCATAATAAGCGCCATAAAATAATTTGCTGAGTTTAAAAAATCACTCAGCAATAAGTAAACTCTTTTGAATATATTTTGAGGTATTAAACAATGACTGAACAAGTAGATATGCAAGAACAAATTAAACAAACAGTCACAGACAATAATGTTGTGCTGTTCATGAAAGGTAATGCAAATTTCCCCCAGTGTGGTTTTTCAGGGCGTGCAATTCAAATTTTGCAATCTTTAGATACTAACTTTGTGACGGTTGACGTTCTAAGCAATGATGAAATCCGACAAGGTATTAAAACCTACTCAAATTGGCCAACGATTCCTCAGTTGTATGTCAAGGGTGAGTTTATCGGCGGTAGCGATATCATGACTGAAATGTATGAAAGTGGTGAATTAAAAGATACTTTGGATGTTGCTCCGGCAGCTGACGCTTAATTTAAAAAACCACTGATATTTCCACTAACACCTTTTCTAATTATAAAGCGGCTTAATAATGGATAAATTGATTGTCACTGGAGCTGGGCCGTTAGATGGTGAGGTCCAAATATCGGGCGCTAAAAATGCGGCTTTACCAATCTTGATTTCTTCACTTTTGGTAGAAGGCACGTTGACCTTAAGTAATGTTCCTCATTTGCAAGACATCACTACATCGATGAGTTTGTTATCGTATTTGGGTGTGGAAATGGAAGTAGATGAGCGCATGAATATTGCTGCTAATGCTTCTAAAATCACTAACACCCGAGCGCCCTATGATTTAGTGAAAACAATGCGCGCATCGATTTTAGTGCTCGGTCCACTAGTAGCGCGCACGGGTCATGCGGAAGTGTCTTTGCCTGGCGGGTGCGCAATTGGTTCGCGCCCTGTTAATTTGCATATCAAAGGCCTAGAAGCCATGGGTGCAGAAATAACCATTGAAGACGGTTACATCAAAGCGAAAGCTGATCGTTTAAAAGGCGCACGTATTTTTATGGACATGGTATCGGTTACTGGTACTGAAAACTTGATGATGGCGGCAGCGTTAGCAAAGGGTTCAACCCTGATTGAAAATGCTGCGTGCGAACCCGAAATAACTGATCTAGCTGACTGTTTGAATGCGATGGGCGCGAAAATAAGTGGTGCCGGTACGTCAATGCTTGAAATAGAAGGGGTTGATTCTTTGCATGATGCGAGTCATCGTGTGATTGCTGACCGTATTGAAACAGGGACTTATTTGGTTGCCGGCGCTATTACCCAGGGTCGAGTCAAAACGCGTAAAACTAATGCTGCTTATTTGGAAGCGGTGTTAGATAAATTGGTTGAAGCGGGTGCGCAAATCTCTGTAGATGATGATTCAATTGAATTGAATATGAATGGCAATCGCCCTAAAGCGGTGAACATTCACACTGCACCACACCCGGCTTTCCCTACCGATATGCAAGCTCAGTTTGTCGCCCTTAATGCCTTGGCTGAAGGGACTAGTAAAGTGGTAGAAAATATTTTTGAAAATCGCTTTATGCATGTACAAGAATTACAACGAATGGGTGCGCAAATTGATTTAGAAGGTAATACAGCGATTATCACTGGGCGTAATAAATTTCGTGGCGCGCCAGTCATGGCGACTGATTTACGTGCATCGGCAAGTTTGGTTTTGGCGGGTTTAATGTCAGAAAAACCCACTGTAATAGATCGGATTTATCATATTGACCGTGGCTATGAAAGTATTGAAGAAAAGCTGTCAAGACTCGGTGCTAATATCCGTCGTGTTCCAAGTCATGTTTGGGATCGCGATGAATCATTGCAAGCCTTAGTGAGTTAGCGTAAGTTAAGCCTTATACAACACACAAATTTAGATAAAGAATCGTGATTACCTTGGCGCTTTCCAAAGGTCGCATACTTAAGCAGACCTTACCGATGTTAGAAGCAATTGGCATTACTGCTAAGGATGACCCATTCACCAGTCGTAAGTTGATTTTTCAGACCTCTCGCGATGATTTACAGTTTATGGTGATTCGCGCAACCGATGTGCCAACCTACGTGCAGTTTGGTGCAGCAGATATGGGAATCGTCGGCAAAGACGGTTTAATGGAACAAGGCGGTGAAGGTTTGTGTGAGTTGCTAGATTTACACATCTGCCAGTGTCGCCTTATGACGGCAGTGCCGAAATCTCAGGAACACGCGCCGAGAAACACTAAAAAACTTAGAGTTGCTAGTAAATATGTCAATCTTGCTCGACAGTATTATCAGTCGCAAGGGATACAAGCGGAGATTATAAAATTGTATGGTGCGATGGAATTAGCACCCTTAGTTGGTTTAGCAGATGAAATCGTTGATCTCGTTGAAACGGGCGGTACCTTAAAAGCTAACAATTTAGTTGCCAAAGATTTGATTGCTAATATTTCTACCCGCTTGATTGCTAATGCCGCCTCGATGCGCGTCAAACACAATGAAATTGCAGAACTGACCGCGCAACTCGCTAGCCAAATTAGTATTCCGTCAGAGAGCTAAAATGGCTATTAATGCTAGTCCTTTACGACGATTGAGTAATGTTGATGCTGATTTTTTAACGCAGTTAAATTCCTTACTGAATCGTGATCAACGTCGTAATACTGAGATTGAAACGTTTGTTGCTGAGGCAATTACCCGTGTTCGCCAAGAAGGCGATCAAGCGTTATTTGATTACACAGAGCGCTTTGATGATTTTGAGTTAAATGAAGGTAATATCGAGATCCCTCAAGCGGATTTAAAAAAGGCGCTAAATGTTATTCCAGTTGAACAGCGTGAGGCATTAGAGTTTGCTGCGCAACGAGTGCGTGATTATCACCAACATCAGTTACAAGAGTCTTGGTCTTACATCGAGCCTGATGGTACGCGCCTAGGGCAAAAAATCACTGCCATTAAAAAAGTTGGTTTGTATGTACCAGGAGGTAAAGCAACCTATCCTTCTTCGGTCTTAATGAATGCGATTCCTGCAAAAGTTGCCGGCGTCTCTGAATTAATAATGGTGTCTCCGACCCCCAATGGCGAGCTTAATGAAATGGTGTTAGCAGCAGCATCTATTGCTGGTGTTGATCGCTTGTTTCGTATTGGTGGCGCTCATGCAATTGCTGCACTAGCTTATGGTACGAAAAGTATTCCTGCGGTAGATAAGATTACCGGACCTGGCAATATCTATGTTGCCACCGCTAAAAAACAAGTTTTTGGTAAAGTCGGCATCGACATGATTGCCGGGCCGTCGGAAGTTTTAGTGATTGCCGATGATTCGGTCGATCCTGAGTGGGTGGCGATGGATTTATTTGCTCAGGCTGAACACGATGAAATTGCCCAATCTATTTTGTTAACTGATCAGCCCGCTGTTCTAGATAAAGTAGAAGAAGCGATCCAGCGTTTGTTACCGGAAATGGAGCGCGCCGAGATTATCGCAGCGTCATTGCGCAATAATGGCGCTTTGATACTCGCTAACTCTCAGCAATCATTGGTGGAAATTGCAGATCAAATTGCCGCAGAGCATTTAGAAATTTTCCATAAAAATGAACAAGAGTTGTTTACTAGCATCAGTAATGCTGGTGCATTCTTTATTGGCAAAAATAGCGCTGAGTCATTAGGTGACTATTGTGCAGGCCCTAATCATGTTTTACCTACCTCTGGTACAGCACGATTTAGCTCGCCTTTGGGTGTATATGACTTTCAAAAACACTCGAGTGTTATTGAACTTTCTTTTGCTGGTGCGCAAACGATTGGTAAAAATGCCGCTGTATTAGCAAAAGGGGAATCTTTGACCGCGCATGCACGTTCCGCTGAATTACGTTTAAAAAAGGATACTAAAAAGTAATAATTCACTAGTTCTTTTGGTCATGGATGATACGATTCTGTAATCGTAAGCAATTGAAAAAAATGATTAATTCCTCTTTTTTTGAGGAGTGTTAGCCTGCTAACATAAAGACATGGGCTAACTCAGTGAGATAATCCAACATTATTTAGTTATATCTCGACCTAGAAAGTTGCCAAGGCAATCAAAGGCAAACATCAAGCACATTTAATCCTAGTAAATACATTGACTAAAACCTAAAAACTCAATTATGAGCACGAAGACTAAATTTTTTCATTGTCTATTAATTTTATTGACTGCGCTGTTTCAAATCAATTTGGCTAATGCTGCGAGCGTTAGACAATTATCAGTCGATGATTTACTACAAAGTGCTGAGTTAGTTTTTGAAGGCAATGTTATAGCATCTGAATCACGCTTCAATGAAACGAGAACATCGATAAACACCTATGTCACTTTTGAAATTATTGATGTTGTTAACGGTAATTATCGTGATGAGACTATTGAATTGAGTTTTGCTGGTGGAGCTGCACAAGATTTGGAGATGGAGATTTCGGGCATGATTTATCCACAGGTCGGTGACTCTGGTATATATTTTATTGAACAAATAGGTAAAGTTTTTATTAACCCAATTGTTGGTTGGGACCAAGGGCACTTTTTAATCCTTAAGGATGAAGAAGGTGATGAACGAATGCATACTCTTAGCCGCGCACCTATTATGGATATGAATAACCAGGCGGCACCAAGTCAAGCATTGAGTAATGGTGTAGCAATAGGCTTGCGAATAGGAGGAAGAGTAGGGTTTCGAGGTGATCGGCAAGGTGCTAACAATGCGATGCTCAAAAGTGCATTCAAACAAAACCTTAAAGATCGATTTTCAAAGTTAATAGCTGAGTAGATATGATTTCTTTAAATAAATTTTCACTTAAGCTTATTATTTTAACTATAGGTTTTAGTGCTTCTTTGTCGCTACAAGCGTTTGAAATAAATTCAAATGGTTCTAGTTGGAATGATGCACAAGCAATATTTCATACTATGCCTGTTAGTACTACAGGTAGTGATGGTTTGACTGCATTACAGTTACAAGATGCATTTGGCGAAGCAATGGATGCGTGGTCAGATGTAAGTGCATTCAACTTGATAAAAGATGATAGCCCTTCAAATAGCCTAGTAGTTTGTCCCAGTTTTGACGATGGTGAGGTTGACCTAGCTAATCCAGATAATAATGACAATGTTTTTACTTTTGGAAATATTTCTTGCTTTGGTGCTTTCGGCGCTAATACGCTTGGTTTTACTAGATTTGTTAGGAATATAAATACAAACTTTATTGTACAGTCCTCCATCACATTTAACTCTGCTGTCAACTGGGATATTTATAATGGCCCTCAATTGCCAAGCGGTTTTGATTTCCGTCGTACGGCAGTGCATGAGTTAGGGCATTCACTAGGGCTAGAACACACTGATGTACCATTCTCCATTATGGAGGAACTAATTGGTATTACCGAGGTCCCTCAAACTGATGATTTGGCTGGCATAGAGTTTCTATATGGTCCTTTTGTTCCGCCAATTATCCCGCCAATTATTCCAACAAACCCAATAGTTAATATTAGTCCGATATTGTTCCTTTTGCTAAGCGACTAAATTATTTATCTATAGCTTGTGAGTGGGACCTAGTGGAAGCTTTTTAAAGATTCTTTAAGCTCGTGTATTTGCATCTCTAATTTAGCTAACTCTAGTTGTTTGTTTTGAATCATCATCTGATTACGATTTGCATATCTTAATTTAAGTATTTCTCTACGTGCATAGGCGCTACAGTACTTCTTTTTCAATATTCTTAACTGTTGTTGCAGATCTTGTTTATTCATTTTTTAATAATTTTTTTCAGACTCACTAGCGAAACATATCAACATCCATGTGAGAGACCATTTATTTACTAATGCGTGTTAATATAAATAAAATTAATTTTTAGGGTAATGATTAGTTAAATAAACTGTTCATTATTAAATAAGTTAACTAACATTTTAATGATTTGATATGAAAAAAATAAAGAATAGTCTTGCGGTTTTAAGTTTGGTGATTTTATTCACGACCAATGTATTTGCTGACGATGTGACAGTCACTAAAGCAAAATTGGAGCGTGATACGAAAGGCACTTATACTTTTCATGTAACTTTATTGCATGAAGATAGTGGTTGGGAGCACTATGCTGATAAATGGCAGGTTCTCGACAGTAGTGGCAACGTTATTGGTGAGCGTGTGTTATTGCATCCACATGAAGACGAACAACCTTTTGAGCGTTCTACTAGTGGTATTAAAATTCCAGATGGTGAAACAACATTATCCATTCGGGCTCATGATTTAATTCATGGTTGGAATGAAGAGGTGCTGGAAATTGATTTAAGCGAAATGAGTAGCCGCGGCAGGTTAACGGTTTGGGCTGACGATTAGTTAAGCGAAAAAATGACTTATAAGGAGGCTGCGCTTAATTGGCGACAGCCTTTTTTTACTCCAAACTTTAAAAGTTTAAAGCTAGATTAACTCTCAACTCGATTGAGGCTTTCTAGTTCTGCCTCATCAAATCCCGCTTGTAATCTTGCGGCAATATTAAAAGGACCTTTTAAGTCGCCATGCAGGTGTGTTTTAACCATCTCCACAAAGGTTTCTTTTGGTTCAATACTTTGTTGCTTGCATTGATAGTTAAACCAATACGAGCCAATTTTAACGTGACCGATTTCGTCTTGGTAGATGGTTGTTAGAATATCAACTGCTTTATCATCTCCCACGTTTTGCAGTTTCTTGATTATATGTGGTGTTACATCTAGTCCGCGCGCTTCTAATACTCTTGGCACGAGTGCCATTCTGGCAACGACATCATTAGCCGTTTGCACAGCCATATCCCATAGACCGTTATGCACAGGGTAGTCACCATAATCGCTATTATTAGACTGTAGATAATCTCGAATAAGATTAAAGTGCCGAGCTTCATCAGCCGCGACACTTAACCAGTCTTGGTAATAATCTTGAGGTTGATTGCGAAAGCGATAAGCCGCATCTAAGGCAAGATTAATCGCGTTGAATTCAATATGGGCTATGGCATGCATTAAAACATTACGACCTTCTTGGGTTTGCATACCGCGACGCTTTAATTGACGTGGAGCGACAAAATCTAGATTAGCAGGTCGGCCAGGTGTAGCAATAGAAATAATCGGTGCTTGGTGATCGGTATCGATTGTATTTTTTGATAAGTAGAGCGTCACCAAGTTTTGTGTTGCTTGGCATTTTTGATCGATCTCGCTGAGCAAAATAATACGTTCAAGTTCAGTAAAAAGCTCCATTATCTTTTCAGCCAAGTACCAAGCGTACAACGTGGCAGTTTATTTAAATCTTGGTGAGTTTTAATATTTTGATAACCGTGTTGCGTGAAGAGTTCGGTTGCTTGTTGTTGCTGGTTGTAACCATGCTCAATGATCAAATGAGCACCATCGGATAAAAAAATGCATGCAGTGCTGATGATGTGTCGAATGTCATCTAGCCCATCGCCTGCGCCGATTAATGCAGTCTCTGGCTCAAAACGCAAATCACCTTGTTGTAAATGTGCATCATCTGGTTCGATATAAGGAGGGTTAGAAATAATTAACTCAAATTCTTGGCCATCGATTTGGCTAAACCAGTCACTTTTTATAAAGCTAACATTCGTTATATTGTTTTTTTTAGCGTTTTGCTTTGCTACGTTCAATGCAGTTGGCGAATTGTCCGTCGCCAGCACTTTGTCTTGTGGGCGTTCTTTAGCAATGGCTAATGCAATTGCGCCACTGCCGGTGCCAAGATCAAGTATCGAATTTTCTTCATTTTTGGATAATGATTCTAATGCTTGTTCGACTAGTGTTTCTGTATCTGGGCGCGGGATCAAAACGCTCGGGTTGACAATTAAATCAAGCGACCAAAATTCTTTATGGCCAGTAAGATAAGCGATTGGTTGACCAACAGCTCGTTGCTCAATGAGTTCATAGAAGTCAATGATATGATCTTTTTCAGCCAACCTATCACCATAGACTATCAGCCAAGACATATCTTTTTTAACTGCATGTAATAACAACACTTCGGCATCAATGCGTGGTGTGTCAAAATCGTTATAAAGTCTTTTTACACCTTCTTCTAATAATGCGCGGTAGCTAAACTCTTGTGTGACCGCAGTATCAAGCAAAGACACTTAAATTAATCCAAGGCCGATAGTTCAGCGAGTAAATTAGCTTGATGCTCAGTTGTTAATGGATCAATAACTTGACCTAAGTCACCGGTAATAACGGTATCCAATTTATAGAGAGTTAAATTAATACGATGATCGGTAACGCGACCTTGTGGGAAGTTGTAGGTGCGAATCCGTTCTGAGCGATCACCGCTACCAACCAAGCTTTTTCTTGTTTCTGCTTGTTCAGCTGCTAAAGCTTGTCGTTCAGAATCTAGAATACGTGCTTTGAGCATCGACATGGCACGTGCTTTGTTTTTGTGCTGCGAACGCTCGTCCTGACATTCCACAACCGTACCCGTAGGTAAGTGCGTCAGCCTAACTGCCGAATCAGTTTTGTTTACGTGTTGCCCACCAGAGCCAGAGGCACGGTAAGTATCAATGCGTAAGTCGCTTGGATTAATTTCCATATCGTCACCGACTTCATCGACTTCAGGCAAAATGGCAACGGTGCATGCAGAAGTATGTACGCGACCTTGAGTTTCAGTTTCAGGAACACGTTGTACACGATGCGCACCCGATTCAAACTTAAGTTTTGAATAAGCGCCATGCCCAACGATACGAGAAATTATCTCTTTGAAACCACCATGCTCACCTTCGCTTTTGCTTAACACCTCAACTTGCCAACGTTGCGATTCAGCGTAGGTTTGATACATTTTGAATAAATCACCAGAAAAAATAGCGGCTTCATCGCCGCCAGTCCCTGCGCGAATTTCTAAAAAGATATTGTTATCGTCATTCGGGTCTTTGGGAAGCAATAAGGTTTGCAAATCGCTTAATAATGTTTCTTGACGTTCTTTGATCTCTGACAATTCATCATGTGCCATTTTGCGCATTTCTTTGTCGTCTTCTTCCATCATTAGTTGTGCTGCTTCGGCATCATCTTCGAGAGTTTTATACTCCAGATAATTGTCGATAACAGGACCAATTTCTGATAACTCAATGCTCAGTTTGCGAAACGTATTTTGGTCTTTTTGTGTTTCAGGATCAGATACCAACGCATTCAGTTCTTCCTGGCGGTCGACTAGGTTTTCAAGTTTTAGACGAATAGAATCTTTCACGTAGTTATTACCTAGTTATTCTCGGTAGTTATTCAGCGGTGTTAATGGTTGGTTAGCTTAGGTGTCTTTTGTCGTGCTTTGTTTCGAATCAGTGATTGATTCATCGTCGAGTTTAGGCGACTTATCAGCTGTCGCTGTCTGTGCATCTAGATCAAACAATTCCCGCGTTGTTAGTAGTAAGGCTTCATCGTGATTACGCCGTAAATGCTCTGTTGGGTTGTGCATAAATTTTTGGCTTAATGAATGGGCAAATTGTTGCAAGACAAAATTTGGATCATCACCTGCTAATAAGCGTTTTTGAGCGTTATCTAACTCGTTGTCGGCCAATATTTTTGTTTGTTCACGTAATTGGCGAATGGTTGGGATCGATTGTAAGTTATTGAACCAATGCATGAATTGCAAAGTCTGATCAGCAACAATTTTTTCTGCTTCAATAGCGGCGTCTTTACGCGATTTTAGGTTAGTGTCTACAACTTGCTGTAAATCATCAACTGTATATAAATAAACATTATCTAGATCGCCAACTTGAGATTCCACGTCACGTGGTATAGCAAGGTCGACAATAAACATAGGCTTGTTTTTGCGTGTTTTTAGAGCGCTCTCGATCGCACCTTTTCCTAGAATCGGTAAGGTGCTGGCAGTTGAACTAAAAACCATATCGGCATCAGGCAAGCGGGTTTTCAGTTCATGCAATGAAATCGCTTGAGCATCAAACTCTTTAGCGAGACTTTCGGCTCGCGATAAAGTGCGATTAGCAACAATAATATTACGTACCCCATTGCTGTATAAATGACGGCAGGTGAGTTCAATGGTTTCACCAGCACCAATTAGTAATACTGTTTGGTCGGCAATTGAAGAAAATATTTGTTTTGATAGAGATACAGCAGCATAGGCGACTGATACCGCATGACTACCAATGCTGGTATTACTACGAATTTCTTTAGCAACAGAAAAAGTATGCTGGAATAACCGATTTAAAACTTTGCCAGTATTACCATTTTTGTGAGCAGTGGCAAAAGCCGATTTCATTTGACCGAGTATTTGCGGCTCACCAATGACCATAGAATCAAGACCAGAGGCTACTCGGAACGCATGCTTTACCGCTTGTTGATTTGGTAGTGCGTATAAGTAAGGCGCAACTTCATCTTGTTTAAGTTCATGGAAATCACATAGCCAATCACTAACTGTTGCTGCGTTGCCATCATTTATCTGGCAATAAACTTCAGTACGATTACACGTCGAGAGAATTGTTGCTTCTTCAATACTGGTGTATTTAGCTATATCATTTAAAGCTTCATCTAAATGGTCGGCAGCCACAGCTGCCCGTTCGCGAATAGCGACCGGTGCGGTGGTATGATTCAGACCAAGAGATAAGACGTTCATTATGCTGTCGCCAAATTACTACATTTGTTTTTTAACGTCGCTATTTTACCCGTTTTTAGGCAATTTCTTATACGTTTCTAGTAATAAATTCAGTTATTGTCCTTAGTTTTACTGCGTTATTTAAACAAAACACCTTCGTTGTTTTGTTTAAATGGGGTAATTAATGGTTTTATTTGATCCTTCCAACTATAGATAGCGGCAATCAAGATCAAACTAATTGCTATATTAAACAGCCACTGTTGGTTTATCGTGCATAGCACCAATGTCCAAACCAATTGGATGGCACCGAAAATTATTAGTAGTAGAGCGAGACTGTTTTGTACAAGCTGACCTAAACGATTTTCTTGCGGAACATGACAAGCAGTAATAATTTTGTTGGTTACTAAAAGCCATGCCAACATACCAATTAACATCCAAAAATCTATACTGATTCCTTGTGCAATCAAAGTGCTAGAGATCACGTAGACAATGAAGATCAGAAAACTACGTGAGCTTTTGAGTCTAGTAAATAAATTAGCTTCTTCAGTTGTATCTTTATCGGCCTGCGTAATTGTTATCGATATAAATTGTGCAGTAACGTTCAACAGATAACTAAAGCCAATGACAGCTAAAACACTAGAAAAAAGGCTGTAACTTAACGTTCCGATTCCTGCTTGAGAATTAATTAAATCAACGGCACTGCGCATTGCTAATTTTAGCTGGGTAGTCAAATTGCCGACTGTACTCCAATCTTGAAAATGTGTTGTCCATGCGCCAATCCCTAGAGCAGATGCGAGAGCAAAAATTAACAATATAGAAATTAATAATATTATGAGGTTAGCAAGTTGCAAACTTGCAAAGTGCTTGCGCGGGGTTACATCGGTAACCGAATTGTCGCTAGGTTCTTTACCTAAAAATAAAAGCCCAAGCCCAGCAAACATAAACAGAGCAAGACTACTAAAAGGCGGTAAGCCTTCACTTCGCAATTGCAAGCTATTTAATGGCGCATCCATGACGGGGCGCAACCAAATAAATTTGACCATCAATATGCATAGTAAAAGCATCACAAATGCTCCGCTTAAAATACTTACATCAGAGTTAAAATTATCGCGCTGAGTAAGCATGAAGACAGCAAAAATCAAAGCCAAAGCTATCAGATTGGAATGATCGAAGCTTAACCAAGCAAAGTAATCACGTGCGATGGGGTGATCAATCAAAGTGACAGAACCAAAAACACTAATTCCTAACTCATGTGAAAACCAAAAACCACAAAATATAACGGCTAGTGACTTTGCGATTGTTATTGGAGTTAGCTCTTCGCAAATGAAGTGATGAGCAATGACGATGGCTAATAAAATAAACACCAAGCCGCTTTGTTGATTGATCAGTTCAACTAATAGCGCCACGCCAACACTCACAAGCAACATAAAAAACAGTTGTTGGATAAAATTAATTAAACCATTATTTTCGTCGGGGATATCTTGTGTAGCAGCAGTAGTCTTGATCTTGGTGTTTTTTTTAGTCTTGTTTGGGCGAAACAGCCGCGCCGTATTACTTTGCTGTACATTCCATAATGTTTCAGCAATTAAATGGAATATTGCTAACCAAAGTAAAGCGATTCCCCAGCCCCAGAAGAGTAATAGGCTAAGTGTTGCAAAATGAATAAATAAACCACCTTGACCTAAATGGACGAGTAGTTGGTTAAGTTTTGGCAAAGCTTCACTTGGTGTTACTTGAGTAGTACTAAAATAGGTTTTGTAAGCAATGCGTACTAAACTTGCATAGCCGAATGCTAAAAATGCGAGTGTGCCAATAAAAAGTAAAAGACTATTAGTCATCACTATTTTTTAAACTTTTTCTGCATTTAGTTGAGAGGTGAATTTGTTAGCTCAGATGGGCGAGGTTATTTATAACTCAATTGTAAAGACAACGCTCGTCAAAGTTAAGAAATCATTTTAAAAAGTTAGAGTTGACTAGTTAGATCGACCTTAATTTATTAGAAAAACTCTTGAAAAAGCCTGAAAAAGTTAGCTATAGGTATTTTTTATCCGTAATGAACGTAATTATTTGCGACAAATTTGTCAGCGGCTGTTTTTGCAGCGGGTCCTTATATATAATCAACGTGAGACTATGAAAGATTATAACTTCAAAAATTTGAATAATTTGTTGCGAAGTAACGTGTTAGTTATCGTTTTCGCACTATTTTTAGTTAGTGGTTGTGCGACAACTTCTACACCGATTGCTGATGAGCCAGCATTAGAGGTTAGTGAGATAGAACCATCTGCTGAGACCGAGGAGTTGGTCGTCGCTAAAGAGCCTCCTAATATGGCGTTGGATGCAGAACTGCTTGAGCAGTTAATGATTAGTAATTTTGCTTCTTATGCGGGTGATTGGGATAAAGCTGTGTCGAGTGCATTGTCTGCGGCGCAAATAAGCCAAGATTTCCGTTTAGCGCGACTCGCCTCAATCCTAGCGTTGCGTGATGAAAGTTATGCCGAAGTTGCTGCTGCAAGTGAGCTTTGGTATGAATTAGATGCTGAAAATGAAGATGCTTATAACACTTTAGTGATTGGCTTGGTTGGTTCAGGAAAGGTTGAAGAAGCAATAATACAATTTGATCAACGCTTCGCAGAAATCCAAGCACAAGCAAGTGAAACGGTTAACTCTGATTTAGCGACAGATGGTTATGATGCAAATGCACCACTGGACGTTCACGTCCGTCAAATTGCTGGTTTATTGGTGCGCCAAGGAAATTCCGAAGCTGCACTGGCGGTAGTTGAACATTATGTAGAAAGCGAGCCTGATTCTGCGCAAGTATTACTGAGTTCATCTTATGTCGCTAATTATTTTGAAGAAATTGAAATTGCTGAAGAATGGTTAAGTAAGACTTTAGAGTTGCGGCCGAATTGGGATGTGGCAGCACAAATGTATTCTAATATGTTGGCTAGCCAAGACCGAAATGAGGAACGCTTGGCTTATATTCGCCTATACATAGAAGATAATCCAACGTCCGTACCTATCCGTATTCAATATGCAGCGGAACTAGCGCGCCTTGAAGATTATCAAGGCAGTCTAGATATTATGCAGACTGTCATTACTGACGACCCTGAAAATAGTGATGCAATTCTTTATACTGCGGCGATTTCGCAACAGCTTGATCAAACAGAGTTAACAGAACAACTTTACGAGCAGGTCTTAACTCTAGAACCCAATAACAACCGTGCATTATGGGCATTGGGCGTATTAGCGGCAGATCAAGAAGAGTACCGTAAAGCTGAGGCTTACTATGAGCGAATTGGCCGCGGTGAAAATTATTTTTCAGCGCAAATTCAGATCGCTAATATGCGTTACGAAACACGTGGTCTAACTAGCGCAATTAACTACTTGCGCCTGATTGATCCACGTACTGAAGGTGAATACATACAGATTTCTTTAACGCGTCATTATTTGTTATTGCAAGATAATGAATACGAAGATGCTTTTGGTTATATCAATGACAGTTTAGTTTATTTGCCAGACAACGTTGATATGTTATATGCCCGCGCCTTAGTCGCTGCAGAACTGAAGCAAATGACAGTAGTTGAAAGTGATTTACGTTCGATTATTTCGCGTTTTCCAGATCATTCAAATGCCTTGAATGCTTTGGGTTATACATTGGCAGACCAAACTGATCGCTATCAAGAGGCTGAAGAGCTTATTGCTCGGGCACTAGAATTAGAACCGGATGAAGGTCATATTCTCGATAGTATGGGCTGGGTTTTATATCGACAAGGCGATTATGAAGGAGCAATTGAACACTTAAAAAGAGCATTTGAAGTGATGCCTGAAGTTGAGGTTGCAACGCATCTTGGTGAAGTTTACTGGGAAAATGGACAGCAACAAGAGGCGCATGATATTTGGGCGAAAGCTTATGCACTCGATGCTGGGAATAAACTGTTACTAGAAACACTAGAGCGTTACGGTCAGCAAGAGCTTTATGCCAGTAACCAAGTGACTAGTGAATAAGGCAAGCGCAATAAAAAGATAAACTAATGCGGCAACTCTTTATTCAAAAGCTTTATTTTATCCAAAAGCCATATTTAATAATGTTGTTGGCTGTTTTTTTATCAGCCTGTCAGACTGTTCCCGAGCGATCATTAGATAATGGTGAATGGCTTACGGATGAGGTGTTTTTCGTACAACGCCAAATTGATTTTGAAAGCCAAGAAAAATGGGAATATTCAGCCAGAGTAGGCGTTGTCACAAGTGAGCATAATGAACAAGCTAATATTGTTTGGGCTTCTAATAACCAAGTAAACAACGTGCGCTTATTTGGCCCATTAGGTGTTGGTCAGGTTAAATTAGATTTTGATCAAGACAGTGTGCAGTTAAGTGATAGAAGTGGTGTATTGCATCATGGTCTAACTTCTCAGGGAGATACGGCAGAAAAATTACTTAGCAATATTGTGGGTCTACCGATTCCGTTAGATGCTTTGTCATATTGGATGTTTGTTTTACCGCAACCAGGTGCGGTTTATGAGTATCAAGTTGATGAGCAAAATGATTTAGTGGGTCTTAAGCAGTTAGGTTGGCAAATCGTCTATTCAGACTATCGTGACTACGGTGGCAATTTGTTACCCCGACGATTAACTGCCACTAAGTCTGATTGGGGCGATAGAGTCGAGAAAGTTACCGTGAGGTTGGTAACCAACGATTGGAAGTGGTAGTTTTTTACTGCTATGCAAAATTAAGCGAGCAGTTTGATGGATCAAAAAATTTGGCCTGCGCCAGCTAAGATAAACTGGTTTTTACATGTCGTAGGCAAACGTGATGACGGTTACCATGATTTACAAACCGTATTTCAGTTTCTTGATTATAGCGACGATATGACCTTTGCCTTACGTGACGATGGAGTTGTTAGTCGCGATTATGACTATGGTTTCGACGAATCAGTTGATTTATGTCTGCGGGCAGCGCAATTACTTAAAAATGCTTCTAGCAATGCAATGCTTGGGGTAACAATTGGCTTAGATAAAAAAATACCCATGGGCGGTGGTTTGGGCGGTGGCAGTTCAAATGCCGCGACTACTTTATTGGCGCTCAATGAGTTATGGGAAATTAACCTAGACCGTAAGGAACTAGCCGCTTTAGCATTACAGTTAGGTGCCGATGTGCCAGTATTTATTTTTGGGCAGTCAGCTTGGGCTGAGGGTGTGGGTGAACAATTATCGCCAATAAACTTGTCGGAACCATGGTATCTGGTTGTCACACCAAATATACAGGTCTCAACAAGGCAAATTTTTTGTCATAAACATTTGACACCAAGGCCTCAGATGATGAAAATACGCCATCTTGAAGATGGCATAGACGCAGAGTTCGGCAGCAATCAGTTAGAACCGATTGTTCGTGCAGAATACCCTGAAGTTAATGACATTTTTGAGTGGTTAAATAAGTTCGGTAGTCCTCGTATGAGTGGCTCAGGTGGCAGCGTATTTATGCCGCTTGGAAATCGCCAACAAGGTGAAGAACTGAGCTTAAATAAACCTTTAGATTTAACTGCTTTTGTTGCCAAAGGGCTGAATGTTCATCCTTTGAGAAAAAATATAGGCAAAAATAGTTGAAGAAAAATTGAGCAGGTAGTTTATATTGGGGTGTGGCCAAGCGGTTAAGGCACCGGATTTTGATTCCGGCATTCGAAGGTTCGAATCCTTCCACCCCAGCCACCTGATACTCAATTAATTTAGACTAAGTTAGATTAACTTAGACAAAAGTCACGAGCTGTGAGGAGAGTTTAGTATGTCAGTTGATAATCTATTTGTCTTCAGTGGGAATGCTAACCCGCAACTTACAGCGCAAGTAGTTGACTACTTGAAAGTGCCGCTCGGGAAAGCAAAAGTTGAGCAGTTTAGTGATGGCGAAATAACGGTTGAGATCCTTGAAAATGTGCGTGGTCGTGACGTTTTTATTATTCAACCCACTTGCGCACCAAGCCATAAAAATTTGATGGAATTATTGTTGATGGTCGATGCCTGTAATCGTTCGTCAGCAAATCGCATTACCGCGGTATTGCCATATTATGGTTATGCACGCCAAGATCGCCGTCCGCGTAATTCGCGAGTGCCGATCAGCGCAAAATTAATTGCGTCGATGATTAGTACAGCAGGTGCCGATCGAGTTTTGACAATGGATCTGCATGCAGATCAAATTCAAGGCTTTTTTGATATACCGACCGACAACATATATGGCTCACCAGTGTTGTTGGAAGATATCCGTAGTTTGGGTAATGACAATTTAATTGTCGTTTCACCTGATGTTGGTGGTGTAGTAAGAGCGAGAGCATTAGCAAAACGCTTAGGCGTTGATCTTGCGATTATTGATAAGCGCCGCCCGAAAGCCAATGTCGCGCAAGTAATGAACATTATTGGTGATGTTAAGGGCCGCAGTTGTGTGTTGATCGATGATATGGTCGATACCGCCAATACCTTGTGCAAAGCGGCTGACGCATTGAAAGAACATGGTGCAACAGCAGTGCGCGCCTACTGTACTCACCCAGTTTTATCTGGTGAGGCAGTGAATCGAATTAATGCATCGCAGATGGATGAAGTGGTTGTGACTAACACTATCCCTCTCTCGGATGCTGGCGAAGCAAGTGATAAAATCCGACAATTGTCGATTGCGCATTTGCTTGGCGAATCAATTCGTCGCATCACGATCAGTGATTCGGTGAGTTCACTATTCAATGAAGACGATTAATCGTCTAATTTGAATATAAGTCCACAAATTAATTTTGAATTATTTAGTTCTAATTAAGGTGTGATTGGAAAACAGAAGGCATAAAGCCTTCCATTTATGAGTAATTAAAATGAGTGCTAATTTTATAGTAGAAGCTGAAGTAAGAACCGGATCAGGTAAAGCTGCTAGCCGTCGTGCGCGACGCAGTGGCCAAGTACCTGTGGTGGTCTATGGCGGTGGAGAAGATGAGCAATATCTGTTGGTGGATCACAATAAGATCAATCATCAGTTAGATGTCGACGCTTTCCATTCAGCCTTGGTACAAATCAAAGTCGGAGATGATGATTTGCAACGTGCAATTTTACGTGATGTTCAAATGCACCCGTTCAAAGCAAAAGTCATGCATTTAGACTTTCAACGAGTGAGCCGTAAAGACAAAATCACCATGACTGTGCCGTTGCACTTTGCTGGTGAAGAAGATTCGCCAGGTGTTAAGACTGAAGGCGGTATCATGAACAATAATATGACTAGCGTCGAAATTACTTGTTTGGGTTCTGATCTACCAGAGTACATTAGCGTTGACGTGTCTGGCCTGAGTATTGGTGATGCAGTGACACTTGGTGAAGTTACTATGCCGGATGGTGTTGAACTGTCTAGTTCAATTCAAGAGGAAGAACTTGAATTTGCTGTCGCGTCTGTTCTTGCACCGGTTGTCGAAACTGAACCTGAGCCTGAAGAATCTGTTGAAGGCGAAGAAGGTGCTGAAGGCGAAGAAGGTGCTGCAAGTGCTGACGCTGAAAAAGGCGGTTCTGACGAGTAATTGTTATGAGCCAATCGCCTATCAAGTTGATTGTCGGTCTCGGCAATCCCGGCGAAAAGTATACAAAAACCCGGCACAATGCCGGGTTTTTGTTTTTAGACCATCTTTGTGCTCAATTTAATGCAAGCCTGAAGGCCGACAAACATTGCCATGGCCGCAGCGCAAAAGTCACCATTGCCGAGCAAGACGTACGCATAGTCGCCCCTGACACGTTTATGAATTTAAGCGGTCAGTCAGTGGTTGCTGCAACACAGTATTATAAAATTGCGTTATCAGAAGTATTGATTGTGCATGACGAGCTTGATTTAGATCCCGGGATTGCGCGGTTAAAATTAACCGGTGGTCATGGTGGCAATAATGGCCTGCGCGATATTATTCAAAAAACGGGCACAAAAGATTTTGCCAGATTGAGAATTGGAATTGGTCACCCTGGTGTTGGGCGCGATGTGTCGAGTTATGTCTTGAAGCCTGCAAACAAAGCGGATCAACAGAGTATTGATAACGCGATTGCAGAATCTTTACGCGTTATTGATCTTATCGCACAAGGTGATTTACCGCGTGCGATGAATGAGCTACATACAAATTTAAATGGTAAATAAAAAACCAAAAGCAGTTATGCAAGCAAGTCATTACAGTAAAAGAAATTATCTAATGCGAGGTTCTCATGGGATTTAAATGCGGTATTGTTGGCTTGCCTAACGTAGGCAAATCAACACTCTTTAATGCTTTGACCAACTCAGGTATCCAAGCAGAGAATTATCCATTTTGTACCATCGAACCGAACGTCGGCATGGTAGAAGTCCCTGACCCACGACTACAACGCTTAACCGAATTAGCTGAGCCGAGCAAAACGATTCCAGCGACTATGGAGTTCGTCGACATCGCTGGTTTAGTAGAAGGAGCTTCAAAAGGTGAAGGGCTTGGTAATCAATTCTTAGCGAACATCCGCGAAGTTGATGCTATCGCACATGTTGTGCGCTGCTTTAACGACGACAATGTTATTCATGTTTCTGGCAAAGTTGACCCAGCCGCAGACATTGAAGTGATCCATACCGAACTTGGTTTAGCCGATATGGAAACAGTAGACAAAGCCATTGAACGCGCCGCCAAACGCTCCAAGTCCGGTGATAAAGATCAAATCAAACTGAAAGAGTTACTAGAAAAAGTGTCAGCACATTTAAACACCGGTGAACCAGTGCGATCTATGGGCTTGGATGAAGATGATCAAAAGTTAATTAAACCAATGTGTTTAATGACTGCTAAACCAACTATGTATATCGCCAATGTCGATGAAGCGGGCTTTGAAAAAAATCCGCATCTAGATACCGTTAGTAATATCGCAAAAAATGAAAATGCCGATGTCGTAGTGATTTGTGCCTCAATAGAAGCCGAAATTGCTGAATTAGATGATGATGAAAAAGTTGAATTCTTACAAGAAATAGGCCAACAAGAACCCGGTCTTAATCGAGTCATTCGTGCTGGTTATGAATTGCTCGGCTTACAAACCTATTTCACCGCAGGCAAAACCGAAGTTAGAGCGTGGACAATCAGAGTGGGTAACACCGCACCACAAGCAGCAGGCGTAATACACACTGACTTCGAACGCGGCTTTATCCGTGCCGAAACCACTTCATATACCGA
>CAZFEM010000006.1:46488-67142 GCA_964517515.1 uncultured Gammaproteobacteria bacterium | reverse complement strand
CACCACCAGCGCCCATGCCAGCGCCACCACCAGCGCCCATAGCTGCTGCGCCACCCATGCCGCCAGCACGTTCATTACGGGCTCTTTGGATAGTTGCTGCTAGTAGCTCCGTATTCTCAGGGTTAACATTAAGTTCTTCTACAAAAACTAAGTAATCATCAGCTGTTCTAAAACGAAATTCTTCTACCGCCACTAGTAAAGTGCTTACTATTTTTTTATTTAAGGCTTCAATTCTAGGTTGTAAGCTTGCCGCGCTAACTAAACTTTTTTCTTGCACAATGTTTATTAACTCGTATGCACTATCCACAATAGGGGGAATTAATTCATCGTTTTCAATTGCCGCATCAATCTTGCTGAGATGTACTCTTTCTTGATTTGCAACTAGATTGCTAGGAAGCTTAGCTGCTTTCAGAGCATCTGAAGTGGCTTTAGATTGTCTAAGTTGCGGTCCAATACGGTCCATCATAGCTGTAATACTTATAATTTCATCAATAGATCCATTTCGTCCTAAATCTTGGATATGGCTATTAACAGAAGTGTCTAGTTGATTTATTAAGTTTTGGTTTGTATTTATAGGGTCAGCTATTTGCAGCACTTTTATTGTATCTAGAGCTTTTTCAAAGTTGCCAGAAGTGACGAGACTAGTATATTCAATTTTAAGTGCGCTAATTAATTGTCGCTTACCGTTATAAGCAGTAGGGTCATAAGGGTCCATTGCCAAAACTTGGTCATAGTAGAATAGGGCACTATTATCAGTTGGACTATAACTACGCTCTTCAGCGATTGCTGTCGCTGCATTTTCATTAAGTTCGGAAATAATTTGGCTATTTGTTTTTTGCTCTGGAGGTACGTCAAGAATATTTTCTTCTTGTGTAGGAGTGATACTTGATTCTTGAGTGATTATGTTCTCAGAATTATCTCCGCTGAATACAAACCAACCTGCGACAGCAATGGCAGCGACTGCTAATCCGCCAAGTGTGCCGTACAAAGGCCATTTGTTTTGATATTGTTCAGAAACTGTTTCTATCGTTTCTCTATTTTCAGCCGGGCCAACTGACATCTTTTCGCCATTTGCTTGTTTTTCTTTCAGCATTTCATGAGTGTTTATTGCTGAATTAAAAGATAATAGTATTTGATTGGGGTTTACAGGCTTATTGAAGGCTCGATAAACCAATGGCTGGATGTTTGACTTAAGTACTTGGCTTAAGATTTCAGATTTACCCACCAACATTAATACTTGAGTTGGTGTTTTTTTCTTAAGGATGATTGTTTGTTGGAGTATCGACTCGACACCTTCAGGGATGGTGTCGGTATCCAGTATTATAATACTGGCGCTAGTTATTGTTTGACGATCTCTTAATGCAAGCATTATTGAGTCAAAATTCTGGATTTCAACTTCGTCAGTAGTACCTGCATTTTTTAGTGGCCCGAGTAATTTAATGTCTCGAGATATAAGAACGATATTAGTTTTTCGCATGGAACCTCCACAAACTAAAAAATAAATATGTTAACCAATGTTACAGCCCCTTACGTAGCCCTAACTATATCTATTAATTAGCTTTTGTCAAAGATTTTGACAGGTGAATGATCAATTAAGAGTTATTTTCACATTTTTTGATTTGCTTAAGTAAGACGTCTGCTCTTATTTCACATAGTCTTTAAATCGATATTATAGAACTTTAAAAGTTTACGAAAAAGTACTACGACATTTTATTTTTCAATAACTGGTTTGCTATTTGTGGGTTAGCCTTGCCTTTCGATTTTTGCATCACTTGACCAACTAGAAACCCAATGACTTTGTCGTTGCCGTTTTTGTATTGTTCAACTTGATCAGGGCAATTACTAATGACTTCATTAATAATTGCTTCTATTTCACTGGTGTCAGTAATTTGTTTTAGTCCTTTTTGCTCAATAATTTCATCTACCTTGCCTTCTTTACCCCATAACGCAGCAAAGACTTGTTTGGCTGTTTTTCCAGATAAAGTATTGTCATGAATTCGGTCAAGGAGTAGAGCAAATTGGTCAGGAGTAATAGGTGATTCGGCGATCTCAATATCCGATTTATTGAGATTTGCGAATAGTTCACCAGTCATCCAGTTTGCTATTATTTTTTTGTCTGCTTGAGAGTTATTGACAGTGGTTTCATAGAAATTAGCAACTTCTCGGTTTGCAGTAAGAAGCTCCGCATCTTCGCTAGAAAGTCCAAAGTCTTTTTCAAATCGAGCTTTCTTGATAGTGGGTAGTTCAGGTAGTGTGGTGCGAACTTCTTCGATAAATTCTTGAGATAACACCATAGGTGGTAAATCAGGGTCAGGAAAATATCGATAATCATGCGCTTCTTCTTTGGAGCGCATTGAGCGCGTTTCATGTTTTTCTGGGTCATACAGTCTAGTTTCTTGGATGACACTATTACCGTCCTCAAGAAGGTCGATTTGCCTTTCGATTTCATATTCCATTGCACGTTCTACAAAGCGAAAGGAGTTGATGTTTTTAAGTTCCGTACGAGTGCCTAATTCTTTTTGCCCGCGTGGTCGAATAGAAACATTGGCATCGCAACGAAAAGAACCTTCTTGCATATTGCCATCACAAATATCTATGTACTGAACTAGGCTATGCAACTTTCGTAAATAATTAACTGCCTCGATAGGTGAGCGCATATCAGGTTCTGACACTATTTCTAGTAACGGTGTACCTGCACGATTTAAATCAATACCGGTTTGATCTTGAAAATTTTCATGCAATGATTTTCCAGCATCTTCTTCGAGGTGAGCGCGAGTTATACCAATTGTCTTCACCCCATCTGGGCTATCAATATCAATTGTTCCAAACCCTACTATTGGTAAAGCCATCTGAGATATTTGATAGCCTTTCGGTAAGTCAGGATAAAAATAGTTCTTGCGCGCAAAGATATTAGTAAGGTTAATTTCCGCATCTATAGCAAGACCAAATTTGACTGCTAAGAGCGCAGCCTCTTTATTCATAACGGGTAATACTCCAGGTAAAGCTAAATCAACGGTGCTAGCTTGAGTATTAGGTTCGGCGCCATAAGCAATCGAGCTACCAGAAAAAATTTTACTTTGAGTTTTAAGTTGTGTGTGGACCTCGAGTCCTATAACAACTTCCCAACGTTGATCCCAATGAAACATTAGTGGCCTCCTTGAATGCTTGGTGCTACTTTTTCATGCCAATCAGTGGCTTGTTGAAACTGATGAGCAATATTTAACAATTTTGATTCCTGTAAATATGGCGTAATCAGATGCAGACCAATAGGTAAACCGGCTTTAGTTAAACCTGCTTGTATTGACCCTGCGGGTAGTCCTGAAAGATTAGCCGGAATGGTATAAATATCATTTAAATACATAGAGATAGGATCACTAGTTCGACTGCCTTCTTCGAAAGCAGAGCCAGGTGTAGTTGGCCCCATTAAGACATCACATTGTTGAAAAACGTCATCAAAATCATTTGAAATTAAACGACGTAATTTTTGTGCTTGAGAATAATAAGCATCGTAATAACCTGAAGAAAGAGCATAAGTTCCGATCATAATGCGACGCTTTACTTCATCACCGAAACCACTAGAACGCGTTTTGGTATACATGTCATTCAAGTCGGTATATTCCTGCGCACGAAAACCATAACGAACACCATCAAAACGCGATAAGTTCGAAGACGCTTCAGCGGGAGCAATAACATAGTAGCTTGGTAATGCAAGGTGACTATTAGGTAGAGACACTTCCTTAATTGTCGCGCCGAGTCTTTCATACTCTTTAATTGCATTGTCTATTAAGGTTGCAATTTCATTATCTAAACCTTCGCCAAAAAATTCTTTTGGTAAGCCGATTTTTAAACCTGCTATTGGTTTTTCTAAATCACGGGTGAAATCTTCAGTTTCGATATCTAGAGAAGTTGCATCGCGTTGATCAAAGCCAGTCATGGTGTTCAGTAAAAGTGCGGCATCTTCAGCGGTATGAGTTATTGGTCCTGCCTGATCAAGTGATGAAGCAAAAGCAATCATGCCATAGCGTGAACAACGGCCATAACTTGGTTTGAGACCAGTAAGGCCACAAAAAGCTGCGGGCTGTCTAATTGAACCACCGGTATCTGTGCCAGTAGCTGCGGGCGCTAATTGTGCCGAAACAGCTGCCGCCGAGCCGCCTGAACTACCGCCGGGCACTAATGCTTTGTCTTCACTCCAAGGATTAATAACATTGCCAAAATAGGATGTTTCGTTTGATGAACCCATAGCGAATTCATCCATGTTTGTCTTGCCTAATGTTATTAAGCCATTGTTATGCATCTTCTCGACTACTCCAGCGGTGTATGGGGCAATAAAGTTATCGAGCATTTTTGAGCCGCAGGTTGTCTTTGTCCCGTCAATGCAGAAAATATCTTTTTGCGCGATCGGAATACCAAGTAAAGTAGTTTTATCGCCGCTTGCACGTCGCTGATCTGCCGCTTTTGCTTGTTCTAGGGCAAGCTCATCACATTGAGAAATAAAAGCATTATGTTCAGATTGTTGGATGCGGGTTAAGTAATCTTTAGTAAGCTCTACGCTAGAAACCTGTCCATCGTCTAAGTCTTTGGATAATTGTGATAGTGTTTTAATAGTCACTGAGTTTGATCCTATTTTAAGGCGGGTATTGTTTGTTTTGTAGTAAAGTGAAGCTCTTTATGAATTCAATTTGTTATTCGATTACTTTAGGAACTAGATATAATCCGTCTTCTTGCTCAGGCGCTAGGGCTTGGTATTTTTCACGCTGATTACTTTCAGTAACTTTATCTTCACGAAACCTTAAAGCGGCATCAAATGGGTGCGTCATAGGTTCGATGTCAGTAGTATCACAGGCTTGCATTTGTTCGATAAGCTCTAATATGTTGGATAGTTCATTACTATATTTAGCAACTTCGTTTTCATCAATTTCAAGTCTTGCGAGCTTTGCAATGGAGTGAACTGTTTGTTTATCTAAAGCCATGTTATGAATATGATTTGGTTAAATTCATCACTAGCCTCTACGAAGTTATCAAAGAGGTTATTGATGAAGTTATTGATTTGTTTTAGTTCATTGGATTGAACTCATGTAGAAACCATGAAATTACCATAGATACCGCTTTTGTTGAATAGCGTAATACTGCTTTCCGATGTACAATTATCGTTTGGGGTTAATAATTAAAAATTTACTTATTTTTACGAGGTTTTATTAACCAAATTAATTACTATTAGTATCGTTTTCACTCGGTTTGGTTTAGTTCAAAAGATCAGTTTAATCTGATCGGTGAAGTGTTTTGGCCGTTTTTGGCTGTAGTAAAACCTGTTTTGTAACTTTTTTAAAAAATATAAAATAAAATATTATGTTTCGTAGAATTCTCGGTTTGTTTTCCAATGATCTTGCGATCGATTTAGGGACTGCTAATACTCTTATTTATGTAAAAGAGAAGGGTATTATTTTAAATGAACCTTCGGTAGTTGCGATTCGGCACGCACCTGGTGGTGGGCTAAATAATAAGAGCGTTTTAGCGGTTGGTGCTGAAGCAAAAAAAATGTTGGGTCGTACTCCTGGCTCGATTAAAGCAATTCGACCTATGAAGGATGGTGTAATAGCTGACTTTACGGTTACTGAGTCAATGCTCAATCACTTTATTAAAAAAGTACAAGAGAATCGATTTTTACAAGGTAGTCCGCGAATTATTATTTGTGTTCCGTGCCGATCAACACAGGTTGAGCAACGCGCTATTAAAGAATCAGCATTAAGTGCAGGCGCCCGTGAAGTCTATTTAATTGAAGAGCCGATGGCTGTTGCTATTGGGGCCAATTTACCCGTCGCTGAACCGACCGGTTCTATGGTTTTAGATATTGGTGGTGGTACGACTGAGGTTGGTGTGATGTCTCTTGGTGGGATGGTTTACCGAACTTCTTTACGTATTGCTGGCGACACTTTTGATGAAGCTATTATTAATCACGTGCGTCGCAATCATGGTTTATTAATTGGTGTTGCGAGTGCTGAACGTGTTAAAAAAGCAATCGCAACAGCTTGGGATAAATCAGAAGAGCGAGAAATGGAAGTTAAAGGGCGAGATATTGCCGAGGGGCTATCGCGAGCAGTTACTTTAACTAGTAGTGAAATATACTTAGCAATTAGTGATTCTTTGGAATCGATAGTGCAAACCATTAAACAGGCTTTGGAGCAAACTCCACCAGAACTAAGTGCAGACATTGGTGATAAAGGCATGGTTATAGCAGGCGGTGGTGCATTAATGCGCGATATGGATCGACGGTTAATGGAAGATACCGGTTTGCCTGTTGTTATTGCCGATGACCCATTAACTTGTGTTGTAAGAGGTTGTGGTCGAGCGCTCGAAGAAATGGACTTGCTAGGTGATGTTTTTATTACGGAATAGCTAGATGATTAAAAACGACTGTAATTCAGATATCAATTAAGGCGTTACTTAATTATTGTAATTTATCGTGGCTAATCAATTTCATAAAAAATCTGGTTGGCGCGAATATGGCGTAATTTTTTGTTTATCCATTGCTTTGATGATAGTCGATAGTGTTACCGATCGATTAGATGGTTTGCGTAATGCTTTAGCAGTTCTAGTGACACCAATTCAAACTCTCGCTTCAATGCCGTCATCGGTTGGTCGTTTGATAAATGATGCGATTTCACCAGAACCGAATATAGATATTGCTTACGAAAACTTACGCAATGAATACTTTCAGCTGAAATCGGAAACGCTTTTAATGCGTACTTTACTAGAAGAAAATCAAGATTTACGTATCTTGCTTGATGCTTCTGAACGACTTGATGAAAAAGTCACCTTAGCTGAATTAATCGATGTCGGAATTGATCCTTATAATCATCGTGTTTTAGTTAGCCAAGGCATTCGTGATGGCGTATATCCAGGACAAGCAGTTATCGATGATCAAGGTGTGATTGGTCAAGTTACAGAAGTAATGCCTTTTAATAGTGGTGTAATGTTGATAACAGATCCCAATCATGCGCTACCTGTTCAAGTTCAACGTAGCGGTTTGAGAACGGTTGTTTATGGGACTGGCAGTGTGTCATCTTTGAGGGTGCCATATTTAAACGAAAACTCAAACATTGAAGAAGGTGATGTTTTATTGAGTTCAGGCTTAGGTGGTCGATTTCCAAATGGTTATCCTGTTGCGACAGTAACTGAGATTGAAATTATTAGCGATGAAGCTTTTATGAGTGTAACGGCTGAGCCTATTGGTAAACTCGATCGCTCTAATCATGTATTGTTATTAACTAGAGAAGTTCGTGAAAAAAATTATTTAGAGATTGATGCAAACAGTAACTTGGATAATGCTCAAGTGTCTGAAGTCGAAAGCACAAACGATCTATCAACCCAATAAATGCGATTAGGAATTAATAATATAAGAGGACTATCATGATGGCTGGTGCTTCCAGGATGAATTTCTGGTGGGCAATGATTTTTTCAGCAATGGTCGCGTTAGCTTTAATGATTGTGCCGTTGCCTCAGTGGTTATTTTTTTTCTGGCCAGACTGGATTGTATTGATTGTGGTTTATTGGGCATTGTATACACCTGACAGAATGGGGCCTTTAATTGGTTTTATTATAGGTATATTTTTAGAAGTGTTATTTGTGCGACAATTCGGTGTTGAAAGTTTAGGTTTAGCAACTCTTGCTTTAATCGTTAATAATTCTAATAAACAACTATTTATATTATCGATTTGGCAACAAACAATTGTAGTTGGTTTATTCGTTGCTTTATTTAAATTAATTACGGGCTGGTTGTATGGTTTAGTTTCGGATTTTACGATCACCTTAGAATATTGGTATTCAATTATAGGAGCTATGTTGGTGTGGCCATTTATGATTATTTTGTTAAATGAATTGCGTCACAAATATAGAATTCAATAGTCGTGAAACGCGTAGAAATAAAAGATTACCTGCGAGAAACAAATTTAATTCATGCTCGTTTAATTGTTTTAGTGGCGATATTAGTTTTGTTGACCATTACTGTGCTTGGACGTATATGGTATTTACAGGTATATAGCTTTCAGCGTTTTGAAGTTCTATCAAAAGATAATCGGGTTCGTTTAGTTCCAGTAGGACCAGTAAGAGGGCAGATTTATGATCGAAATGGCAAAGTTTTAGCTGAAAATATTCCGGTCTTTACACTTGAGATATTGCCTTCGGAAGTCGAAGATATGGATGGCTTACTCGATGAAATAACGAAAATCATTCAAATATCGCCAGGTGAAATAGCAAAATTAAAAACACAAGTTAGAGTGCGCCCTGACTTTGAAAGACAAGTACTTAAGGTAAACCTCAATGATGAAGAGGTAGCGCGATTCGTTGTTAATCAACATAGAATGAATGGTGCATATGTACAAGCGCGATTGCAACGCTACTATCCTTACGGCGGCGAATTAGTTCATGTTTTAGGCTATGTTGGGCGTATTAATCAACAGGAACTTGATGAGATTGATCGTCAAGCTTATCAAGGCACAGAATATATTGGCAAACTCGGTGTTGAAGCCAAATATGAAGATATATTATTGGGTAAAGTAGGTTTTGAGCAAGTTGAGACGAATGCGCATGGTCGTGTTGTGCGCGTACTGGATCGTAATCCTGCTGTTTCTGGACAAGATATTTATTTAAATATTGATGCGGATTTGCAAGTTAAAGCACGCGAGTATTTAGAGGGCCGACGTGGGTCAGTTATCGCAGTAGAGCCTGCTACAGGAGATGTTTTGGCTTTTGTAAGTAACCCTGTTTACGACCCCAATAAATTTGTTAACGGTATAGATCATCGTTCTTATAATGCTTTGCGTGATGATTTAAATAAACCATTATTAAATCGCGCATTGAATGGGCGTTATGCTCCAGGCTCAACAATAAAAGCACTTGTCGCACTTGCTGGTTTGAATAATGGCTGGGATAAAGATACTGAAGTTTACTGCCCAGGTTATTTTCAACTTAAAGGCAGTACTCACCGATATCGATGTTGGCGCGAACAAGGTCACGGGTCGACAACATTATTAGAATCGATAATGGAGTCTTGTAACGTTTTTTATTATCAATTAGCTAACACCTTAGGTATTGATAAGATGCATGACTTTTTGTCGAGGTTTGGGCTTGGTGAAAAAACAGGTATCGATTTGTTAGGTGAGCCATCTGGTTTAATGCCATCGCAACAATGGAAGCGAAATGTACATGACCAGCCTTGGTACCCTGGAGAAACATTAATTGCCGGTATTGGTCAAGGGTTTGTCTTAGCCACTCCACTACAATTGGCAGTAATGACTTCTACCTTAGCTAACCGTGGACAGCGAATTGAACCACGTTTGGTTGATCGATTTAGTAGCCAGTCAGCTTCTTTAAGCGAGACTGATAGGGTAACTCTAGATCCTGCAGGTCGTATTTTGAATACAATTAATGCTACTAATGCTCAATTTGAAACTGTGATTGCCGGGATGCAAGCAGTTGTTGAAGGAGATAGAGGTACTGCACGAGCAATTGCTAAAGGAGCTGAATACAGTATTGCCGGAAAATCAGGAACGGCTCAAGTTGTTAATATTGCTCAAGGCGAAGAATATGATGAAGATGAATTAAATGAGTTTCAGCGAAAACATGCTTTATTTGTTTCTTTTGCGCCCGTCGAAGAACCTAAGGTTGCTGTAGCTGTTATTATTGAAAACGGCGGCGGCGGCAGTGCAAACGCGGCACCTGTTGCACGTAAAATAATGGATTATTATTTGCTAGGTATTGATGTAAACGAACCGTTGCCAGAGCCTACAATGACGCAGCAAGTAGTTGAGTCTGTTATTGAGGATCCGCAAACCTAATGTTGCGCATCAAAATTGATTTACCGCTGTTGCTTGGTCTGATATTGCTATGTGTTGCAAGTTTGGTGATTTTATTCAGTGCCAGCGGTGAAAATTCCAGTTTAATAGTTAATCAATCAATCAGGATGATTGTTGCGTTTGCTGTGATGATTATTTTGGCTCAAATTCGCCCTGATTTCTGGTTTCGCTGGGCACCATTTATCTTTGGCTTTGGCTTAGTTTTACTTTTATTAGTGTTGATTATTGGTTACACAGGTAATGGTGCAACTCGATGGCTTGATTTGGGTTTTTTTCGCTTTCAGCCTTCTGAAATAATGAAATTGGCTGTACCAATGATGCTGGCTTGTATCTTGACTAAAAATACATTACCGCCATCAAAATGGAATTTGTTTATTGCTGGTGTTGTTTTATTTTTGCCTGCAGCATTGATTTTGCAACAACCCGATTTAGGCACAATGCTGATGATTATGATGTCTGGCACCGTCATTATTTTTATGGCCGGTTTTGCTTGGCGTAGTATTGGTATTTTAGTGATCTGTGTAGGTATTGCTGCACCATTCCTTTGGCAATTTTTACATGAATATCAACAGCGCCGAATCCTAACATTATTTGATCCTTGGTCTGATCCGTTGGGAGCCGGTTATCATAGCATTCAATCGATGATTGCAATTGGTTCTGGGGGCAGTCAGGGTAAGGGTTGGTTGAATGGTAGCCAATCGCAACTTGAGTTTATCCCTGAAAGACATACGGATTTTATTTTCTCTGTTTTTTCAGAAGAGTTTGGTTTTATAGGTGTAATGTTGTTGCTTGCTTTGTATGTGTTTATAACGGGGCGTGGCCTGTATATTGCATACTATACTAAAGATACTTTTTCTCGATTATTGGCAGGTAGTCTGTCGATGACTTTTTTCTTTTATGTATTTGTGAATATAGGAATGGTCGCAGGTATGTTGCCTGTGGTTGGTGTACCATTACCTCTAGTTAGTTATGGTGGAACTTCCATGGTGACATTAATGGCTGGTTTTGGCGTGCTGATGGGTATTCATAACCATCGAAGTTTAATGTCGAGATAATGATAAATAAGTTAGGTTTGTTGAATTTAATATAAATATAAATTGGTTAACCAAAATGAAGGAAAATCTTAATAGATTTGTAGTAAAAAACTGTCGGCGAATAATATTACTAGTTTGCTTTGGCTTTTGTACTCAGGTAAATGCTGTAACGCTAAGTGACCACCCAAAATTACAAAGCATGGCTAATGAATTGGTCGCTGAAGGTATTTATACAAAGTTTGAAATTGAATCATTGTTTTCTCAGGCAACAATTCAGTCTTCAGTGATCGAAGCAATACAAAACCCTGCTGAATATAAATTTACTTGGGGTAAGTATCGAAAATTATTTCTTCAACAAGACCGTATTGAAAAAGCCGTTGAGTTTTGGCGTGAACATGAGCAAGCTTTATTGCGTGCAGAAGCTCAATATGGTGTTCCTGTTAGTATTATTTTGGCAATCATCGGTGTTGAATCAAAATATGGTGTTTTTAAAGGAAAACATAAAGTTTTGGATAGTTTAGTTAGCTTGGTAACAGGCTATCCGCGCCGCAGTGACTTTTTTGCAGGAGAGCTTAAACATTTTTTGATTTTGACTAAAGAAAATCAAATGGATGCCGTTAATGTATATGGTTCTTACGCAGGCGCGGTTGGTTATCCGCAATTTATTTCTAGTAGTTATCGGAACTATGCGGTTGATTTTTCTGGCGATGGCAAAACAGATTTAATTGATCAACCTGTTGATGCAATAGGAAGTATTGCAAATTACTTTGTTGAAAATGGTTGGTTGACCGGTCAACCTATCACCTCTAATTCTCATGTTAATGTTCCATCCGCAGTTTCTGAAAAGGAAAATACTGAACGTAAAATTCTTTATTCTGCTGCAGAATTACGTAACCTTGGTGCTCCAATCAGCGGCTCAATAGCAGATTCAGAAAAATTAAATGTTTTAAAGCTCGATATTAACGAAGAAGTAACTGAAACGGAAAATGGTATTTATATTGTGCGCGCAGGTGATACCGCTTGTGAAATTGCCGAACGCTATGCGATGACATGTCGAAGCTTATTTGAAGCAAATAAATTAAATTCAAATGGCACTATTTATAGAGGACAACGTTTAAAAGTGGCAGAAAATAAACCGATTGTTGCGACTGGTAATTCCAATTCCGGCAATTGGACTATTGGAAATGATGCACAAATAGAAAATGGCCCGCAATATCGATATTTTTTCACCCATGAAAATTTTTATGTGATTACTCGTTATAACCATAGCGTTTTATACGCCATGGCAGTTAACGACCTTAGTGTTGCTATTGATCTAGAAAAGCAACGTCAAAACCAGCAACAAAACTAACAACAAGACCAGTTACTAAAGAGCTCTTTTAGGAATTAAACATTGCGATTGATAACGATGACTAAACGTATTACTTATTTCTGCGTATTGATTGCGTTTCCGTTTCTTGCTCTTGCGCAGTCAGATGTGCCTTTGCAGGCGAATATAATGGAATTGTCTAGTGAGCTTGCTGCACCCGAAATAGAAGCTACTGCTTGGGCTTTAATGGAAATCAATAGTGGTTGGATTGTCACCAGTAACGGTGCTGAAGAGCCTTTGCCTCCGGCAAGTATTACAAAACTAATGAGCAATTATGTTGTCTATCAGCAACTTGAAAATGGCAATATTAGTTCTAATGACCTTGTTTCAATTAGTGAGGAAGCCTGGCGAGCAGAAGGTTCACGGATGTTTGCTGATGTTAATACAAAGATTGAATTAAATCATTTGTTGAAGAGTACTGTCATCCAGTCTGGTAATGATGCTGCAATAGCGTTAGCTGAGCATATTGCTGGAACAGAGTCTGTATTTGCTAGCATGATGAATAAAGCAGCTAAAGACTTAGGCTTGCAACATTCCTTTTTCATAAATAGTACAGGTTTGCCTGCTGAAGGGCATACTATGTCGGCAAGTGATATTTTACTTCTTTCAGCGGCAGTGATTCGCGAATTCCCTAGTCACTATGCTTGGTATGCTGAAAAATCTTATACCTATAATGAAATTACTCAGGAGAATCGTAATAAATTATTATGGCGAGACGACTCTATTGATGGCCTGAAAACTGGATATACCGAAGCAGCAGGTTATTGTTTAGTCGCATCGGCAGAGCGTGATGGTCAGCGTTGGATTGCAGTAGTATTAGGTTCTAGTGATCAGAGTACACGTGAAAGGCAAGTGTTAAGTTTATTAAATTACGGCTTTGCTGCCTATGAGCCACTTTCAGTACTAGATGAACAGGGTGGTGTGGCTTCAGCTAGAGTTTATTATGGTGAGAATGATGAAATTCTTTTACGACCACCTGAACCAGTGAATATTGTTGTACCACGAGGGCAAGAAGAAAATCTGCAGATTGATTTACAAATGAGTCCACATTATGAAGCGCCGATACAGGCTGGTGAAACGATGGGGATTGCTTCTTTGACTCTTAACGGTGAGCTTCTTGGCGATATTCCTCTTATTGCGATGAGTTCTATCGAAGAGGGCGGGTTGTGGAAAAGGCTTACTGATTCAATTAGTTTATGGGTGAGTGGCTTAATGTCTGATGAGTGATTAGGTTAGATAATCAGTGCATGAAATAGTATTTTGATATGAGTGAAAGTAACCAAAAAAAAGATGTGAAAGATGGCTTTGATCTTATCGATTTTCCCTGTGATTATGCATTTAAGGCGATGTGCAAGGTTACTGACAATGTTGATTTACCTGCGAGTTTGACAGAACTTATGTTGACGATGATAAGCGAAGGTGAATTATTAGAAGTGCGTTCTGCATCTAGTCGTACCGGTAAGTTTGAATCGGTAACGCTTAAGGTAAAGGTGCTTGATCGTAATCAGTTAGAGTTGATCTATCAAACTATTGCTGACTCACCTTTGGTTGTTATGACGCTTTAAGAAATTGAAGGTTTGATTAATGCAAAATGCGCTTCATGAATATGATGTTTTAACTTCATGCGAAAAGCTAATAAAAATCAAATGCTTTGAGCTTGTTTCTTATTTAGATTCACAAACAGCAATGAAAGAATTTGTTGTAAGTCGCGATACTGAAGCTGTTGATGAAATTTGGTTGTTGCAACATCCTGCCGTATACACTCAAGGCACAGCATGCAAAGAAGAGACATTAGCTGGGTCTGATATTCCAATCGTTAAAAGTGATCGCGGCGGACAAATTACTTACCATGGACCTGGGCAAATCATTATGTATCCACTGCTTAAATTAAAGCGATATAACTTAGGTGTTAAGTCGTTAGTACAAAAACTTGAGCAGTCGGTAATGGACCTGCTAACAAGCTATGGAATTGAATCTCACCGTCGGCAAGATGCTCCTGGGGTGTATGTTAATAAAGCTAAAATTAGTGCACTAGGATTACGTATTCGGCGCGGGAGTTCGTATCACGGATTGAGTTTCAATATTAATATGGATCTACAGCCATTTAATAATATTCACCCTTGTGGGTATGAGGGTTTAACAGTTATACAGCTTTCCGATCTAGTTGAGAATTACGACTTGAATAAAGTACAAGAACAATTGGTGAAAGGTTTTGTTAGCTTGATTTAGCTGCCGCATACATTTGATTTATCGAATTTAAGCGGTCAGGCGTACCGATATCGTTCCAAATTCCCGAGTAAGCCTGACCTTCTAGCTGTTGCTTGTCGATTAAAGTATTGAAAATAGGTAGAAGCGCCTGTTTTTCAATCGCTAAGTCCGCATAGATCTTTTTTCGATATAAGGCAATACCGCTAAATGTTAGCGTTTGAGAAGAAGATGTTAATTTATTAATTAGTAAATTATTTTCATCTAAACTGAAGTCTCCTGATTGGTTATGCGATGGATTTGTTACCATCACTAATCGACCAGCTTTTTCTAAGGGTTTAAGTAATGCTGTAAAGTCAAAATCAGTCCAAATATCTGCATTGATAACAAGAAAAGGGTCACTTTCTATAAGTGGCAATGCTTTCGCTAATCCGCCTGCTGTTTCTAGAGCACCGCTGATAGACTCATCTGAATACTCAATATTTAATCCAAAACATTCACCATTGCCGAGATGTTTATGAATCATCGTCCCTAAATAAGCAGTATTAATAACGATTTGTTTGAAACCAAAATTGCTTAAGCGAATTAGGTGATGTTCTATCAAACTGTGCTCACCTACTTTTAACAAGGGTTTGGGGTGGTGCTTAGTTAGCGGCAACATTCTTTTACCTTTGCCAGCAGCAAGTAGCATGACGGTGGTGGTAGATGCTGAGTATTCTTTTTCGGGAGTGCTCATTGACTTACTGTATCGAATATTTTTTTAAAATCAGTCAGTTCAGGATAAATTGATAACACCTCATGAATATAGTTTTCAACTAAAGGAAGATCATTCAAATAATGACTTTTATTATCACGATAATTTAAGCGACAAAAAATGCCTAAAACCTTTAGATGTCTTTGCAAACCAGTTAAGTCGTACCAGTAAGTTAATTGTTCAATGTCAATGTTGGCTAGATTGTTATTATTTTTATTCACTAATAAATAATCTTCGAGCCATGCGAGCTGTTGTGCACGAGGCCAGGCGATATAACAATCTTTAAAAATAGAGGCAAGATCGTAGCTGATAGGACCCCAAACCATATCTTGGAAATCGATCACTCCTGGAGAATTATGTTCGGTAATCATAAGGTTTCGAGAATGAAAATCGCGATGTACCCAAACTTGCGGTTGCTCACTAAAGATATTATAAAGTTGTTCTTTAAGCTGCTGCCAAATAGATAAATCTAGCGTAGATAATTGTTTTTGTTGGTGTTTTATACAATACCAATCAATAAATAAATCAAGCTCTTGTTGGATTAATTCATTATTATAAATAGCTGGTTTATAACTGCACTCAGTTAAATCAGAAGAGAACTCACCGTTTAACTCTCGGTCAATCATCTGTATTTTGATTAATGCCTGAATAGCATCGCGATAGAGACTATCTACTTGGTTATCAAGTTCATCTAAGTAGGTGCGCTTACCTAAGTCCTCAAGTAAAATAAAACCTTTTTCAAAATCGGCTGCATAGATAAACGGCGAATGAATTTTATTGGCGGAGAGAATTTTCGAAATCGCTACAAATTCAGTAATTGATTCAAGCTCCGGTGGAGCGTCCATGATAATAAAGCTATTTATTCCGAGGTACTGTGAAGAGCGCCCGCGCAAACGAAAATAACGTCGAAAGCTTGCATCTTGCGAAGCAGGCTTTAGTGAAGTGACTTGGAAGGATAGATCCTTATTCAGCCATGTATTAATTTTTTCTAACCGTTTATCCAAGCTTAATTGTTATTGAGTCGTGTTGAGTTTTTTTATTGGTTGGAATGCGGAACTTTTTAGCAGACTTCGGCTGAATGCTTTATAATTATAACGATTTTAGAGTGAGGAAACACATTTAATGTCATTGTGTTAAGCTCGCACCACTTTCGTACTATAAGCGTATTACAAGCCTAAAATAAGAATATGAGGAAGTTGTTTATGAGAAAGCTGAAATTGCCCAATCTGGTAACACAAAAAGCGATATTAAAGATCAGTAGCTTGATACCTTTGACGGGTTTTGCTTTGTTCAATAGCCAAGCTAGTTATGCTGCTTGTGAAGGCGTAGGCTGTGCATGTGCTCCATCGATTATTCAATTTGCTTCGCCAGTTATGCAACCGGGTGCAAACGGTTTGTTTCCCATTGCCTTAGAGGCAGACAATGTTGAAGCTGAAGGTGAAAATGTAGTAAGACTTTCGGGTAATGCTGAAGTAAGCCAAGGTCGGCAAACGATTGTCGCTGATGAGCTGACCTACTACCGGGATAACGATCGGGTAGTTGCTTCTGGAAACATTGAAGTTATTTCAGAGAACGGTGATTATATTAAAAGCGATGCGGTTGATGTTATTGCGCCATCACAAATCGGTACACTCACGAACGCTGAATTTAAGTTAGCGCAATCGCTAACTAGTGAAGGAGGAATTGACTCTGTTGCTATCGAGTCGCGAGGTGCTGCTGGGACGATTAATTTGCTAGGTGAAGGGATAATTAGTCTTGAAAAAGCCAATTATACAACCTGTGCTGAGGGCAATGATGCTGTTATGTTGAACGCTTCTTGGCTTGAGCTAGACCGTAATGCTGGTATTGGCAAAGCACGAAATGCCACAGTACAATTTTTTGGTGTGCCGTTAGTTTATCTCCCTTATGTAACATTCCCACTTGGTGACGAACGAAAAACAGGTCTATTAATTCCACGTTTTGGTTCAGACGATGATTCAGGATCTATTATTGAGTTCCCTTGGTATTGGAATATTGCTAAAAATCAAGACGCCACTATTACTCCAAAGTTCTATGAAGAACGTGGTCTGCAAATAACTGGAGAATACCGACACTTATCAAACTATTCATCTACTATTATCTATGGTGAAACGCTTGATGATGATTTATTTGGTGATGATCGTAGTTTGTTGAGTATTGACCATGTTCAAGAATTCACTGACAACCTTACCGGACGAATAGAGTTCAATGATGTTTCGGATTCCGAATACTTTAATGACCTTTCTAATGACGTTAGTCAATTTAGTGCGACCTTTGTGCCCCGTAATGCTTCTTTAACTTATAGAAATGATTATTTCAGAATTAATGCCAGTGCTCTTGATTATCAAATTGTTGACCCGTTAATTTCTGAAGAAAATCAACCATTGGAACGACTACCTAGAATTTCTTTTGAGACCTATTTACCAGATGGCCCTTACGGCATTGAATATGGTGTAGAAGGAAGCTTTACTAATTTTGCTTCTGACTTTCAAGTAGAAGGTACACGGACCTCTTTTACTCCTTATGTAGGTATCCCTTTTGAAAATATATGGGGTTATATCGAACCGAAAGTCTCATTGCACAACAGAAGTTATAGTCTGAATAACATTGAGGAAGGTCAAAATGATAATCCTTCATTTACAGTACCGATTTTTAGTGTAGATGCTGGCATCACTTTAGAAAAAAATACGACTTGGTTGGGTAAAAATGCTTTACATACTTTAGAGCCACGCGTCTTTTATGCCTTTGCACCAGAAGAAAATCAAGATGATGTGCCTGACTTTGATACTTCACCTGTATCGCTAAACAGTTTTGGCAGCCTTTTTCGTGAAGGTCGTTTTACTGGTGAAGATCGTGTGGGGGATACCAATCAAATTACTTTTGGTTTAACTAGTGAAATTTCTGATGCTGAAACAGGTGATCGGCGATTACAAATTGAAATTGGTCAACTATATTTAATTGATGACCTTGAGGTAAATCTAAATGAAGGTGAGGTAATTGAATCAGGATTGGGCGATTTTTTAGCTAACTTTAGTATTCAAGGTGAGCATGCTTGGTCGGCTTCTGCGTTTCTTCGTTATGATCATGACGAGAATGATATTGAAAATCTAAGTGTTTCAGTGAATTATCGACCGAATAACAATAGCCGAAAATCTATCGGTATTGATTATTATATCTTTAATAACTTTTCTGCTAATAACCAAACTGATCAATTACAGATTGATGCTTTTTGGCCAATTACTGATCGCTGGTCATTTTTTGGTTCTGAACGTTATTCTTTTGAAGATTCTGAGAGTTTATCGACAACTCTTGGTTTTGAATATGACGGTTGTTGCTGGAAATTTCGTGTAGTTGGTTCAGAAAGCACTCGTATTAATGGTTTTGATGATAAAGAAACAGGTATTTTTGTTGAGCTTGAACTCAATTCGATTGGGGCTATTCAACAAGGTGTTTTTTAAATTTTTGTAATGACTCAAGGCCAGATCTAACTGTTGATTTGACAGTTAGTCAGTTACAGTTATTGGTCAGACGATATTATTTCAACTTATATAGAGACATAAATTAAAAGTGTTACTTAGACTAAATATATTTATTGCAATTCTGTTGGCATTCGGCGCGGCTCAAGCGGCAGAAATGATGGATCGTGTTCTCGTTATTGTTAATGAAGATGTGATTACGCAGTCGGATTTTGATTATCGAATGGAAGTGGTTGCTAGTGATTTTCAAGAAGAAAATTTAGATGCAACGCGACTGGAACAGATATCAAAGCAACTGTTGGGCTCAATGGTATCTGAGTTATTACAAGTGCAAGAAACTGAACGCCGGGGTATTAATGTTGATGATGCTGAAGTTGACGCTGCCGTAGAAAGGTTTGCTGGGCAACAGAATATGACGGTTGAACAGTTAGAAGCTGCAATAACTAGCCGTGGAGACTCAATCTCTCGTTTTCATAAGTCAGTACGTGACTCATTAAATATTTCACGATTAACTGAATTTTATGCGCTTTCAAGAGTTGTTATTCCTGAGTATGAGATAGATGGTCATATAGCAAATAATATTGGCGATGCTGGAACTGAATATCAAGTTGCACATTTGTTGATTAACAACCCTGAAGAAAATGAAGATTTAGGACAACAAGTGTTAGACGAAATACTTGCAGGTCTTAGCTTTGAACAGGCAGTGATAACTTATTCTGAAGCCGCTGATGCGCAAGAGGGCGGTTTGTTAGGTTGGCGAACTGACGCTCAATTGCCAGACATATTTGTTGCTGCGATTAAAGAGATTGATGTTGGTGGTGTTACCGATGTGTTGCGAACTGAAAATGGTCTACATATTCTTAAATTATTAGATTTAAAAGGCACTCGTGAAGAAATTATTCAGCATGAAGTTCGTCACATACTAATCTCTGCAGAGACTGATGTTGCACGAACATATGCGAAAAAGAGGTTGTCTGAAATTAGGCAAAGACTACTAGCAGGCGAAGATTTTGAGACTCTTGCAAGAATTTACTCTGATGACTCTGTTTCTGCTGCTAATGGTGGTGACTTAGGCTGGGTATCACCTGGTGAAATGGTTCCCCAGTTTGAAAATACGTACAACACAATTTCATTAAATGAAATTAGTGAACCATTCGACACAAATTTTGGTGTACATATTTTGCAAGTAGAGGATCGTAGAACTAAAAATATAACTGACCAGGTGATTCGCTCACAAGCAGATAACTTATTGCGCCGTCAACGCACTGAACGGGAATTTCCAATATGGGTTCGTGAGTTAGAGCAAGAGTCATATATCCAATATTTAAGCGACCCAACTGACCCTAAAGGCTGATAGTTTAGGATCCAATACTTTCTTGTTCGATAGCCTACAATCTATTTTGTTTAGATCATTTGGCGTTCTTTAATTTCATTTAAAGTCTTACAGTCTACGCAGAGATCTGCTGTTGGTCGTGCTTCTAAACGCCTAATGCCGATTTCAATACCGCAGCGTTCACACCAGCCATAATCCCCGGCATCTAATACCGCCACAGTCGAATCAATTTTTTTCAGTAATTTTCGTTCACGATCACGGTTCCGCAGCTCTAGTGACATATCAGTCTCTTGACTAGCGCGGTCATTAGGGTCAGGGTGGTTTATATTTTCGTCTTGCATAAGATGAATGGTTTTCGAAACTTCATCTAACAAATTACCTTTCCAAGCAAGTAAAATATTACGGAAATGTTTAACTTGCTTTGGGTTCATGTACTTTTCACGAGCTTTTTCAACATAAGGTGAAATTCCATGAATTAGGCTATCACTGTCTATAGCCACAGATTTTTTCTTAATCACTTTTTTAGCTACTTTTTTGGCGGCTTTTTTCTTAGTCACTTTTTTAGCTACTTTCTTGGTGGCTTTTTTCTTAGTTACCTTTTTCGTAACTTT
>CAZFEM010000006.1:44185-46388 GCA_964517515.1 uncultured Gammaproteobacteria bacterium | reverse complement strand
TTGGTGGCTTTTTTCTTAGTTACCTTTTTCGTAACTTTTTTCGACTTTGCTGCAACTTTAGTACTCTTCTTAGTTACTTTCTTAGCGGTTTTTTTTGATACTTTCTTTTTAGTAGCCATGCTTTGTCTCGACTTAATATTAGGTATGCACTATTTCATGCTAAAAATCAGCACGCATTTTTACTACAAAGCCACAACTTAATCAATTCAGATTAAATGAATAAGTCAATAATAAGGCTCTTTATATGGTTATATGCTGTTTTATAAACTAATTTAGACGCTTTAAATACAAATAAGCTTAGTTTGCTATTTATTCTTCAAAAGAATCTCTGAAATTTCTCTCTATATCATGCTAGTGCCTATTTTTGTTAGAATAGCAGCTTAAATGCTAATAAGGCTTTGCTTGGAAATATGCTGATGTTTCGCAACAAAGCTTTAAAATAGCTAGTCTAATATTTATTTAGAGCTATGAAAGATAAAGACACTCTCGCTAAAAAGCTACATGCCGAGACCGCTCGAATAAAATGGCATGAATTACAACCACACTTTGCTAGGGGAGTGTTGCTTGTGCTTGCATCTGAGTTAGATTTAATAGAAACAGCAGTAAATTTTGCTGAGGATTGTGCTGAGCAACTTGAGCTCGCTTTGATTAGTGGTGAAATTATGCAACCGAGTAATGACCAAGCACGGCATTGGTATCAAGAGAATACTGAATTTTGGGCAGTTGTTCTCGCTCCTTATGTATTAATTCAGGCTGTTAGTGCTTAGTTAATAGAAAACTCATTAATAGATTAAATATTAGCGGTTAAAAAGGTTAGCTTAATCTGTATATTCGCTTTAAAATAGCCATCTTCTATAACCGTTCTAGAGTGTGTTTTTATACCGCTCTGTAATAAACTTGTCACAAATAAATACTACTATGACGCCAGTTATATACTCTTTTTCATCAATTGTAAGTCTCGACTGGAGGTAGTCTAGTGAAAACTCTTTTAAGCATAGTCCTTGTAGTATTTTTAAGTAATATTTCTAACGCAATCGCGCGTGATTCAATTAGTATTGTTGGTTCTTCAACGGTATACCCTTTTTCTACTGTCGTTGCTGAGCGTTTCAGTAAATCAACTGATTTCAATGCACCTAAGGTTGAATCAACTGGTTCAGGTGGTGGGCTTAAGTTATTTTGCGGTGGTGTTGGTGTTGATACCCCTGATATTACTAACTCAAGCCGTCGTATTAAAAAAAGTGAGTTTGATTTATGCCAAGAAAATGGCGTAAAAGAGATTGTTGAAGTGCTCATTGGTTATGACGGCATCGTTCTTGCCAATGCTAAAGGTGACGCGCCGTTTAATTTAACTCTTAAAGATATTTATATGGCACTAGGCGCAAGAGTTCCTGGACCTGATGGTAAAGTCGTACCGAACCCATATATGACTTGGAACGAAATTAATTCATCGTTACCCGCTGTTAAGATTGAAGTGCTCGGGCCTCCGCCGACATCTGGTACTCGTGACGCATTTGCAGAATTGGCTCTTGAAGGTGGTGCCTCTCAAGTTGAAAGTTTAGAAAAATTGGATGATATGAGTGATCACGCTGAAATTGCAGCATTTACTGCTGAAATTGGTTTAGCTGATGCATGGAAGTCTATCGTTGCAAGCAAGGGTGCTGATGCCGATGGTGGTGACTTATTTGGTGTGATTGCAACCTCAGTTCGAGAAGATGGTGCATACATTGAGGCGGGTGAAAATGATAACTTAATCGTTAATAAATTAACGTCTAACCCAAGTGCTCTTGGTATTTTTGGTTTTAGTTTTTTAGATCAAAATTCGGATAAAGTTCAGGGCTCTGTTATTGATGGAATAGCACCTACATTCGAAGCAATTGCGAATGGTGAGTATAGCGTTAGTCGTCCGCTTTACTTCTATGTTAAGAAAGCACACATCGGTACTGTTCCAGGTATTGCTGAGTATCTAAATACTTTTGTTAATGAAGATACTATTGGTTCAGAAGGTTATTTGCTTGATCGTGGCTTAATTCCTCTTGATGAAAGTGCATACAGTGATATGTCTTCAAGTGCGAAATCATTAAGTAATTTGTCATTGTAGTAAATGTTAAGTTAGTAACATTAAATGTCATTATCGATTTTATTGTTACTAATATTGTTGAGCGCAGCAGCCGCCTATTTTTTAGGCCTGCTGCGATCTCGACAG
>CAZFEM010000006.1:30953-44085 GCA_964517515.1 uncultured Gammaproteobacteria bacterium | reverse complement strand
CTGATTGCTGGAACGCTGCTTATTTCCTTCATCGCATTACTCATTGCTGTTCCTGTTGGGTTGATGTCGGCTATTTATTTATCTGAGTACGCAAGTACAAGGGCGCGCGGACTTATCAAACCTGCTTTAGAAATTCTAGCGGGTGTACCAACAGTCGTTTATGGTTTTTTTGCCGCCTTGACCGTCGCACCTGCTATTCGCAATGTCGGTGACTCATTACGAAATTGGGGAGCTAGCAATAATATCGATTGGTTAGCGAATCTTGCAGTGTCGTCCGAAAGCGCATTAGCCGCTGGTTTAGTAATGGGAATTATGATTATTCCATTTGTTTCATCATTGTCTGATGATGTGATTAATGCGGTGCCACAAAGTTTGCGCGATGGTTCATTTGGACTCGGCGCAACGCAATCTGAAACCATTAAAAAGGTTATTTTTCCAGCCGCATTACCCGGTATCGTTGGCGGTGTTCTGCTAGCGGCTTCGCGAGCCATCGGTGAGACCATGATTGTTGTTATGGCGGCTGGGTTAGCGGCTAACTTAACAATAAACCCCTTAGAAGCAGTCACCACAGTCACGGTGCAAATAGTAACCTTATTAGTTGGCGATCAAGAGTTTGATAGTGCTAAAACTCTCGCCGCTTTTGCACTTGGTTTATTTTTGTTTGTGATTACCCTGATATTAAATGTAATCGCCTTGCGAGTAGTGAAAAAATATCGAGAGCAGTATGACTAATAGCGAACAAAGCAAAAATAAAAACTCTGATAGAGTATTAGCGAATTTAAAGAAGCGCCAAAGAGCTGAAAAACGATTTCAGTGGTTTGGCCGTATCTCGATTGGTTTTGGTGTTGCCTGTGTGTTGTTTTTATTTACCGATATTATTTCCAAGGGAATTGGTGCGTTTACGCAAACATATATACAAATAGAAATTGATTTTGCCGAAGATCATCTAGAACTGACCGCACAAAGTTCTGAGCAAGAAATTAAAGATACGAGTTTTAATACTTTCTTTCGAGAAGTGTTACAAGAACAACACCCTGATATAACCGGGCGTACTGAGCGTAGAGAGCTGTATTCATTATATACCGTTGATACATCACTTATTTTACGTGACATGGTGCTTGCTGATCCAACGATTATTGGTACTACTAAGACTATAAGCATAGTCGCAGATGATGATGTTGACGTCTATTACAAACACAGTTACGGCAAAGCAGAAGGCGGCAACGGTATTAGTCGACTTAACGAATTTAAGCAAAGCATCTTAAATGATTATATAGCTCAGGATAGAGTGACTAGAAAATTCAATGCTTTATTTTTTCGCAATGCAGATTCACGAGAGCCTGAATTAGCTGGTATTAAAGGCGCGATAGTTGGTTCTATCTTAACCTTGCTAGTGACGCTTTGTTTATCATTTCCAATTGCCATCGCAACAGCAATTTATCTCGAAGAGTTTGCGCCACAAAATAAAATCACTGATTTCATTGAAGTTAACATTAATAATTTAGCGGCAGTACCATCGGTTATTTTTGGTTTGCTAGGTCTAGCTATTTTTATTAATTTCTTTGGGCTTCCTAGGTCGGTACCTCTTGTCGGCGGTTTTGTTTTAACCCTAATGACGTTGCCTACTATTATTATTTCAAGCCGTGCTGCTATTAAATCTGTGCCGCCTTCTATTCGCGAAGCCGCTCTTGGCATGGGAGCGTCAAAAGTACAAACAATTTTGCATCATGTTTTGCCTTTAGCGATGCCTGGTATGTTGACCGGTACCATCATCGGTATGGCGCAAGCACTTGGTGAAACTGCGCCTCTGTTAATGATTGGTATGGTTGCTTTTATTGTCGATGTTCCATCTGGAATTACCGATTCGGCGACTGTTTTGCCAGTGCAGATATTCTTATGGTCGGATAGCCCTGAACGTTCTTTTGTAGAAAAAACCTCAGCTGCAATCATGGTTTTGCTAGCTTTTTTAATTTGTATGAATAGTTTGGCAGTTTGGCTACGTAAACGCTTAGAGCGTCGCTGGTAAGATAGCTGAAGAAAATGTTATGGTGATCATTGAATATGACTAATTTAGACTTTAAACAGGACAATATGTTGGATACTTCTGAAAAAGAAATAGATCATTATGAGACAGTGGGTAGCCCATTGCTTGATGATCCTAAAATGAGCATACGAGATAGCTCAGTGTTTTATGCTGATAAACAAGCTATTTTTGATGTGAGTCTTGATATTGGTAAGAACCAAGTGATTTCTATGATCGGACCTTCAGGCTGCGGTAAGTCAACTTTTTTGCGTTGTCTAAACCGCATGAATGACACGATCGATATATGTCGTATTGAAGGTGAGTTTTTATTAGATAGCGATAATATTTATTCTAAATCTGTTGATGTTGTGCATTTGCGTGCAAGAGTTGGTATGGTTTTTCAAAAGCCAAACCCTTTTCCAAAATCTATCTATGAAAATGTAGCCTATGGCGCGCGGATTCATGGTTTGGTTGATAACAAAATTCAATTAGATGAACTAGTCGAAAAAAGTTTAGTTCGTTGTGGTTTGTGGAATGAAGTTAAAGATCGCCTAGAAGCACCTGCAACCGGTTTGTCTGGTGGTCAACAGCAACGTCTTTGTATTGGTCGAGCTATTGCAGTAAACCCAGAAGTTATTTTGATGGATGAACCTTGTTCTGCCTTAGATCCGATTGCTACAGCAACAGTTGAAGAGTTAATTAGTGAATTAAGTCAGAATTTCACTATCGTGATTGTGACGCACTCTATGCAACAAGCGGCGCGAGTTTCTCAGCGTACTGCGTATTTTCATTTAGGTAAATTGATTGAAGTAAATGACACTTCTCAGGTTTTTACTAATCCACAACATAAATTAACTGAAGAGTATATTACCGGCCGTATTGGTTAAGGAGAATAGTGATATGAATGACGATTTAATAGTCGGTGGGCATATATCCCGTCAGTTTGATCAAGAATTAGATGAAATTCGCTCAAGGGTGCTTAAAATGGGTGGGTTGGTTGAATTACAAATAGAAAAAACCTTATCTGCTTTGCAAGAAGATAATAGTGAGCTAGTTGGAGATGTTGCCAGTATTGATGAAAAAGTGAACCGATTGGAAGTGGAAATTGATGATGAATGCACCCAAATTCTCGCTAAGCGCCAACCGACTGCGAGTGATTTACGCCTTATTATTGCAACGACTAAATCGGTTCGAGATCTTGAACGAATTGGTGATGAGGCTGAACGAGTAGCACGAATGGTTGGGCATGCTTTAGAAAATCACATGTCTGGTAATTATTCAAAAGGTTTATTAGAGCTAGGAAAGCATGTTAAAGAACTCTTGCATTCTACTCTCAATACTTACGCGCGTATGGAAACGCGTAGTGCAATTAAGAATATCCGCAAAGACCAAGAAATTGATACTGAGTATGGTCGTGTCGTTATGCGCTTGGTTGATTTAATGAAATCTGATCCAGATAATATTTCAGATGCTCTAGATGTTATGTGGGCTGCGCGTTCACTAGAACGTATTGGTGATCATTGTATTAATATTTGTGAAAATGTGATCTACCATGTTGAAGGTGAGGATATACGTCATATTGAATATGAGGAAGTTAAAGAACAGTTGTCTTGATTTAAAAAGCGGATAGTTTAAAAATCTTAAAACAGCTAACCTACCTATAGGTTAGCTGTTTTTTTATTGGTGTCTCTGTAATAATTGCATAGCTAATAAAAATAAACTTCACTAAGAGTATTAATGGATATCGTTGCTATTAAAACAATACAAGGCAAGGGCTTACGTTCGCCTTTGGCTGAAAAAAATGTTGTGACACAAGGTGTTGTAACGGGTGTCCATCGTCGTGGGTTTTTTATTCAAACACCAGATGTTGAATGGGATGGCGAGTCTTCGGATGCCTTGTTTGTCTATAGTGATGAAATTACTACTTCTGAGGGAGCGTTAGTGCGTGTTAGCGGCGAAGTAGTTGATTATCTAAATCAAGACGGAGATAAAGCGGTTACTCAAATAAGACTAGAGGAATTAAAAATACTGCAATTACACGGTCCTGAGATAGAACCGATTACTTTAAGTGGCGAGATGATTCGCAAATCTAACCCTGAGCTTGCAATGACTTTAAATAGTCTAGAGTTTATGTTGATGCGTATTCCAGCAGGGCAAACTTTTATTGCTCCGAGTAACGTACATGGTGATTATGTATTAGATGGTGTCGACTCAAATAATGAAGGTGACATTGATTATTCATTATTGCGGAATGATCAAGGAGGAGTGATCGCTGATTTAAGTAATCATCTGCGCTGGTTTCCTGGTTTTAGAATTACCCAGTATCATCGTGCGCCACGTCTTAATGTAGGTTCAATATTAACTAGTGATGTTGTTGGTCCATTACATTATCGCGTCGATGCTTATCAGTTGGCGGTTAGACACGATATAAAATTTGAAGATAGTTTTGTTTCATTTGATAAATCGAGTTTAGAGCCGAGTGATAATGCGTTAACAATTATGACCTTAAATTGTTTTAATCTAGACCCGCATGTTGAATCGCCAGATAAAGTATTGAACCCCCGACAAGATGTTGATGATGATTGGGGTGAAGGGCGCTTTCATGCCTTAGCGCAAGCAATTGTACTGCAAGCTAACTCTCCAGATATTGTTGCTTTACAAGAAATTCAAGACAATGACGGTGCTGAAATTAGTGATGTTGTTGATGCTTCTGAGACATATGCCTTGTTAATTAAAGCCATTGAAGAACTAACAGGAATATTTTATCAATGGACGGATGTAAATCCAGAATTAGGAGCAGATGGCGGCCAACCTGGAGGAAATATTCGTAATGGGTATTTATACAACCCTACACGAGTGAAATTGCAAGGCGATTCGGTTGTCTTTTCTGAGAAAGAAAAATGTTTTGAAGGCTCACGTAAACCATTGTTAGCTTACTTTGAAGAAATAAAATCAGGTAAAGTTGTTGCGATCATCAATTTACATCTTGCATCTAAGAGACATCAAACAAGTATTTTTGCACCATCAAACCCAGGTTTTGACTCGCGTGAACAAGTTCGAGTTGAACAAGGCTTACAAATTAATCAGAAGTTAGAATCTTTAGATAAAGAAGGTATTAAATATTATGTTACGGGTGATTTTAATGATACTGAGGACAGTAAAACACTACGTGCAATAATGGGCTCTGATAATATTAATTTGGTAGAAAAACTTCCAATTACGGAACGTTACGATTATAACCACCGTGGTAAATTACAAGTTTTAATGCATGGGGTTGTTAATCATAAAATGTCGAAGAAGGCAAAATATGAAATTATTCATGGAAATGAATTATTAGGCGTACAGCCTGGAGAAATAAGTAGTAAGCCGAGTGATCATGCTTATGTCATAGCCAAGCTTGATCTTAGCTGAGCTCTTGTATTTGTTGGTTCGGAGTTTGCTTAACTGGAAATATACAAGTGAACTTGCTGCCTACGCCAATTTGACTATCAATTTCTAGAATTGCGTTATGCCGATGTAAAACATGCTTGACGATTGCTAAGCCTAAGCCCGTACCTCCACCACCGCGAGATCGGTCACTGTCAACGCGATAGAACCGTTCAGTTAAGCGTGATATCTGACTCTCTGGGATTCCATTACCATTGTCTTGAACACTAAAAGATAAGCTATCTCTTGATTGCTGCCAGCTGATATTAATCACACCATGATTTGGCGTGTAATTTACTGCATTGAATATTAGATTAGAAAAAGCAGCGTGTAATTCCGTATGGCTACCTAAAATTTTTAACTTATAGTCAATATCGAGTTCAAGTTTAAGGTGTTTCTCTGTTAACTTTTCATCAATTGTTTCGATTGCGGTATTAATGATACTAGTTATATCAACTGGTTTATGTGTGGCTTGATTGTTCTGGCTTTCCAGTTTTGCTAGATATAATAAATCGCCAATAATTAATTCCATTCGATTACTTTGAGTTTCCATTTGCCCAACAATACTACTTAACTCTGTCGGCAGGTCAGGCTTGTTGAGCATGATATCGATATAGCCCTTGAGAACCGTTAATGGTGTTTTTAGTTCATGCGAAACATTAGCGACAAAATCGCTTTGAACTTTATTAACTTTAAGAAGATTGCTTATATCACTGCCGATAACCATTCTTAGTTTTTCAGTATATTGCGCCACCCTAATATTAATAGTGATATCTTCGTTGAATTTAGAAGTATATTTTGTTTCTCGTTGCTCTGTAGTGGCTTCGATAAAATCATTCTCTAGTAATTTTTCTACGTCTGGGTCGCGGATTAAATCGGTGAATTTAACACCTAGATCACTGGGCCATTGAATAGAAAATAATTCTGAGGCGCTACCATTTGCCCATGTAATTTTACCAAACTCATCAATAAGAACGACTGCATCAGGAAGTACTGAAGCAGCTTTACGAAACTGTTTTAGGTAACTTGCTAATTTTCTTTTACTAGTAGTATTTTTGACATTACGTCGATTGATAAGGCGATAGAGTTCATGAAATTGACTATTTTCAGCTGGGTAGGGGTTGTTTTTTGCATCGGTTAACCAACGCCGCATTAATTCAATTCGATAAATATTCCATATAATGACTCCTACTGTAATAACTAACATTACAAGTAACGGGTATCCAACCACCAAGCCAATTAAACCTGCGAGAGCTAAAATTAGACAAGTTTTCCAAATTTCTTGACGCATTATTTCGGTTTAGAGTTTATTTGCTAGTTGTGCTGATTTTTTGTAAGCAATAATTATATATGTTTTTTATAAATACATTGTTAGACAACCGAAAAACGATAACCTACGCCTCGAATAGTATGAATATATGAATCACAGCCATACGGCTCTAATACTTTTCTTACGCGTCTAACATGTACATCAACAGTTCGATCATCAATATATATCTGTTCTCCCCAAACATGATCTAATAATTGGTTACGCGCATAAACGCGGTCAGGGTTGCTAGCTAAAAAATGTAAAAGTCGAAATTCGGTAGGGCTAAATTCGACATCTTCATTATCAATTTTCACTCGGTGTTGCTGAATATCAATATCAATTTTTCCGACTACGGTATTACTACCAGATATTTTGTCGGCATTAATTCGTCTTAAAACGGCACGAATTCTTGATGTTAATTCTCGTACAGAAAAAGGTTTGGTAACATAATCATCAGCACCAACTTCAAGTCCGCGAATCATATCTTCTTCGCTATCTTTAGCCGTCAACATAATGATTCCAAGTTGATTAGTCGTTGTTTTTTTTTCTTGTTCTTTTCTTAACTTAGAAGCGAAATCAATTCCAGATACTCCTGGCATCATCCAGTCGAGTAGTATTAAATCTATATTCGATTGTTGAATAATTTTACTGGCTTGATGTGCATTACTAGCATCGGAAACTTGATAGCCTTCCACTTCAAGCGCCATACGTACCATATCGCGTATCGCGGTTTCATCATCTACAACTAAAATATGTTCACTCAAAATATTATTTGTTAATTAGTTAATTCTTGATTATTAGAACTAAAAACTATTACAAAAGTGTTACCGTGGAATAAAAACTTTATTAATTCATTAATTTAGATACTCTACAATACATTCAGTATAACAATAGAAACTAATTTTTATGAGAATTGTAAGCCAAGTACAAAAGCAGATACAACGGAATGTTGCTAAAGCTATTAGTGATTTTAATATGATTGAAGATGGCGATCGTGTGATGGTTTGTGTTTCTGGTGGCAAAGATAGTTATGCGATGTTATCTATATTGCAGCGCCTGCAAAAAAAAGCGCCGATCGAATTTGATTTGATTGCAGTTAATTTAGATCAAAAACAACCAGGTTTCCCAACTAATGTACTACCTGAATACTTAGCGGCTAAAGGCGTTGAATATCAAATTGTTGAAGAAGATACCTATAGTATTGTGCAAGACAAAATTCCAGAAGGGAAAACCACCTGTTCACTTTGTTCTCGCCTGCGGCGCGGAATTTTATATCGAACTGCTAAAGAGATTGGTGCAACGAAAATCGCATTAGGTCATCATCTGGATGATATGGTGGAAACTTTATTCTTGAATATGTTCCACGGTGCGCGATTAAAAAGTATGCCACCCAAATTAGTCAGTGATAACAAGCAGCATGTTGTAATAAGGCCGATGGCATATTGTCGAGAGGCAACACTGTCGACCTACGCAGCTGAACAAGCCTTTCCAATTATTCCCTGTAATTTATGTGGCGCACAAGAAAATCTACAACGTAAAATCATTAAAAAAATGCTTAAGGAATGGGATGATGCCCATCCTGGGCGGGTAGCAAATATATTTAAGTCGATGGGGCGAATAACAACATCGCATATGCTTGACCCTGAATTATTTAACTTTGCGGAGTTATCCGTTGCTGACGCGGATACTTTAACGGAATATGATATTGGTTTCGATGAGTCTCCTCTACAGGCTATCTTGAATCGTTAACCATCTTGAATTTTAAATAATACAAAACAAATTACTAATATGGTAAGCCAACCTGATTTGAAATATTTTGAAGAGAAGTTGTTAGACCTTCAAGAGGAGATTATGGGCATTAGTGATGTTATTAGTCATGCCAGTAAGCCAGTAAAGCTAGATCAAAACAGCGTTGGAAGATTATCTCGCATGGATGCTATGCAAGCGCAAGCGATGGCACAAGCAGGGCAGGAGCGGCAACAAAATCAGCTTAGTCTTATTAGCGACGCTTTAGAGCGTATCGATGACGGTGAGTTTGGCCGTTGTTTAGGGTGTGATGAATTTATTTCAATTGCGCGCTTAGAGATTGAACCAACTGTTGAAGATTGTATTCACTGCGCGCAATTAAAAGAAAGTAAGGATCAGCTAAATTAACAAGAACTATTATTCACCCCATAATTCTTCAACTCGATTATCACGACCGCAGCTACTGCGATAGAAGCTATAACGTAAAGGATTCTTTTTATAATAATCTTGATGATAATCTTCTGCTAAATAAAAGGGTTGTTCAGCTATTATTGCTGTAACAATGGAGGCATCAAATGTTTTACTTTTTTCAATATCAGCAAGCGACTTGGCAACGATTGATTTTTCTTCAGCAGAGCCATAGAAAATAGCCGATTTATAAGAACTGCCTTTGTCACAAAATTGTCCTCTTGGATCAGTTGGGTCAATGTGGCGCCAAAAATAATCAACCAGTTCACGGTAGCTAACTTGATTTGGATCATAGGACACTTGAACAGCTTCATAATGGCCAGTTTCGTTATAGGTAACTGTTTTATAGTCTGCGGTCGTCGCATCACCACCACTGTAACCAGAAACCACATTCGTCACGCCATCTAACTTTTCAAAGTCAGCTTCAATACACCAAAAACACCCGCCGGCAAATACCGCAGTCGCTAACTCATCATCAGCGTTTTTTTCTTCTGTTTGTGCATACGCAAGGTTAATAATACTTGTAGTAATAACTAAGCTGAAAATAGTTGTTAAATAGGCTTTAAACATTTTTTTCTCCAAATCATCAAAATGATTTATAAATACAAATACAAATACAAATATAAATTACACTAATTAATAGTATTTTTACTGAATACTAGTTTAATATCGACTTAATAATAAAGAGTGAATTTATGCCGTTTTTATTACAAAAATCACAATTACCTACTAAAGAACAAGCATTAGTTGGTCGATCAGAGGAAATACCGCTTGAAAACCGTCATTTTGTGCATGGTCAGCCAATTAAAGCACCTTTTTCAGATGATGATGCTCAATTAGCTCGTATTGCTTTTGGTTTAGGTTGTTTTTGGGGTGCTGAACGAGTTTTTTGGAATTTATCGGGTGTCTTAACAACGGCTGTTGGTTACGGTGCTGGTCATACTGAAAACCCTACTTATGAAGAAGTCTGTTCAGGTAAAACTGGCCATAATGAATTAGTATTGGTTGTGTATAAGCCGAAGGAGATTACATTACACAGCTTGTTAAAAACTTTTTTTGAATCACATGATCCAACTCAAGGGATGCGTCAAGGTAATGATGCTGGTACTCAGTATCGTTCAGGGGTTTACTTTTTTTCTGATAATTTTCAAAAATCTGATGTGGTATTAACCGAAACAGCTATTAAGCAATATCAGCAACAGCTGAGTAATGCTTCGTATGGAAAAATAACTTCGGAATTACAGATAATCAATCATTTTTATTACGCAGAACAATATCACCAACAATATTTAGCTAAAAATCCAAATGGCTATTGCGGCTTGGGTGGAACTGGTGTCGATTGTCGTCTTTAATATTAATTAACAGAGCTGGCTGAATGGCAAGAATAGCAATCATTGCTGGCTCTGTATTAATGCTGTTTGGAGTATTGATTGGTGCATTTGGTGCTCATGTATTGGCTGAGCTGCTTGAAAAAAACCAACGTGTTTCTACTTTTGAGATTGCCAGCCGTTATCACTTTTACCACGCACTAGGTTTAATTTTGATTGGTGTTGTTTTTCAGTTGAATGATAAGTTGATTTATCAGAAAGTGATTATTGTCAGTTTGATGTTGGGCGTGCTATTTTTTTCAGGGTCGCTGTATTTGCTGGCTATTTTAAACTTAGAGTGGTTGGGAGCAATTGCGCCGATAGGAGGTAGCTTTTTTATTTTAGCTTGGGGATTTCTAATTTTTGCTTTGTTAAAACATAAAGAGCATATTGGGAGAAGTTGAGCATGGCAAGGAGGAAAAGAAAACCAAAGAATACTTCTAGACTCGCACTTTTTCTAAAAGTTATTTTGTTAATAGTGCTAATCAGTTCATTGATTTCTTTTACTGCTTATTGGTTTTTGCAAAAAACAGCAATCGATTTAGATTTAGCAAATTTAGATACAGATATTTCCGAAGTTATCGGTACTCAAGTGTTGGAAGAGCTACCTCTTGATCAACCAGACCAAGCTTTAATCGCTCAGGCAATAGGTGAAAAATTAACTGACAAAGAACGTATTTCGTTAGTTGCTATTTATGATTTAAATTTACAACAAATTTGGCCGCCTGAAGGTGACTGGATATTGTTAGAGTCTGAAAAAGCAATCGTGGGGTTACTCGAAAATCAAATAAAGTTAGATAGTGAAATTGATGATACTGAGATGGATTTAGTCTTTAATTCTATTTTTAACCCACCTAGTGAAACATTATCTACTTTGTCTTTAGTGAGGAGTATAGATAAAACTCCGATTGCAGTGATCAAGTCTTTACGTGATTACAGTCAATTATTTGAACTATTATCACGTATTGCGTTATTTTGTTTCCTAGCAGTTTTCTTGAGTTGTTTTTTGATCTTTCTTATTACATTTGGATATTTACGAGGGATTCCTAAACATAATAATGTTAAAGATAAAAAAGCAGATAAAGGATTAACCAAACAGGTATCGAAGCTTTCTGATTTGTTAGAACAAAATGAAAAGTTACAAAATAAGTTAAAGTCTGCGAGTAGTCGAGCAGTGGTATTAAATGAACGTTTTTTACGTCGAGTTGGTGCAGATTTACATGATGGTCCTGCGCAAGATATTGGCTATGCTGTATTACGCCTCGACCAAGTGATTGACCAAGATATTTCTAAAGAGCTCGGTTTTGAGTTTCATGCGATCAAAAAAGCAATGGATCAATCATTGAACGAAATCAGAGCCATTTCATCAGGCTTAGTAATGCCTGAATTAGAACAAATGACATTAGAAGAAGGTGTCCATAAAGTGATTGAAAGACACCAAATTAATACTGGCACAAAAGTTAAAGATACCTATATTGATTTGCCTCCAGACATTCCTGTACCGGTTAAAATATGTGCTTATCGGTTTGCCCAAGAAGGCTTGAATAATGCCTTCAAGCATGGCAAGGCAACAAACTGTAAATTTGTCGCTCGATTAAGACGGAATGTGTTACATCTATCGCTTGAAGACAATGGAGTTGGCTTTCGCAAATCTGAATTAAGTACGGAAGGTGGACATCTTGGTTTGATTGGCCTTAAAGATCGAATTGAAAGTCTTGGCGGTGAATTAGATATAGATAGTACCTTAGGAGAAGGAACGACTATAAAAGTTGCAATACAAATGAATGATGATCAATAATGATTTTATATTCAGTTAAAATAGTTTATTTACAAGATAATTTATTAAATTTTAGGAGCTAGTACAATGTCAGAATTAATTTCTATTATTGTTGTAGATGACCACCCATTGTTACGCGAGGGTGTCGTTCTTTCATTGCTTGATAGTGGTTATTTTGATGTTGTTGCACAGACAGATTCAAAAGATCGCGCTATTGAATTGGCACTAAAGCATATGCCAGATTTAATGTTGCTAGATGTTAGTATGCCAGGTGGTGGTATTGAAACAGCGGAAGAAATTACACGGCTCGCACCAGTTATTAAAATAACCATGTTAACTGTTTCCGAAGAGCAACATGATGTGCAAGCGGCGATGCAAGCCAATGTGCAAGGTTATGTTTTAAAAGGCATTGCTTCTGCACAACTTATTTCAGTTTTACGTGATGTTCACCAAGGAGGTTCTTATATATCTCCAAATCTTGCTGCAAATATTTTAATGCGAGGGAATGACAAGGATAAAAAATCGTCTTCTGTCGATGATTTTGATTTAAATGATCGAGAAAGACAAATACTAGAAAAACTAGCGAGCGGTATGAGCAATCGAGATATCGCTAACGATATTTATTTAAGTGAGAAAACTGTAAAGCATTACATGACTAATATTATGCATAAGCTACGGGTGAGCAACCGAGTACAGGCAGCGATTAAAGCTTATGAAATGAACCGCAATAATGAATTAAGTAATTAATTGGATTCGACTAAAGTCTAAAGCATTGATTACTTTAGTCTCTATTGAAACTGGACGTCTTTTTATATATTAGATTTAGTCGTTGGGGATAAAATCATTCTCCGCGCTAATTTTATAGATAGTTTAGGCATTCACGAGATTGGGCTCGTTTAAGGCTTTTTGAATTAGTTGCGGAGTCTGACTCATTTTTTTGCTTTAAGCCTTCTTTGGACTTAAGCCAAAGCGCGGCCACAACTCTTCCAGCCCCTGTAGTACATCTGTAGTACATC
>CAZFEM010000006.1:17556-30853 GCA_964517515.1 uncultured Gammaproteobacteria bacterium | reverse complement strand
ATTAGTAGCGTTGGCTTGCCTTCTATTCTTATTGTCAATTAGAAGATCTCATAATTAAGAAGTGTTTCCGCCACTAATAAGGATTGGTCGTTTTTCTATTTGCCATCACATTTAGCGCGTCTGCAAAGCGATTAATTGGAATGTTCGTGATTGTTAGTAAAGTTCTGTAAGTCTTTGATAATTTATAAAAACTAATTTTTATTAGTTAACTGGTTAGTAGTTGATAGTAGTTAACAAAATTCGTCTTAGGTCTGTTTAAGTTTGATTACTAAAGTCTCAAATATTGATTACCTTAGCCTATATTTAAACAGCATATTTTTTTATATATTGTATTCGAAGGGGTAGGGAAAAGTCATTCTCCTCGCTAATTCGATAGATAGTTTAGGCATTTTCACGAAATTGGGGCTCGGTTGATGCTTTTTGAATTAGTGCGGAGTCTGATTTCTTTTGATTTAAGCCAATTTATTTAAGCTAATGCGCCACCGCAACTACTTCCTGCTCCAGCGGTACAGCCAAAACAATGCCGATTAGTAGCGATTGGTTTGCCTTCTATATCGTCAATTGGAAGATCCCATAGATAGGTCGCATCTGCGCCACTAAAAGGAATGTCGAGCATTTGATTGAAATCACAATCATAAACCCGTCCTAGCCAATCTAAATTAATTAAGTGACGACACATAAGGTCTTCAACCGTCATAGGGTTGAAGTTATCAACTAACAATGATTGATAGTTTTCTATTTTGCCATCTCGTTTTAGCGCGTGCGCAAAACGATTAATTGGAATGTTAGTGATGGTTAGTAAAGTACTAAAAGTGATATCGAAATTATTACCAAGCATGTCACGATAATCTTGTTCTAATTGCTCTTGTGCGGGCGGTAAAAAATCGCCTCCAGGGTTATACACAAGGTCTAAGGGTAGTGAATCTTCGATTCCATAGCCTAAGGAGTTAAGTAGTTGTAAGCCTTCGATGCTTTTATCAAAGACACCTTTTCCTCGTTGTGCGTCAACATTGTCTTCGGTATAGCAAGGCAGAGAGCAAACTAGGCGAATTTTTTTATCAGCATACCATTGAGCTAAATCTTCCTGACCTTTTTCAAATAAAACAGTGATATTACAGCGTGAAGTAATCTCGATTTTTAATGCTAGTAATTCTTCACAAAATTGCCGAAAGTGCGGATTTAATTCAGGTGCGCCACCTGTGAGATCAACTTTTTTAATCTTAGCTGCTTTGGCCCACACCAAGATTTTTTGCATTGCTTTCCACGTCATGATTTCGGTTCGTTTAGGGCCTGCATCAACATGACAGTGATGGCAGGCAAGGTTGCAAAGCTTACCAAGATTTATTTGTAACTCATTGGGCTGCGCATGTTTTAAATTTAAATCATGTTGATCTAATACTTCATGGAAATGTGGGCCACTGGTAGGAATGTTATCGACGTCTAAGATAGGGGAGTCGATGTGATTAGCAAAATTAATTTCCAAATCAATTTTTTCGATTGTTTTATTGCTTTCGGATATTGATGTCATATCGTTTTTTATTTTTTAGCTAAATTCAATTAACACTTTTAATTAAAACTATAGAACTAGACCAGTTAATTGCATTAAAGCATGCTAATTAATTACTGCTTCAATAATATACCGAGAATACTGTTGAATATCTATGTATCAGACCTGCAATTTCATGCCCTGGAGCAATTTCCCCATTACCATAAAAACCAATCATCGGGGTATCAGGGAATATTTCTTTAAATATGTCATAGTCTTTATCAGTGCCATTATAAAACTCTGCACCGCGCCCTAAATTAGGAAACATAAGAAAGAATTTTGCGGTCTTCTTTTCCTTTGCGAGTTGTTGCTTTGTTTCTAATAATAAATCGCGTATTACTTTTTCGGCGGCTTGGTCATCGCGATGCGCCCAAAAAATATATTTACCTTCCATGACTGATCCAGATAAATGTATATGACCTTCTTCTTGATCATTAGCAACAACGTGTTGTAATTTGTAATGACCGTTCTCAATAGATTCTATATTAGTATTTTCTGAAACTGCGCATAACAAGTTATAGGGCTGTTCTGAGCTCATAGTCTGGAGATTTTCAGGTAAATTCTGGCGTAAATTATCGACCGCATTAGTGCCGTTAACTTTTATTAAACGATGCTTGTCTGCTTTTTCAATTTGCATGATTGGAGATGTTTGACGTATCCCATGTGCAACTTTATGAATGCTATTTAAATCATTACTAAATGCTATATGACTAAATTCTTTTTCGATAATTCGACCACTTTGCCAGACAGCAAAAGGACCGTGCCCGTATTCGTCGGTTGTAATAGAGCCAACTTGACCTATCTCGCTACTATTAATAGCAATGTTTGCAGCATTAGGCGTTGCTAAAGTTAGTAGAGACTTAGCGGTCAAACCAGATTGCTGCATTAAAGCTAAAGGTTGTAAGTTTAAGTTATGAGAAAACACCATGGCGACGGCGCCTTCGGCGTCTATAAGCCATTCTTCATCTGTTAACAAACCTAATGCACAACAGCCAAATACTTGAGGTGTGCTTGCCGCTTTAACCGCTTCAGTAATTGCACTTTGTGGGTTGTGTGCATAACCGCAACTCAAAAACAGAATAACGCTACCAGGACTATTGTGAGGCAGTTTTGCTAAAGCGTTTTGTACTGCTTGACGAGCGTGCTCATCTTTAGCTAAGGCGCCATAGCTCATCCCTGTTGCAACATCTGCATTATTTTTGATTGTTTTAATCATCAATTTGTTTGTCCTTGTAGTCGCATAAGTCACTTATGATACAAGATCCACAACGCGGTTTACGGGCAATGCATGTATAGCGTCCATGTAAGATTAACCAATGATGTGCATCGACTAAAAAATCTTTTGGTATGAATTTAAGTAATGCTTTCTCTACTGCTAATACTGTTTTACCTGGCGCTAAACCTGTGCGATTGGAAACGCGGTAAATATGAGTATCAACAGCCATTGTGGGTTGTCCAAATGCAGTATTTAAAACTACATTAGCAGTTTTTCGACCAACCCCAGGTAATGCTTCAAGGTCTTCTCGATTATCTGGAACAACGCTATTGTGCTGTTCTGATAATATTTTACAAGTTGCGATAACATTCTTTGCTTTACTATTATAAAGACCAATCGTTTTGATATATTCGCTCAAGCCATCTATACCTAGTGCATAGATAGAGTCAGGAGTATTTGCTATAGGGTAGAGCTTTGCTGTGGCCTTATTAACGCCCACATCAGTTGCTTGTGCAGATAAAATCACAGCAATGAGTAGTTCAAAATCAGAGTTATATTCTAGCTCTGTCGTTGGGTTTGGGTTCTCTGTTTGTAGACGAACAAACATTTCATGGCGCTTTTGTTTATTCATGTTAAAAAACGACGTTAATTGTTCTCTTTCGATTTTACACGGTTAATAGCCGCGGCAATATCCAGTTTGATTTGTTCTGTGCCTTTTTCCTTACGCAGTTCTTTGAGTTTTTTGACCGAACTTCGTGCTTGTTGACGTTTTTTTTCTCGTACTAATTTATTGTTTGTTTGTGAACGAGCTCGAGTTGTATCTTGCGGCGAGTAATCATCCCATCGCCACGTTAAATCAATTTCTTCAGAAGGATTAACGTCAACCATTTCAATACAGTCAACGGGGCAAGGTTCAACGCATAGCTCACAACCAGTGCAATCACGTTCGATTACCGTATGCATCTGTTTGGCTGTACCAATAATTGCATCAGTTGGGCAAGGTTTAATACACATAACGCAGCCAATGCAAATATCTTCATCAATGACTGCAACTTGGCGAGGTTTATGCACCCCATAGTCTGGATTCAATGGCTTGCCGATTTTGCCTAATAAACTAGCCAGGCCTCTTATTGTGGTGTCACCACCTGGTGGGCACTGATTAATATCAGCTTCACCATCAGCTATCGCTGTAGCATAGTCAAAACATCGAGGATAGGTGCATTGGGTGCATTGAGTTTGAGGCAACCACTCATCAATCGCTTTTATTTTCTCTTCGCGATTAGTCATGCGTTATAAGCTTATTTGACCCGCATTCCTGGTTGCGCACCTTGATCAGGGTTGAGTATAAATAAATCAGAGCCGCCAGGACCAGCAGCAAGAACCATTCCCTCAGAAATGCCAAAACGCATTTTACGAGGTGCTAAATTGGCAACCATGACGGTTAGCTTGCCAACTAAATCTTCAGGCTTGTAGGCAGATTTTATTCCGGCAAAAACATTGCGTAACTCACCATCTAAATCCAAGGTTAATTGTAATAATTTGTCCGCGCCATCGACATGTTCGGCAGCGACTATTTTTACGATTCTAAAATCAATTTTAGCGAAATCATCATAATTGATTTCTGCTGAAATAGGATCCTTGGCAAGTGCGGAATCAGGCTTGGCTTCTTCTGTGTCTTGCAGTGTTTGTTTGCTATCTTCGATCATTTTTTCTATAGAATCTATTTCAATTCTATTCATTAAGTTTTTGAATTTATTAATTTTAGTGTTAAGAGTTAAGTCGTTAATATCATCCCATTTTAGTTCTTTGGAGTTTAAAAAGCTCTCTGCTTGTGTGACGAGCTCAGGCAGTACTGGTTTCAGTAAAATGCACATAGACCGAAAGGCATTAATGCCGGCAGTACAAACTTGTTGCACTTCATCAAGTTTGCCTTCTTCTTTGATTAATACCCAGGGTTTACGCTCATCAATAAATTGATTGGCGAGATCTGCCAAAGCCATAATTTCTCGCATAGCTTGTGAGAACTGACGATTCTCATAGCGTTTGGCAATACTATCTGCTGCATCAACAAATGCTTGATGCAATTCGGGGGCTGCAGTTTGATCGGCTAATTGGCCATCAAAACGCTTAGTTATAAAACCTGCACAGCGCGATGCAATGTTGACCATTTTGCCAACTAAATCAGAATTAACTCGGGCTACAAAATCATCAAGATTCAAATCCATATCAACCACACTACCGTTAGATTTAGCGGTTAGGTAGTAGCGCAAATATTCTGGATTAAGATGTTCGAGATAAGTACTAGCTTGTATAAAAGTACCGCGAGTTTTTGACATTTTGGTACCGTCGACAGTTAAAAAACCATGTACGAAAACGCCATTAGGAGTTCGATAGCCCGCTGCGTCTAACATCGCTGGCCAGAAGAGTGTATGAAAGCGTACGATATCTTTGCCGATAAAATGATAGAGCTCGGTGTCAGCGGATTTAGATTTAAGCCAATATTGATCCCAATCAACGTTATTTTGTTGGCAATAACGTTGATGACTAGCCATATAGCCAATAGGGGCATCCAACCATACATAAAAATATTTACCTGGCGCATCAGGGATTTCAAAACCCCAATAGGGCGCATCGCGACTAATATCCCAATCGATTAAGCCACCTTCAAACCACTCATCGAGTTTGTTAGCAATTTCAGGTTGTAGTGTGCCGGAGTCTTTCCATGAGCGAACCATGTCTTCGAATTCGCTGACTTTGAAGAAATAGTGTTCGCTTTCTTTTTCTATTGGTGTTTTTCCAGATAGCACTGAATAGGGGGCAATCAGGTCGGTCGGGTCATAGGTTGTGCCGCAGACTTCACAATTATCGCCATACTGATCAGTAGCTTTACATTTTGGGCAGGTGCCTTTGACGTAGCGATCAGGTAAAAACATCCCTTTTTCTTCATCAAATGCCTGCTTAATAACCTTACGTTCTATATAGTCCTTTTCGTTAAGTTTTTGGTAGATCGCTTGGCTAATTACTTTGTTATTATCAGTGTGCGTACCGCTATAGTTATCTAATTGAATAGAAAAGCCATCGAGTGCTTTTTTGTGATCGATTTCAATCTGATCGATTAGTTCTTGCGGACTGATACCTAATTTTTCTGCACCAAGCATGATAGGGGTGCCATGCTGATCATCACCGCCGACAAAGGTAACAGTATGCCCTCGATGGCGTTGATAACGAGCCCACACGTCTGCTTGTATAAAACCAACCATATGGCCTAAGTGTAGTGAGCCATTAGCATAGGGTAAGGCGTTCGTGATGAGTATTGAACGCTTATTTTTTGTTGGTTTTGACGGCACAGTTATGGGTCTAAAAATCAATGAGTATGGTGTTGATAATGTAACCGTTTTAACTGGTCTCTACAATCCGTTGTTTTAGAGATATAAGTTTTAGAGAGATAAGTTTTAGCGTAATAATTAAAAGTGTTTATTGATGAATAACGTCTTCCAATCCAAGCCCTGTTAAACGTTTTATATTACGAATTACATAAAAAAGAGCAAACATAGTAATGACCATGCAGGGTAGTACAATAACTGGATAACTCATTAAGTTCATTGTACCTAATTCACTATTGAATTCAGGAGTACCAGTAGGACTAACAATGACCCATTTAGCAAGCAGATAGTTTAATGCTGCGGATAGAAAAAATGAACCAGCAAGCATCCATGTTGCTTTTACCATCATTTTGTCAAACTCACTTTGTTTATTAGCTTGTTTCAAAGCGTCAGCTACTTTGTCGGTATCCATGACCATATCGTTGTATAAAAAAGTACGTATTAATGGGTATGGAGTGTAGGTCGAAATCAAGGTGGCGATGGCTAAGACTAAGGGGATCATCGCTTCTTTGATAGCAATATATTCTTTAGGCAATTGTAATAAACCAATGCCGCCTGTTAGCAGTATGCTTATAAAACCTAAGGTCGGTACAAAAGCGATTTTACGATTACTGATAAATTCAAATATGCCTGAAGCTAAAGGCAAACTTAATGCTAAGACTAGAGCGAGGTTTGTGCCTAACATGTCATCGCCACTTAGTTTTTTTAAGATTAGCGTCGGCACGATAATGCAAACTATCATGTCGATGAATAGCTTGCCGCTTTGATTTTTCTTTTTGCTTGCTTGGCTTTGTGCCGATGCAGACGAATGGATATCCGGTTTATGCGGATCAGTTGAGTTCATGGCTTAGTATAAAAATTATGTTGTATTACTTTGTGACTAGAAGTTATAGCGCAGGCCTATAGATGTGGTATCAAACTGCGCTTCGAGTTCGCCATCTTCAACTTCAATCGAGCTAAAATCCAGTGTAATGCCAATATTGTTTGTAATGAAATATTGTGCACCAACTCCAAGGCTAGAGCCTTCAGTGGGTGAAGGGCGACCGAGGTTAGCGTTTAATTCAATACTGTTAGTCAAGTTAAACCTTACACCAGCTTCAAAGCCAATTGTTGTGCCTTGCTCATCTTCGTCAAAGCCGCCGCCAACAAGAGATAATTCATCACGACGAACACGGGCTAAACCGTAAACGCTTGTCCTAGGGAATTCGAAGGTTAAACCTAGAGCGAATGTTGAAATATTATCTTCAAGATTTGACCCCAATATTTGACTACTTTCTAATTCAAAACGTGAAGCTTGAATGAGAATAATTCCCAGTTCGGCACTTAAATTTAATGCGAAGCCATCGAGCCCAAGGTCAACGGTGAGATCATCATCTGAGACAAAAAAATCACCATTAGTAATATATTCCACTTCCGCATAAGTAAAGGTTGGTGAATCAGCGTAGCTATTGGTAGAGAATATTATTAAACAAATTAAAACGAAAAAGTGTCTAGATATTTTCATGAAGGTCTCTCTAAATATGTTTAACGCAATTGCAGTGAATGCAAATGCAGTTTGTTAGTTGTTGAGTATGATACGTCAAAAAGAGAAGTCGAATAAGCTAAAGTTATTTATAATGTTTGTATTTACAGCTCTATTTTTGTAATGCTTTCGAAGTATATTATGGAGTTAAAAGTGCGTGCAATGTATCGCATACTTATATTTAGGAATTTAAGATTTGGTAATTGGAGGAGTTCATGGCAGTCACTGTTAATACCTTTAAAAAAATGAAAGCTAATGGAGACAAGATTACTTGGCTTACGGCTTATGATTACAGTTTTGCTTCGTTGGTTGATCGGGCAGGTGTCGATGCGATATTGGTGGGTGACTCACTAGGAATGGTGATGCAGGGTCATGCTACGCCGGTACCGGTTACTATAGAAGATTGTGCTTATCATACGAAATGTGTCGCTAGAGGTGTTGAGAATGCGATGATTGTGGGTGACTTACCTTTTGGTAGTTATCAAGTTAAAGAGCAAGCCTATGCGAATGCAGTAGTTTTAATGCAAGCAGGTGCTCATGTAATTAAACTAGAAGGTGGAGAATTACAAGTTGAAACAATTAATTTTTTAGCTGAGCGTGGTATTGCTGTTGTTGCTCATATTGGCTTAACGCCACAATCGGTTCATGCTTTAGGGGGCTTTAAGGTACAAGGGCGAGGTGATGCCGCACAACAGTTAATTGAAGATGCCATTGCGGTCGAACAAGCTGGCGCATGTGCCGTTGTTCTCGAAGCGGTGCCCAAGTTGTTAGCCAAGACAATCACTAAAAAAATAAATATTGCAACGATAGGTATTGGTGCAGGCAAGGATTGTGATGGTCAAGTATTAGTGCTGCAAGATATGCTTGGAATTTATCCCAAAAAGAGTCCGAAGTTTTGTAAAGACTTTATGCAAGATTCCGATTCAATTTCTGCCGCTGTTGAAAAGTATGTTGAAGAAGTTAAGAATGGTACTTTTCCTGCTAAAGAACACTCTTTCACCTAGTCTAATTTTATTTAGTTAGTTCAATGTTGACTATTAAGAAGTAGCAAAGTAATTATGCATAAAGTAGAACGAATTTCGTCTTTACATGCGGCAGTTATGGCTGCTCGTAAAGAGAAAAAAACAATTGGTTTTGTACCGACCATGGGCAATTTACATTTAGGTCATTTAGAGTTAGTTAAAGTGGCCAAACAAAGAACAGACTTTGTGGTGGTTAGTATTTACGTTAACCCAACCCAATTTGGTGCCAATGAAGATTTGTCTGCTTACCCTAACACCCCTGAAGAAGATGCACGGTCACTCGCTGAAATAGGCGCTGATTTATTATTTTTACCAGATCAAGAAACAATGTATCCAGGAGAACTTGCTACTCAGACAGTTGTTTATGTGCCGGAAATTGGTGATCTATATTGCGGCCAAGATCGACCTGAACATTTTTACGGTGTTACAACTGTAGTGAGTCGCTTATTTAATATGGTGCAACCGGATGTTGCGGTGTTTGGCAAAAAAGATTACCAACAGATTGCAATCATTCGGCGTATGACAAATGATCTTGCTTTTCCTGTTGAGATAGTAGGTGTTGATACAGTACGATCTGCTGAAGGTTTAGCATTATCTTCACGTAATGGATATTTAACCAAGAAACAATTAGTTATAGCGCCAATGCTACAAAAAACACTGCAAGAACTTGCTGATAATCTTTTAAATAAATCAGCGAGCATTGCTAAGTTAGAGAAACAGGCAATAAAAAAATTAACTGATGCTGGTTTCAAACCTCACTATTTAACGGTTTGCCGTCAATATGATTTATTGCCAGCGAGTAAAAAAGATAAAGAGTTAGTTATATTAGCGGCGGCTCAGCTTGGTAAAGCACGGCTTATCGACAATTTTGAGGTTGTTCTTTAATAAAGGTTTTGAACCAATGAGTTATCTATTTTAACGGCTAATATCTTTGTCTTTATAGCCAAGCAAATACAAAATACTATCCAGTCCATGTGTTGACATAGATTGTTTGGCGGACTCTCTTACTAACGGCTTGGCACGGAATGCAATACCTAAACCTGCTGCACTAAGCATTGGAAGGTCATTCGCGCCATCACCGACGGCAATTGTTTGTTGTGGGTCAATTCCTTCTTGTTCGGCAATTTGTTTGAGCAATAAAGCTTTGCGATCTCCATCAACAACAGGGTGAATAACGCGTCCTGTTAATTTGCCATCATCAATTTCTAAGGTATTGGCATGCACATAGTCAATATTTAGTTTGTTTTTTAGGTAATTGCCAAAATAACTAAAACCGCCAGAAAGAATTGCTGTTTTAAACCCATAGGCTTTGAGGTTGCTTATCAAGCATTCAGCGCCTTCCATGATGGGTAGTTTGTCCGCAATATCTGCTAAAACTGATTCTTCCAAACCTTCTAAAAGAGCCATGCGTTGCGTGAAGCTTTCAGTAAAATCAATTTCACCCTGCATTGCCTGTTCTGTAATTGCACTAACTTGCTCGCCGACCCCAGCGCGAATAGCAAGTTCATCAATAACTTCAGTATCGATTAAGGTTGAATCCATATCAAAGCAGACAAGGCGTCGACTGCGTCTAAAAGCATCGTCTTTTTGAATGGCAAGATCAATATCTAATTCAGATGCGATTTTTAAAAAATTAGACCGCATTAATGAAGAGTCCTTGGGGGTGCCATTCAGTGAGAACTCAATGCAAGACTTAATTTGGTTGCTAATAGGCTTGTCTAATGGAACACGTCCGCTGAGACGAACAATGTCATGAATATTTAAACCTTGTTCGGCAGTAACCTGTGTGACACGAGCAATTTCTTCTGCTGAAACTTCACGGGTTAGCATAGTCAGGATATAACGATCTTTGCTTTGTTGGTTAACCCAATCTTGATAAGCTGATTTATCGATGTCGGTTATTTTTACATTTAGCCCAAGCGATGTTGCTTGTTCAACTAATTGTTGTTTGAGTGGCTCAGAGTTATCGTGTTCTGGTAGCTGTAAAAGCATTCCTTGCGATACTTGATTATGGATTACCGATTGCCCAATATCGAGAATACGGACATCAACTTCACTTATTACAGCGTAAAAATCAGCAGATAAACCAATACGATCTTGGCCTAAAATATTTAACAGAATTATATTGGACACAATTTATATTTTTAGAGCGAAAATACTTTGCCAACAAAGTTTACACTAAAAATGATAGATAATGATAAATCGCCTAGTTAAAAAGTTTTATCCGTTCTTAGCGTTAACAAATTAACGTATAATTAGAATACTAAAATGATTAACAAGCTTTTTTCAATTGGTTTGTCGAGTAATATTTGAATGGTTATATGAGGATGTCAAATAAAGTACGGGTCGGAGTTGTTGGTGTTGGCTATTTAGGTCGAATACATGCCAAGATCTATAATGAAATGGATAATGTTGATCTGGTCATGCTGGCAGATAATGATGTCGATAAATTAGCAGAACTTGGTGAACTTTATCAGTGCGAAGTGACTGATAATTATTTAAAAATGCTAGATAAAGTTGATGCGGTTAGTATTGTTGTGCCGACCTCTTTACACTTTGATGTAGCGCAACCTTTTCTAGAAGCCGGAATTGCTACTTTAGTAGAAAAACCAATTGCTGCGAGTGTTGCTGAAGCAAGTAAATTAGTCGATTTTGCTGCGCAAAATGAAGCGCCTTTTTTAATTGGTCATTTAGAACGATATAACCCTGCGCTTCGTGCTGTCGCAAATAAAATTACTGAACCAAAATACTTAGAAGTGCATCGATTAGGGACCTTTGTTGAGCGCGCTACCGATGTTGATGTGATTACTGATTTGATGATCCATGACCTAGATCTCGTTCTTTCTTTAGTTGATGAAGAACCCACTGATGTTCAAGCAATTGGCTCATCTGTTATTACAGATCATGTTGATCTAGCTAATGTCCGTTTAACATTTCCTTCAGGTGCGGTAGCAAACATTACTGCCAGCCGTATTTCGAATAAACGGTTTAGACGTTTTCGAGTATTTGGACCGGAAGGGTACTTCGGTATCAATTTAATGGATCAAGAATTAGATATTGTTACCAAGGGCGAAATTCCCGAGGGTGGTAATTTTCCAGTGCTTGAAGAAGAAAGTATAGTCTTCGATACTGAGCAACCATTGCAAGTTGAATTGGCGCATTTTATCGATGTGGCAAATGGCGACGCGATGCCTATGGTGACTGGTCTACAAGGCTTACGAGCACTGCGTTTAGCAGAAAAAATTCAAAAAATAATGCGGGAACCAATTGATGAAGAAATTTAACACAATCATTCATATTATTTTATGGGCTCAGTTGTTGCTGATTACACAGGCTTCGGCGAAGTCGTGTGAGTTAACAAATGACGCTTTGCAGGCGATGCATAAAACTGAAATAACGATTATTAACGCGAATCAACAAGAACTGTCAGTCGTTGTTAAAACGGCAGATAATAACCTGACACGCCAAGCAGGTTTTCAACATGTTTGCGCAGAAACAATTGCAGCGCAACCGATCTTATTTTTATTCGGTTCGCCTATCATTCCGAACTTCCATATGAATAATGTTGTTGCGCCAATTGATATAGCATTCATCGATCAGGAAGGCCGTATCGAGAGTATTCAAGCTATGTTCCCCTATGTGTTGATTAGCTTGAGTCGCCCGCTTTATTCTCCTGAACGTGAAGTAGTTGCAGCACTAGAAGCTCGCCCTGGTTTTTACCAAGAAAACGACATTGAAGTTGGTGATTTGATTATTTGGGAAAAATAATTTCATAGCAGTCGAAGATAAATCTGTTATTTAAGCTTAGTTATAAATTAAAGAGTAATGATGACGAGCTACTTGCAATGGCAATCAGATCTTAGCCTTGAGCAAGTTTTTGCTAAGGCTGGAACTTATTCCTACCCCGATTTTTTATCTGGTTCATTAGTCTATTTGACATCAATTGATGAACAAAAAGGGCGCAATGCCCTAATGATGGTTAATTCAGATGGTATTTCAAAACCAATTTGTCTTACTCCTGAGCCATATGATCTGCGCACGCAAATAAATGAATATGGTGGCAAACCTTTTTGGATATATGCAGATGATGTTTATTTTGCAAATAAATCTGATCAGCGTATTTATCAGCAAAATTTTACTCTAGGTCAGATTTCTGAACCAAGAGCAGTCTCGCCTATACCGCCGAAAAAACAACCGTTTATGTATGCTGATTTGGTTAAAACAGATTCATGGTTGCTAGCTGTTGTTGAAAAAGTCAGCGATAAAAAAGATCAACAAAATAGCCATATTATTGTTGCCTTTGATCCAAATTTTGATGATGGTGAGTTAATTGAATTGACCGCGGGTAGTGACTTTTACAGTAACTTATGCGTGTCACCGCAAATGAATAAAATCGCTTGGGTGCAATGGAATCATCCAAATATGCCTTGGAATGAAACTCAATTATGGGTTGCAGATTTAAAGTTTAATAAAAAGCAAATATGGCTAGAAAATAAAAAGCGTATTAATCTCAATCAGGGTGCTTCAGTTTGTCAGTTGTTTATGGCAAGTAATCAACGCTTATTTTTTAGTGTCGATTATTTAAACAAGGATATTGATAGTGCAGAT
>CAZFEM010000006.1:0-17456 GCA_964517515.1 uncultured Gammaproteobacteria bacterium | reverse complement strand
ATAGTGCAGATAATTATTGGAATTTAAAATGCTATGACTTTTCGCAACAAGCAGTCATAGGTGTGAGCAAAGAATTCAGTGAATTTGGTTATCCACATTGGCAATATGGAGATGCACGAATTGCTCAGCTAAGTGAAGATACGTTACTCGCTTTTGCCGGTCATGCTGAAGGAGATGATTTATATCTGATTGATCAACAAACTTTACAGATTGATAAAGTCTCATTACCAGAACCTCAAGGTAAAAGATTTCGCAGCCTGTCCGGTTCACTAAATAGTGATCAAGACAAAGTAGTAGCAATTATGTTGTCACAAAAAGCCAACCCAACTTTAATTGAGTTCAAAGTTAATAGCGACATTGAGTGTGAGGTTAATAAGGTCCTTAGTGCTCCTATGGTTATAGCTGAGGGCGACATCAGTATTGCTGAGCACTTTAGTTATCAAACCAAAGACAATAGCCAAGCACATGGTTATTATTATCCGCCCAATAATACAAAATATAATTGCAATGATTTACCGCCACTTCTTGTCTTGGTGCATGGTGGTCCAACGGCTCGAGCAGATGCTTTTTTTGATTTACAGAAACAGTTTTGGACTAACCGTGGTTTTGCTATTTTTGATGTAAATCATCGTGGTAGTACGGGGCATGGTCGTTCTTATCGGGATTCATTACAGGGTCAATGGGGCGTTATAGAAATTGCTGATATCATTGACGGTATTGAGTATCTCGTGCAAACGGGGCAAGCTAACGAAGAACAAATTTGTATTCGAGGCAAGAGTGCTGGCGGCTATACTGTGCTAAGGGCATTAACTGAATTTCCAAACGTATTTAAAGCTGGTGCTTGCTATTATGGAATCGGTAACCTTGCTACATTAGCTGATGTAACGCATAAGTTTGAAAAATATTATACTGATCAATTGATTGGTGAAGAGTACGATGCAAATAAAGCTGTTTCACCTGAAAGTCTTTTCTTTCAACGCTCACCAATTAATAAAGTAGCTGATTTGCAAACAGCTATGATTATTTTTCAGGGCTTAAAAGATAAAGTAGTTCCGCCAAAAGTTGCACAAGAAATGGTTTTAGCTTTAGAACAATCTGGTGTTGCTCATTCTTATGTAGAGTACCCTGAAGAAGGTCATGGTTTTCGTCAAGCAGAAACAAATATTGATGCTTGGTCTCAAGAGTTAGAATTTTATCGAAACGTATTAATGCTATGAATATTATTCAAGAAAGAACGATCGCCTTAGCGGGTGTTGTGCAAGCTTGTGCTGAGGTACAATCTTTAGCAAGGCGTGGCGAAGGAAATAAAGCTGTTTTTGAGACAGCATTACAGTCAGTTTTAGTGCTTGACGCTGTAAGTACTCCCTCTGTTTATGCAGGAGTTGGTGGAGTTTATCCAGGCTTAAGAGTTATTGCTAATGGTGTTATGTCTTCAGCAAATTCTGAGCAAGTAGAGTTGTTTCGCTACGTTATGTCAATTTTGCATTTACAGAGTCAGCTTTATCGAAATGAAAATGCTTTTAATGAATTCGCGCAAAATGTTGAACGTCTTAGCGCAATAAGTGCCGATGATTTGCCAGAAGCCTGTGCGGAAGTTTATCAACAGCATATCAGCGGCTTGCGCCCGCAAATTATTGTGCAGGGAGAAGAGGATTTTTTACAAAGAGTAGAGGTGCCGATAAAAATACGCAGCATGTTGTTGGCGGCATTTCGTTCAGCTGTTTTATGGCAACAAAAAGGCGGTAGCAAATTTAAAATTATGTGGGAACGGACTCGTATGCGGAATGCGGCAGAAGACTTGCTTGGTAATTACCGACCTCATTAGTGCTAAGTAGTTTCTAATAAATAGACTGTCTGATTTTTATCATTTAAAGGTCGCGTCGTGCATTCACTTTTAATGAAATAGCGCTAACTCTTTCATCGTTAAAGTAATCTTTGTTGATTAATTCTGTTTCTAAATTCGGTGTCGCTAACTCAATGTCGTTAGGTAAATATAAATGCAAGCTCATGTCGCCATTAAGGAGCGTATCTAAATTTCTTGATATAGCTTGATACTCACTAGCAGGCAGTGAAATTATTGATGCGCCAATGCTTTGCGCAGATTGATTAATATTACTAATAGCTTGTTGCCAATCTTGAGTGCTTCCTGTGGAATCAGATAGCGTGGTTAGTTCATTATCATTCGGTGCATAGGCTAGGGTATAACCAGCCTGTGAAATATCTTTAAAGTTATTGATAATAGTATTAACGACTATAACCGAGTTCTTTAGTAGTGCTAATTGCTGCTCGATTTTTGTAAAGGAATTTAATGCGATTTGAGTTGTAGCACTGTCTAGGTCTCTCATATCGAGCCATAGTTGTTTAACCTCTGGCGAGGCAAGTGTTGAGAGAAAGCTTTCTAGATCAATGTCAGTGCTTGATTGAGCGTCGTGGCCGACGACTAAGCTAGTTTCATCACCGTTGCTTTTCACATGCAAATCAATTTCTAATGTATTCAAGCCTTGTTTAAGCATAGTGCCGGCTTTACTTGTTGTATTAACTCTATGCGCAACTACTTTGTCTAATAAATCATTTGCTTTTAGGTTGCGTAAATTCTGGCGTTGCCAAAAAGTCCAATTGTCATCGGCATCAAGGCGCACTTCACCATGCATTGTTCTAGGTTTTTCAGGTTCGATATATTTTTCAGAAGATATATCGTTACGCAGATCAACTTCGGAGCTGGTAGCTCCAACTAAACCAACAACGAGTTCAAATAGATGATCGTTAGTAAAAACTTTATCACGATTATTTTGTAAGTTTTGCCACAGGTCATTGTTGACTGATTGCCACTCTTCGTTTGCCCAAAAATAGGCAGGAACTTCAAACATAAAATAATCAAAGTTACTAGCATTATGAGCTTTGTTATCCATCACATTCTCGCCATGATCTGAGATATACAAAACTGCACTAGGTTTATTGGTGTCATCAAAAGAAGAAATCAATTCATTCAAAACATGGTCTGTGTAGCGAATGCTGTTATCGTAACAATTAATGAAGTGTGTAATAAAAGCACTATTTCCTGCCGGATCAATAAAATCACCATAAACTGCTTTGCTTGGACTGTCTTGAAAATAGTCAAAGCCTTCAGGTACACGTGAACAATAATGAACATGGCTTCCTTGCAGGTGCATAAAAATTAATTGGTTATTTGCTTCGCTAGTAATATTTTCATACACCAATGGCAGCATTGCGGCATCATGTTCATTGGAATATTTTTCAGTGCCAACACGTTTATTAATAAATGAGACATCGCTAGCTTCATTGCCAATCACATTCATATGATTATCCCAAACGCCAAACATTGGTTTGTTGCTAACCCATGCTGTCTCGACACCTGCCGCATTTGCTAGGCTTAGGATGGATGGCGAGTGAATCCATTCATTATTAGTGTAGCTGCTCGCAGCGGTTAATGCTTTAGAGATTGTTGGGTTTGAATGCACATGGTTCGAATAGGCTGCATCAAAGCGAATCATGTCGCCATCATTAATAAGCTTATCTGCATTGGGTGCTGTATTGCGCCCATAGCCATAACTAGAGATATGGTGTTTGGAGGCAGATTCTCCCAGCACAACAATGAGCGATTGATTAGTTTTATTCGAAGAGGCGTCGACTTGCTCAAGTTTGCTGGTGCGTTCGTCGCGCAATGCTTTAAATGTTTCTAGCTCGTCAAAATAAAGTTCTACTGATTCTTTGGCAAGAGCGATGCTGGGCATATAGCCGATAGTGCTAGTGAAAAAGATGCTAACTGATAGTAATAAAAGACTTATTGCAGCACTGCTAAGTCGATTAATAGCTTTTGTTTTTTGCATTAAATAACTTAGAAGAAATAAAACTAAGCCTAACAAGAGCAAAATTAAGGTTCGCTTGGCGCCAATAAAAGCTAGCCAAAACTCATATCCTTGACGAGCATTTGATTGCAAAACAGCATGAATGCTATCTTCTGATAACGGACCACCAAATAACACAGGGTAGTAAATAAAAGCTAGCGCCAAAAAAATAACCGATCCAGCAATAACAGTTATTAATGATGCTTTTAACCATCGCCAAATTGGCAAAGCAGTTATGAATAAAAGTAAGCCAGTAATACCAACAGAAAATACTATGGTGCTAAGGAAGCTCATTAAAAATGGCGGCTGAATGGTTCTGTTAGCAAAGACCAGTAAAAAATTAATACAAACACCCAGCGTTATAATGAGTGAGTTACTACGGGCGAATATTGCTAGTAGAGTTAATGTTCCCCATACAAGTATAAAAATAGTTATTAATTGGGCACTGCTTTTTTGTTCAAAAAAGGTAACAGTGGCTCTACCACATCGGCCATTACGTCCATCTTCAAGAGAAATACCAAAACCTTGGTTTTTATTAACACTCAAATTCACATCGCGAATATTATTGAGAGGGACTTCTATACTGTCTGCGCCTTGATTTTTAAAACGTAAGGTTGATAAACCTGTTTGATCTAAAGAGCAGTCCTGTGGCAAATAAAGAGGTACAACGGTTGCACGAAGTGTAGCGTTAGACGGTGAGATTAGTTGTAGGTTTAATTCCGTAGGGATGGTTGGTGCTATTAAGAATTCTTCAGGTTTTTCTGCATCTTGAACTATATATCTTTCAACAGGAATGTTCTGTGACTCGTCAAAGCTTATAGCAAGGCCTAGGTATTCTTCAAAAGGCATAAACTCGCCCGAATACTTAATCAATAGAGCAAGCAGTAACACTAAGCCTAAAGAAAATGAGAGAGTTATTTTATTTATTTTATTTCTCAATTTTTTGAATAAATAGGTGATTATTTAGTCATTAACCACTCAATTGATCCTAATAAACGATTTAAATTTAACACTAAACACTAAATGAATGCACTGTTTAATAATATGAAAATTAATTGACTGAAAGCTTCTTTTTTATTTTTGCAATAGTTTATTGTAAATAAACTGTGAAGTTGATTGTTATTTTTATTAAATTAAATACGTAATGCAATAAAAGTGCTTGACTAGTCTATATAATTGACCAGTTGAAAATACATATATTGTTTAAAGCAAGTATCTATTGTTATTTGAATTTATTATCCATGCAGAAAGAGAAAATAATAAACTATCTTTGCCAATCTTTGTTCCTTTTTTTAATGGGACTTATGACTGCGCATGCGCAAAATGATGAGCTGTTGATTATTACTTATGGTGACAGCATTACTGCTGGGCTGATTCAAACTATTGATGACAATGAAAGTGCAGAGTGTCCGTCAGGAGTAGCTTTGCAGCCGTCGATTAGTGGTTCTGGTAATTTGCGTTGTTTTGGCAATGGTGCAGAAGGTGTGGGTGGTTATCAACCAATACTAAGATCGAGCTTGGAAGAGATTGGTTACGATGTGTCTATTTATAATTATGGTATTTCTGGTGCAAATGTTGTTACTGACTTATTGGATAATGTTAACTCTGTCCTAGCGCAAAGAGAGTTATCGCAATATGTTTTATTTATGGGCGGCATTAATGATGCCTTTGATGGTATTAGTCCTTCGACTGTCGAACTTTTTTATGAAGCTACAGTAGAGCGGATCTGTCTTTTTGAGATGATTCCAGTGATTACTTCAGTGACACGCCATTTAAGTAATGGGGCTGTTAATGATATGGCACGTGAGTATACCGATGAAATTGAACAAATTGGCACACCAGATGCCTGCGCAAATCGAGGTATTGATGTGCTGCTCGCTGACCAGCGAGAAGTAGTTAATTCGGGCTCAGATTATGGTCCCGATGGTCTTCATTTAACCGAACGAGGTAATGAAGATATGGCGGAAGAGTGGTTTCGAGTGCTTGATTTGCCTTCGCTTATTGAGCCAGAGCCTGAACCAGAACCTGATTTTAGCTATCTACCTGCAATTATTTCTCTCTTGTTGGGCAATTAACTTCTATTTACTCTATGTTAGTTAACTTACTCTAGCAATGAGAATTTAAAATGATGAACTATCTAGGCAAAAAAACAGTTCAAACTTTTATTTTAATTTATTTGTTTTTTGTTAGCTCGGCGCAGGCAGCGGATGCTTTGTTAACTTGGGTTTCTTTGCCAGAACAGGGTGTTTCACAAGTCAATATGCAGCGTTTGATCAATGACGAATGGCAAGCCGTCGAAGAGATTTATCGTTCCAATGATAGAGTTTTTTCTCCTGCAGTTAGCTCCAATAAAAACGGTGACATCTTAGTTGTTTGGACGTCTACATCCACGATTCGGTCTGTGGTCAAAGCGGCATTTAATATTGATGGTGTGTGGCAGACACCGTTAATAATAGCCAATCAAGGCGGGCTAGTAACGACACCTGTGGTAGTTTTCGATCATAATAACAATGCTTTTATCGCTTGGGCAACAGACCATAATGGTCGTGATGATGTTTATTGGCAACAGTGGTTTGCGAAGACCGAGGAATGGTCGGCTGCTGAACGCGCGAACCAAGAAAATTCAGTGCCCGATTTTCTGCCTAGCCTGACATTGAATCAAAATGGCGATGTTTTGCTTGAATGGCAATTTTTTGATAGATCTTCAGCTGCGGCTATTACTCTGAGTAGAGTTTTTGAAATTGAGCATTCTGAAAATATTCCCTTGCAACAAAATGAAAAGCTTAAAGAACTGAGTTTTGCCGATGTTACTTTACCGGACGATTGGGCTGGTGCAAGTGGTCGAGCAGTGATGCATTTCCCTAATAATTCTTCAGTCATGTATGAAAAGTTACCACGTTATGTGAGTCAGCCTTAAAGAATAGACATCAATTTCTATTAGAGTTTAAAAGGTACAAGGATCTAGTTTTAATATTAAGATGATTTTTGCGCAAAGATAGCTGTTTTGAATAGTACCGTTTTACTGCTGAGGATGCGATTTTTATAGCTAATACCTAGACTACTTTAGTTGATTTCAATAAATGGCATGTGTATAGTTCTGCGCACCTGATACCATCAAATTCCTACGTATTTTAGGGTCAAAATCTATAATGAATAAAACCGCATTAGGAGTGTTTTGTATCGCTCTAGCATCATTGTTGTTGGAGCTAAACCTTATTCGAGTATTCGATGTACTTTGGTATCCGAATATGGCGTATATGATCATTACGTTGGCTGTTTTTTCTTTTGGTTTGGCAGGTGTCTATTTGTCTTTAAAACCAGTTAAAAATCATGATGATTTTTGGCTGACCTTGACTGTCATTACCATTATCGCTGCAGGTTGGATATCCTGTATGCAGTGGGCTATTGACCGTTTACCGTTTGATTACCTTGATTTAGCGGGTGATGAAGCAGGTGCTGCAGCATTAAATTTTTTCCTAATTTATATTGTTATTTGTGTGCCGTTTTTCCTCGCTGGCCTCGTTTTGTCAATGGTCTTTACCCATTATGCAAATCAAATTCGCTCCTTATATTTTTGGGACTTAATCGGAGCTGCTTTAGGCAGTGTTTTACTGATTCCCTTATTACCTAAAATAGGCACGACTGGCACCATGATTGTGGTGAGTGGTTTGTGTCTTTGTTCGGCTTTTTGTTTTTCCATTAATAAAAATAAATCATTAACGATTGGTCTAGCTGTTGCAGCATTGGTCGTTATTGTTGGTCCATTCACCAATAACTCAATTGATACTTTTGAACCGCATATGCACAAACGTGCATTCAAGCCTTTATCTAAAGAGATTTCTGAGGGTACGTGGTGGGATCCAATTTCAAAAATTGATATTTTAAATACTGAGATTTTGTTAGAGAATCGCAAATGGATTGCCTATGATGGTGGTACTCAGTCTAGCTATTTCTTCCGTTTTGATGGTGACTTTGTCACACTGCGTGATCGTTTAGAAGCAAGCACTTCAACGAGTGATTTTTGGAATAAATATGTTGCTGTTTCGCATTTCGTTAAAGCAGATAGCGATGCGGAAGTTTTAATTATTGGTAGCGCCGGTGGACAGGAGTTGAAAGCAGCGTTGACTTACAATGCGGCCTCAGTCGATGCGATTGAGTTAGTCGGAACAGTGGTCGCTTTAGGCAAAACGCAATATGCTGACTATATCGGGGATATCATGAATGATCCGCGCGCTAATGTATTGCGCGGTGAAGGGCGAAGCTATTTACGCCAATTAGGCAAGACTTACGACATTATTCAAATGTTTAGCAACCATACTAGCTCGAGTATTGCTGCTGGTAGTGGTTCAATGCAATCGGCTTACTTGCAGACGGTTGAAGCGTATATGGAGTATTTTACGCATCTATCGAGCGACGGTATTTTGCATATTAACCATCACGTCTACCCAAAGATGGTAGCAACCGCGGCGCAGGCTTGGAAAAGGCTAGGACGTTCTGATTTCAGACAGCATGTGATCGTGTCTGACACCACTGGTGTACAAGATAATTTGCCAACCTTGATGATCAAAATGACTCCATGGACGGCTCAAGAAGTAGCAAAAATTAAAAGCTATATGCCGAATTTTGATTACCCAGTTGATCCGATGAACCCAAGTGATTCTTTTCTGAGTGATGACTTTTTTATTGGTAAGCTACCACAAGAAATTATTGATAAAGCACCTTATCGAATAGAAGAGCCTACTGATAATCGGCCATTCTTTAACTCTTTGCGGACGACTTTAAAAACATTGCCTAGTTATGATGCTGATGTGTATGTGAATGAGAGTATTTCTGAGCTACTGAATAATCAAAAATCGACAGGTTTCCCAATTGATGTAATGCATTTGCTAGTCACAACTGGTGCGGCAATTGTATTTGCATTGTTATTTACCTTTGGCCCGCTATTATTTGCCAAGACTGGTCGTGAAAAATGGCCCGGCAAGACAAACTTTATGGTGTACTTTTCTTGTCTTGGTTTGGGTTTTATTGTCTTAGAGTTAGTCTTCATTCAAATTTTTATGAAAATAATAGGCTACCCTCTATATACCTATACGATTGTTTTATTTACATTCTTATTCGGCGCGGGTATTGGTAGTTTGATGTCGGAAAAAATGCGCCTATTAGAGCGCGGTTTAACATGGGTACCTTTTGTTGGCGTGATTGCAGGTGCAACGTTTGCCATTCTTTGCCAACAATTTTTATTTGATAGTTTATTAGAGCTTCGTACTATTGTCAGAATGTTAGCATCCGTAGCAGTGATTTTTCCGGTTGCATTTTTCTTAGGAATGCCATTCCCAATGGGAGTACTAACAATTGAGCATAAGCCAACTGGCACAGTCGCATGGGCTTGGGCTTTGAATGGCTTATTTACTGTTGCGGGTGGTATTTTTTGTGCCGTATTCTCTGTTTACTTTGGTTTTATTGCGACAGTAACTGTATCAATGTTAGCTTATGTCTTAGCATTTTTTATGTTTCGAGCTCTCTATCGAGATTACCAATCAAACATAGCTTAGTTGGTTTAACCAAGCGGCAATGGAATATGAATTAAAATATACGTTTTTAAATCATCGAGCTGATTTTGTACGCCGTTTGATTGCCGCTAAATTCAAGCCCGACCCAAAATATTCGCAAGGAGTTGTTACGAGCATTTATTTTGATTCCAAAGATATGCAAATGTATGAGGAAAAGCGTGCTAGTACTTATTTGAAGAAAAAAATACGACTGCGGTGGTACCTTGACGCTCAAACTGGCCAGCCCGATGAAGATGCTTTTTGGGAAGTAAAAAGTCGTATTGGTACACAGCGTAAGAAAACACGTATTGTTTCAAACTTGAAACCAACGTTGCTTGAGCAGATTAAAATTGATGACCCTATTTTAATTAAAGAGGCGGCTAATCAGCAGCAAGAAGTTAGTGGTGAGATTATTTTCCCTAGCGTGATGATCCGATATACGCGGCATCGTTATATTGATCCTGTAAATGGTTCACGTGTTAATGTAGATACCGATATATATGCTCGTAAAATTAGTCGAAGCTTGGCAAATGAGAGCAGTCAAGCTTGTTTACCTTTAGCGGTTCTTGAATATAAGGGTGAACATGATTCATTGTCACCTTTGTTATCGACTCTTGGTGTTGTTGGTTTAAAAAAACAAGCTTTCTCAAAGTATGAAAGTACTATTAAATGGGTTAAATCTAATCAACAGTTACTGTAAATACTAATAACTTTATATAAAACAATAATTCATTAATAATAAAAATTATGGATACTATCTTTGGAAATGCTTCGTTGAATGTTTCGCAATTCATTAATCCCAATATTGAAGAAATGGGCTTGATGACTATCGCCTTAGTTCTATTTGTTTCGTTGTTAGCTTCTTTATTTATTTCGTCGTTGTATGTTTTCTTTTATGGTAAAGATTCAACCGGTAGCCAAATTCATCGAGCGTTACCAATGCTAGGGTTATCGATTACTGGGATCTTCATTACTATTCAATTTTCATTACCATTGTCATTAGGCTTACTTGGTGCTTTATCTATTATTCGTTTTAGAACACCGATAAAAGAACCTGAAGAAATTGGTTTTATTATGTTGGTTATTGCCGTTTCTTTAGGTTGTGCAACGTTTAATTTATATTTCTTGGTCGCGTTCTTATTGATCGCAATAATTGGTTTGTTGATACTGAAAGTTTTGCCGCATTACGGCAGGTCACACATCACTGGAGGGGTTTTGTTACTTAAAATGCCCAGCGCTGTGTATGATGAAAATGAAGAAAAAATAATCAGTAATATCAAAGATTTAAATTCATTAATTAAACTTCAATCTCTTTCTAGAGATGACCAAAAAACAACCTTAACCTATGATTTGAATGGCGTAATAGAGTTCGATCAGACCAAGTTGGTTAGTTTATTTGGCCGAATCAATCCAGCCATTGAGCTTGATGTTTATTTAAACGATACACGCATTTCTGCTTATTAAATGTGTGAATAGTTAGCGCTATGAATAACAAGCATTTACTGGTTGTTATATTGCTGTTTACGTCGTTATTCGGCGTAATTTTTATCACTGAGACTTTGGTTGGTGAGCAAGGTCGTAAAGTCATGCATAGAGGCGTTTCTAGCAGCGTTTTGCGCTATGGTACTTTGGGCAATAGTCTTGCTGAGTTAGGTTTGCTGTCGGGTTATCGTGAAAATGACTATTTACCCGTGCATTTATCAACACTTGTGGAAGGTCAAGCACGACTGTCGTTTACATTAGAAGGCAATGTGCCTCTCAGTGGTCAAGTATACTTTTGGGATAAAGACGAGCAAGGAAGTATCGGTGATTTTGAGTTTGAACAAATATTGACAGACAAAGCAGGTAAAACAGAAATTGCCTTGAGGACTTACTCTATTGATGATTTATTTGCCATTCGTTTTGATATCGACACTTTAGGAGCGCAAGTAAAAATATCTGATATTAAAATCGTTGATCAAAACTTGGGTTACATACATTTGAATAAAGCATGGGCTTATGAAAGTCTAATTCCAAATGAAAAAATGCAGGTAACTTCCCTAGATGACACCAGTGTTAGCTTTAATACCTTAAATGAAGGCGATGGTGATGCCTATATGTTTTTCCCGATTAGTGAATGGCAAGCCGATTTCAATGGTTTTGCATCATTATTTGGCCGTAAACGTACACAGACAGATATTTCCTTTAAAACGAATCGATTAACAAGTAGTCCCGCTGATATTGCTGAAGTACTCTCGCAAGATAATTGGGATGTGCCAGTGCTATCAATTTCGGCACCTGAAAACGCTCTAAATGGTGATTATGGGATTATTACTAATTTACAACAACGCGGTCGAGACTACGAACAACTTGCGGATATAACTTATTACGATGAAATGGGAAAAAAAGTGTATGCCTCGCCAGTAGGCATACGTTATCACGGTGGCTATAACCGTGCTATTTATGACAGCTATAAGTTTTATTTTAGAGCTGAGTACGGCAGCACAGAGACGAAACAAGCTCAGATGTTTACTGAGCCATTGTTACCGATCAATAGCTTTGTATTGCACCATACGCAATTTCCTGAATATTCACCAATAGGTCACTTGCTAGCGATTGATTTATTTGAAGCGATGGGCATAGATACCCCAAGGCGTTTGCCCGCTATGGTTTATTTAAATGGTGAGCAACTCGGTTTTTACTACATCACTGATCATTTAGCTAAGCGTAATTTTGATGATTATTTTGGCACGGATGATTTTCGTTTTTATCGTTTTAAGTCGTATAACACCAATGAAAATATTAAAGCATTGAATGATGATTTATCGCCTATAGAAAAATATCAACCGGATGACGGAGTATTTCCGGAAGATGTTATTTATGAAAAATTTGATGTGGAGGCAATCACTAACTTTATGATTGCTAACACGATATTGAATGTTCACGATTATTGTCAAGGCGTTCTGTATCGTCGCGATGATTTAAATGATCAGCAATGGCGCATGGTAGGTTGGGACTTTGATGGTTCTTTTTTTAAAGTAAATGATTGGACCGTACCTAATTGGCAAGACACTTTTAATATTGTTGGAGAGGCGTATTCGTCTACTAGAGACTGTCCTTACCAAATTATTTTTCGTAAATTAATGCGTAATAGTGCTAAGTATCGAGCTTATTTTAAGCAACGATTTGATGAAAGTTTAGAAACTGTTTTTAGCACACAATCAATGCAGGCTAGATTGGCTAGTTATCGAGAAGAATACCAAGGTAAATTTGGAGTCGATAAAGAAGGCTTGGATATGCTTGAAGAATATTTTGAAAAGCGCCCAGATTTTGTGCGTAGACAAACTGCTGAACATTTAGCACATTGGGAAACGATAGCGGTCAAAAATTGAGAGTGTTAAGTTGAAAATTTCTTTTTTATTAACCGGTAACGAATTAATGTCGGGTGATACCGTTGATAGTAATTCAGCATATATTGCACAATCATTAAAGGATTTAGGTTTAGTTCCCTATATAAAAAAAGTAGTTGGTGATGATTTAGAGTTATTAGTTTCTTCCATACAAGAATTATCCGCTGTATCAGATGTGTTAATTATTAATGGTGGTCTAGGGCCGACTATCGATGATTTAACATCACAAGCATTGTCGCAGGCGATAGATTCGCCAATCGAGCGCAATTCACAAGCGTTGGACTTTTTACAGGCATGGGCGACTAAGCGTGATTTTGTTTTATCTGAATCAAACCTCAAGCAAGCTGATTTACCTTTAGTGTGTGATGTGATTGAAAATCCGCACGGTTCTGCCGTCGGTTTTAGTTGTGTTTATGATGAGTGTTTGATTATGTGTACACCAGGTGTACCAAGTGAACTCAAACCTATGGTAGAAAATGAGTTGCTACGACGCATTCAAAGCTATGGCGCCATTGAGCAAGTCAATTATATAACTCGATTACGTTTATTTGGCATAACAGAATCAGGTTTGCAGGATATGGTTAGTAGTTATTTCCCTGATTGGCCAGACAATGTTGAATTGGGTTTTCGCGTTCAACTACCAGTGTTGGAAGTTAAAATAGCCACTATAGGTAATAACTCGAAGGCTCTCAATCAGCAATGGACAGACAAGTTCAGTAGTCGCTTTTCTGATTATATTATTGGTTATGATTCGACACGATTGCCTGAGGCATTGAATAAAGCTTTGCTTGAGCAAGGCAAAGTGATTGTTACCGCAGAATCTTGTACAGGAGGGTTGATTGCTTCTCAAATAACTACTGAAGCGGGTAGCTCTGCCGTTTTTAATGCGGGTTATATTACTTACGCAAATCATATTAAAACGTCTACGTTAGGTGTTAGTGAGGATAGTTTTGCGCAAGAGGGTGCGGTTAGTGAAACTGTGGCGCGACAAATGGCGCAAGGTGCTCTAGAAAAGAGTGGCGCAGATGTCGTTGTAGCCGTTACAGGAATTGCTGGTCCTGATGGTGGTACCGTTGATAAACCTGTTGGTACAGTTTGGATTGCATGGGGCGAAAAAACTCAATTGCATGCGCGACGTTTTGTGTTACCAATGTCGAGAGTTCGATTTCAACAAATGGCCGCAGCGATTAGTATGGATTTAGTACGGCGAATGTTATTGGGTTTGCCGACTGATATTGATTACTTTGGTGAATTGAAACGTAAGAATCGTTGACTAAGAAAATTCAATTACTATTAAACTATTATTAAATTACGGCTAGAAAAATATTAATTTGATGATAAAGATTATGATGACAATATTCATCGTCCATTTGATTACACCAATCCCACGCGAAATTTGATAATTAGCGGCTAACCAAGCTCCTGTTGAAGTGCCAATCGCTAAAGCAATACCGTATCGCCAAATTAATTCTAATTGCGATGCAAATACTAATAGCGCCACACCGGTATAACAAAGCACGATAAATACCTTGCAGGTATTTGTGTTGATTAAATCTAGCTGCATTACTCGGTTCAGCACGGGCATTAATAAAAAACCAATGCCGATATGAATAAACCCACCCCAAAAACCGATAAGCACCATTAGCGCATGACCTGCTAGATAGCGTTTAGGGTTAATTTCATTATTATTTTTGATTGTTTTGGTTTGCGGCAAGGCCATAACAATCAAAATAATGATCATAATGATCGCTAGTAACTGATTAAACTGATCATTAGGAATTCGAGTGGCAATATGAGCGCCGATGATGGTGCCGGGAATAGTACATGCTGCTAAACTAAAACTGAGTTTAAAGTTCGCAAAGCCTTTGCGATGAAACGCCCAAACAGCAGCAATGTTCTGTGGAAAAATAGCAATTCTATTCGTTGCGTTGGCGATTGTTCCGGGCACGCCTAAGAAAATCATTACCGGCACCGATAGCATTGAACCACCGCCTGCCATAACGTTGATGAAACCCGTTGCAACTCCGGTTATCAATAATAGAAATAGCTCTAACATTGTTTGATTGTATCTAAAATTTCCTTCCTGCTAAACTCAGTAACTATGGAATTAAATTATCAATGTTTTCCCGATGACTTTTTGGCGCTGTCAGTTTCTGAACGAAAGCAGAGCAACATAAATATTCCGATTATTATTATTCCAGGTTTATTTGGTTCTATTGCTAATTGGCGGGGCTTTGCTAAACGCCTAGCTGAGTTTTATCCAGTGATTGTCTTGGATTTACGTAATCATGGTGGCTCACCTCATGCCAGTAGCCATAGTTATATTGATATGGTTAATGACCTAGATGAATTTGTTAAACAGCACCAATTAGAAAGTATTACTGTTTGTGGACATAGCATGGGAGGTAAGGTTGCTATGTTGTTCGCATTGCTGCACCCTGAAAAGGTCGAAAAGCTTGCAGTGCTTGATATTGCTCCAGTCGAATACACGCACAGTCATGCACCATTTTTGCAAGAACTTAATCGAGTTGATTTATCTCAACTGCAATCTCGACGTGATGCTGACGTATTACTTGCTAAAGTAATACCCGATACTGGTACGCGTTTATTTTTATTACAGAATCTAGCGGGAACCTCAGGTTATTTTCATTGGCGAATTAATATCCCTGTTTTACTTGAATTTATGCCACAAATTGTAGGGTTTCCTAATGAAGAAATTGCGGGTGTTAGTTGTTTATGTCAAACAATTTTTATTTTAGGTGGGCAATCGGATTATGTAAAACCACATGATTATGACAGAATAGGTGAGATATTTAAAAATGTGGGCTTTAGAAAAATAGATAATGCAGGACATTGGGTACATGCAGATAAACCAAATGAATTGTATGAAGTACTTATTGAATTCCTTAAAAAATAAAATAATACAAATATGAAAGATATAAGTAATGAAAATGAAACGAGTCAGGTCAATAGAGACATGATAAGTAAAAAACGAAAATACGCGTTGTTAATAGAAGCGCATTCGCAAGACCTTTATCGCTATGCTTTATGGCTATGTAAAGATCGTAATATGGCTGAAGATGTGATGCAAGAAGCTTACCTGCGTGCTTGGAAATCACTTGATAGCTTACGTGAAGCGAAGGCAGCAAAAGGCTGGTTGTTTACGATATTTCGACGTGAACATGCGCGTCAGTTTGAACGTAAGCAGTTTCAATACAGTGATGTAGAGTCTATGGACACGATTGCTGATAATGAAATGGGTTACGACAGCCGACCAGAAGCTTTTGCCTTGCGTATCGCTTTGAAAAAATTACCAAATGATTATCGCGAACCTCTAGAAATGCAAGTTATTGGTGGTTTTACCTGTACGGAAATAGCGGAAATTCTCGATATTAGCCCAAGTGCCGTTATGACTCGATTATTTCGTGCTAGGAAGAAAATGCGCGAATTATTAAGTGATGAGTCTGCTGCGAATGTTCATTCAATCATGTAAAAATACTTTTGACTCAAATATTTAACGAAAACTTTTAAATAGTAACTTTTAATATGAACTGCTTAGAATTTAAACGACTAGCTTTATCTGATCCGAATAGTAATGATGTAAGTTTTGTTGAGCATGCTGAACAATGCCCAGACTGTCTTAAATATGTTGGCGGTGTTCGTCAGATGGATGACGATATAGCAAATAGTGTTAGTGTTGTTATGCCAGAAAGCATGACAGCCCGTTTACAATTAAATGAGATTTTAGAGAGTGATAAAAACCCGACTGTTGTGAGCTTTGTTCGCTACGCAAAAGTAGCGAGTGTTGCTGCTGTTATGTTTGCTAGTGGCTTTTTATTGAAAGGCCAAATGCCTGACAATCAGGCTCCACAGAATATTGTCGATAATCAATCTCTTGATAATTCGCAAGAGATGGTTGTGAAAATGGTTAATCACATGGAGTATAACGCTGTATCACCAGTATGGGATTCAATTCATGCTAATAAAACAATGCATTCTTTATTAGCAGTTTATGATTCGTCTGTTCAATTACAAGATATGCCGCGTTTGCAATTTAATAAAATATGTCCAGTTGGCTTAGAAGAAAAAGCATTACACGCCAATCTCGAAACAGATAACGGACAAGTTACTTTTGCTTATATCAAAGGTGATTCTGTCGAAGAGATTAATAATCATAGCTATAAAGGCTTTATGACACGTGTTAAGCCGGTTCCAGGTGGTAACTTACTTATTATTAGTCGTAATATGGACTCAATGGAAGATGCTGATGAGGAGCTTGACTCAGCGCTTTATTGGGACCTTTAAAAAAAGCAGTTTCAACTTTTTTAGTTTTACGGCTGTTTAACTTCAATCTTTGCAGTCAAAGTTGCGCCACTTTTAGAGAAAAAAGTAATTTCGGCACTCTCACCAATTGAGAGTGTCTGCTTAGTTTCCATTAGCATGACATGAGTTCCAAGTGGCGCTAAGGTCACTTCGCCGCCAGCAGGGATGACTAATTCTGAGCGGTGTTGCATTTTTGCAATTTCATTTTCGATTACTGTGTCATGAATCATTGCCATAGCAAAATTAGGACTTTGTGCGCCAGTAATTATGATGTCTAAGTCTGATTCGTTTTTGAGTATCAAATAGGCAGCCATATTACTGACAGTAGG
>CAZFEM010000005.1:61127-69821 GCA_964517515.1 uncultured Gammaproteobacteria bacterium | reverse complement strand
GCGCAGTTGCAAGTGGCGCTAGTGCTGTTGCTGGTGGTACTGGTGATATCGTTGAAACTGCTACCGAAATGACTAAAGATCCGGTAACTGGCGAAGTGCCTGAAATTGCAGCAGCAGTTGATTTGGCTGATTCAGATCTTACTGAAAAAGCTGCCGAAATGGCTAAAGATGCTGTTAGTGATGAAGTTTCTGATACCGTTGAAACAGCAATAGATGCAGTTGACGCAGTAACTGAGTAATTTCCTTATATAAATATTTTAAAAGTCTATATTTTTATTTAGTTCGTTTATAAGTGAATTTCTTTCTTTATAGGGATTTAAAAAGCCGAGACATTGATTAAATGTCTCGGCTTTTTTTGGATTGATAAGCGATCGTTTTATTCTTCAAGAACAAAAGTGATTTTCAATTTAACTCGAAAATCAGAAACACTACCATCTTTAATTCCTAGCTCTTGGTCTTTTACCCAAGCACCAGTAATATTTTTTAAAGTTTTACTTGCTCGTTCTACACCCACTTTTGCCGCTTCTTCAAAACTAACAGGTGAGGATGCTGAAATTTCAGTAATACGTGCAACAGTCATAATTATCTCCTAATTTGATTTATAAAATTAATGATTATAGTCCCTCAATAGACTTGAGGCGGAGTTCAGCATAGCTAACTGGTTATAAAAGTCAAAAAAACTAAGAGAAGGTTTACTCTTAATTACGTTTCAATCATTACAGGTAAATTATTATAAGCGAGATCAATTACTTACGTATCAAGACGGCAATGACTGTGGCCGTTGCATTTAAATAACTAGCTCAACTAATCCGAAGACAATAGTTAAACAATTAGAAACTGTTGCTCTTAGAAAGGTTGTTGATTTATCGTCCAATCGTATTTCAAATATGAAACTTTAAAATCATCGGGTATTTTGTTTTCTCGAAATTGATTCACATAACCTAACAAATCTTGTTTTTTACCTGACTTTACATAGTCTTTAGTATAAAACTTCATGATTCCAGAAAGTTGTAGCTCTTTGACTTCATGATCGACTTGCGTATGTTTTTCGTGATTAAAAAATTCAATACTTGCCGATTGTAAATCAGCATTCAGCGTTTCACTTTCAAATGCCTTACGCCTTAACCGAGGGCAATCCTTGACCATGCAATTTAAAACAAAATGAATCCGCGCGTCACCTAATGGTCGAATAACCTGATTTTCGTAATTATAAAGGTCAGTTTTTTTACCACCAATTACGACCTTACGAAACTTGAAAAACGAAGCGCGTTTAAGCAAGCTACTAAAATTAGCTGGAATATCACGTTCAATCACACCCCACATCGCTAAGGCATTATAAGCATTAATATGATAGGCAAGAACTTTCTCTCTAGTATCAAATAATTCTGGATTTGCAGCTGGGCTAACAGTTTCAATTGCGCTAACAAATGTTTCAAGTTCACTGCTATCTTGTAAAAGTGCCTGAAAGTTGATGCGCCCCTGTTCATCAACAAACTTTTGCAACACAATATTCCATTGTGGTAAATGTTGTAAATAAGGGTTGCTATCAGTACTTTGCGCAAAAATAGTGTGCGTGAAAAACGATAATAGGGTAATTAAAAAAAGTCGTTTAACCATGTCAATCACCCCTTATAAGAATTCGTTTGAATCTGAATTTTTGCTAATTTTTTAGCGCCAACAGTTCTGTTATTTTTACTTAATAAAGAGCTTTTTAAAGGCTCATATTTAATTTTCGAACCATCCGTTCGGGTAATTTCAAGCGGTGTCAAAATATAATCGTCGCGGTTTGCATTGTGTTTACACATCGACACTGGACCTTGCTCGGTCATCACCATAAATGAACACGCATCAACACGTTCTTGTACTAGCTCTTTAGCATCCATAAAATTTTGTACAAAAAAAGTTAGCTGATTAACTTGTCCCCGTGCTTTGATAAAATCTTTACCCGCTCGCTTGATAAAATTAATTGCATAAGCCAATAACCGCGACCACCACTTCGGCTTTTTAACTAATTCACTAACGAACCGCCAAACAAGATAGCTATTGTTCTTGTGTCGATCCCAACAGATGTTTGCAAAATCATGCATAAATTCAGCAATAAAAGATTTACTCTCTACCAGGGGATGAACTTGTTTATTAATCACCAATGTCGGTAAATAGTTATGGCAATCTTGATGCCCAACCTGCATCACATCCCAAGGTAAATTTTCTCTTGAACCAACTTCAATTTGTTTTTCAACTGTTTGCTTACTGATCACAACATCACGTTGTCGCCATTCACCTCGCCCAGTATCTGCTTGCAATTGAAACGAGACAAAACCTACTTTGTCTGCACGCAAACGAAAAAAACTAACCAAATTCGGAATTTCGTGAAAATTACCTCGATGCACAGTGGTATTAAAAATAACCATTAACCCCAAGCCAGCCGTTCGCTTTATGTATTCATCACGGATAGCATTTAAAGATTGTTCGGTATCTCCATTTTTACGTCGTTGCGTACTGTCCACGTGAAAGGCAACATCTCGCAAACCAACAGCAACTAAGCGTGATAAAAGTTTTCGTGACGCACCAATGCCATTAGTAAATAATGCTGTGTAAAGACCTAACTGGTTTGCATATTTAACAATTTCAATGAGCTCGCTATGTTTACGCAGGGTCGGGTCACCACCAGTAATTTGTACATGCGTGCCAGATCCGTAATGGTGTAACACATCATCCAAACGGCGAAATACCTCTTCAATTGGAATATCAGCAACCGCTTGCGAATTCTCAGATAAATAACAAAGCGTACAATCAAGATTACATTTCTGTGTAATCTCAACAGCAACACACCCGATTGTTTGTAAGCGACCTAAAACTTGATTAGGAGTAAAAACTGACCCCATTCTCTGCGCAGTTTTAGCTAAACGCTCATCTCGTAATCGACAAGAATCTCGCACATCTGCATTTTTGAGAAGTACACTTTTAGTGAAAGAATTTAAAGTCTGATTATTTATTTGGCTGAGCATTAATCGTCGCGTCAAAAGCACTTTGACTTATTTAAATATATATACTGTTAGTATTAAGAGAACGTAAAGAACCGACAGAGCTTACCGTTTCTTTTATTTTATCGTGATGTTTTCTCAAACAATGCCAGAATCATGAGCTAATAAACGACTATTAAAAATAACAAACATTGAAAATAATAAATAAATCTCAAAAAAGAGCCGCTCTTTTATTTATCATTTGCTTAACTAGTTTATTGGCAACTTCATCGACTACTAGTCAAGAATTAAATAGCGAAAATCACTCTACTAAAAGCAATCAACGGTTCGAGCAGCTCAAGCAACAACTTTTTCAAACACCGTATAACGAACTACCCAACCATCAAGTTAAACGAAGTTTTTTTGGAAAATCCGACAGCTCTGATCAGAATTTATTATTAAACGCGGCGCGGCGAACTCTCGAAAGTAGTACAGACTTTATTGCATCAGCCACTGAACCTAAGTTACTCAATGCCAACGGTATTTGTTTTGTTGGTCAATGGAAGATAACCGAGAATAATCCATATACTGGCTTATATACTAAAGGCAGTGTTACACCTGCCATTGTTCGTGCATCAGTAGCACTGAGTGGTACTTTACAAAAAAACATCCGTGCCTTTGGCTTAGCTATCAAACTTTTACCCAACGATCTTGGTGATAAAGCCAGCTTAAATGCTTTTGTTTTGCACTCGATGGGTGGCGTAATACGTAAACACGTTTTAGATTTATCTATCGATAATGAACCACCTTTAGGTGGGTTACCAAAACTCAGTGATTTGCCAACAGCATTACGCTTGCGTCGCGACTTAGAAAAAGCCGATAAAGAATTTGGCTCGCAAAACCCTGATGTTTCTTATCGACCCGTCGCCTTATTTGCCGAATACGGACAAAACGAAAATTCAGTTATATCACCACGATGGTTACGACTAAGAGCTATAAACGAACAACGAGTTGATAAGAGTGATTTTCGTGATGAAATACGCACTGAACACTATGAAAACAACACTCTGAGTTATCATATTGACGTTGCAGGCAATTATTATGAGCAGTCTGCCAATACTAAAAAATCGCACGCGCAATGGCAAACTATCGGTGAGTTAACACTGAACGAGTCAGTCACTTCAAAAACCTGCGACATAAACTTACATTTTCAGCATCCCTCATTATAGAATTCTAGCCTATCATTAAACTAAAGATAGTAGGGTCGAATAAAAAAAGTCTTACCATCTAAATGGTAAGACTTTCTAAAGAGACAACTGCCAGCAATACTGGCAATAAAACTATTTATGCTTTAGCTGCGTCCTTTTCTTTTTGTGCGGCAATCACATCCTCAGCAACATTGCGCGGACACGGTAAATAATTTTCAAATTCCATTGAAAACTGACCACGACCAGAAGTCATAGTACGCAAATCACCGATATAACCGAACATTTCAGCAAGTGGGATGCTCGCTTTAATTCGTACACCCGTTGGCGTTAAGTCTTGCGACTTAATCATACCGCGGCGGCGATTCAAATCACCAATAACATCACCAACATTATCTTCTGGAGAGAACACATCAACTTTCATAATTGGTTCAATAATTTGTGCGCCCGCTTTAGGTAATGACTGGCGATATGCGCCCTTTGCAGCAATTTCAAAAGCAACAGCTGATGAATCCACTGCGTGGAAAGCACCGTCTAACAGAGTTACTTTTACGTCTTCGGTTGGGAAGCCCGCAAGTACACCTTTATCCATAGATAATTTAAAGCCTTTTTCAATCGCAGGCCAGAATTCACGAGGTACATTACCACCCGTAACCTTCGATTCAAATTCAAAACCAGCACCGGCTTCATTCGGACCAACGATGTAATCAATTTTACCAAACTGACCAGAACCACCTGATTGCTTTTTATGCGTGTAACTATCTTCAATTTCTTGAGTAATCGTTTCGCGATAAGCTACTTGCGGAGCACCAACGGTACATTCAACGCCATGTGTCCGTTTCAAGATATCAACTTTAATATCAAGGTGTAACTCACCCATGCCTTTTAAAATTGTTTCACCCGATTCTTGATCAGTCTCAACGATAAAAGAAGGATCTTCAGCAACCATCTTGCCCAAAGCTATACCCATTTTTTCAGTCGCTGCTTTATCCTTAGGAAAAACCGCCATTGAAATCACTGGATCAGGGAAAACCATTGGCTCAAGTGTAATAACATCCTTTGGATCACATAAGGTGTGACCAGTTTGTACGTTTTTCATTCCAACAATGGCGATAATATCGCCTGCTTGTGCTTTATCAAGTTCAATACGATCATCCGCATGCATTTCAACCATACGACCAACACGTTCAGTTTTACCTGTGAATGAATTCATAATCGTGTCGCCTTTATTCAATTGCCCTGAATAAATACGCACGAATGTTAAGGCACCAAAACGGTCATCCATAATTTTGAATGCTAGTGCTTTGAATGTTTCATCAGGATCAACGTTAGCAAGCTTACCCGTTTCATTACCTTCTTCATCAACGATCGGTTGTGCAGGCACTTCTGTTGGGCTAGGCAAATAATCAACAACTGCATTCAGCACTAACTGTACACCTTTATTCTTAAATGCAGAACCACAGTAAGTTGGGAAAAAGGCTAATTCATTCGTACCTTTTCGAATACAGGCTTTTAGCTGCTCCATAGTTGGCTCTTCGCCTTCTAAGTATGCTTCCATAACATCGTCGTCTGCTTCAACGGCAGTCTCGATTAATTTTTCACGATACTCTTCTACTTTATCGACCATGTCGGCAGGAACGTCACCCACTTCAAACTTAGTTGGATCACCAGAGTCATCCCAGATATAAGATTTACGCTCTAATAAATCAACAACACCGACGAAATCATCCTCGATACCAATCGGCAATACCATGACTAATGGATTAGCAGCCAACACATTTTCAACTTGATCAACAACACGATAAAAATCAGCGCCCATACGATCAAGTTTATTAACAAAAATTACTCGTGCTACTTCTGACTCATTCGCATAACGCCAGTTAGTCTCTGATTGAGGCTCAACACCGCCAGAACCACAAAACACGCCAATACCACCATCTAAAACTTTTAAAGAACGATATACTTCAACAGTAAAGTCAACGTGGCCTGGCGTATCAATAATATTCATACGGTGTCCAGCCCATTCACAACTGGTAGCAGCTGATTGAATAGTAATTCCACGCTCCTGCTCTTGTTCCATAAAGTCAGTCGTTGCTTCACCATCGTGCACTTCACCAATTTTGTGAATTTTGCCCGTCAAGCTTAGGATACGCTCAGTTGTCGTTGTTTTACCTGCATCAACGTGTGCGAAGATGCCAATATTCCTATATTTTGATAAGTCGCTCATATCAGTGTCTCTGTCTCGAAAGTCAAACTTTCGAATATCGATCGAACAATCAAATTGTTCGGTTGTTAAGTATTGAATTAATAAACTCTTGAAACTAATAAAAGATGCCGAGTATGGATTACTAATCCAATGTACTCAGCACCGAATGGGTCGCGATGATACCGCAAGTTAGGGTCAAGGTCTAAGCAATAAAATGAAAAAAATCAACAAATATGAGGCAGATCCTTTTATATCAAAAACAAACAGATTAAAGATTAGCAAAGCCGTACGAATTTAGTCACAAAATCAGCGTTTTTAGTTATTTTTCAAGTCTAGATGGCGTTCAAACCGTTCTGAACGATGGCTTGCATAAAAACTAATAGCGCCTGCGCAAATAATAACCAAAGAACCAATAATTAATGGTATATCAATAGTTTCATCCCAAACTAACCAGCCAAGTCCTGCGGCAAATGGCATAGCTAGGTAACTAAAAATTGAAACACTGCCGGCTCTCGCAACTGTATATGCTTTAGTAATAAATAATTGACCAAAGCTTGCTAACAAGGCAATGAGTATTAAAAAACCCCATTGCGCCAACGAAACAGCCTGCCATTGCCAAAGCGCAAACGGCAAAGTAAAAACAGAACCACAAATTGCAAAATAAAAAATAATAACTTCACTTGGTTCAGTACGACCTAATTTACGCACCATTATTTTCGCCAAAGCCGCTAATAAGGCGGCTGATATTCCTGCCAGATATCCTAGCTGCAGTTTTAAATCAATTTCTCCCAGATTGGCGATAATAGCAACACCAAAAAACGCTAAAAAAATTGCTAACCATGCAAGAGGCGGTAATTTCTCACGCAGCACTAGCCATGCCATAAGACTCAACATAATAGGTGATGTTGCTTTAAGTAGTATCGCTTCACTAAGCTTAATATTAGAAAAAGAATAGAACATACAAAACATCGCACTGACACCCAATGCACCACGGAGAAAATGAGTGCCAGAATTAGATGTTTGTAAATGCGTCAACCCGACTCGCCAAACCATAGGAAAAATAAATATCAACGCCAATAAATTACGAAAGAACATAATTTGAGACAAAGGCATTTGCGGACCTATGTGTTTTATAACTGCCCCCATTATCACTAATAAGCACTCACCCAACACCACTAACAAGACCCCAAGCAGTAAGCGATCACGCCTCCCTCCAGCATTATAGTTAATGACACTTTGATGTGGCGAGTATTGATTCATAAAGAAGAAAGATGACAGTGATGTTCTTTACACAAATTTGACAATCATTGCCATTGTAACCGCTTCACAGACCAAACACATGCTCTCTATTATGGTCAAACTCAATTATTAAACCCCATTTTTTATGCGATTAATAAAGCTAATTTCAATAGCTACTGCCTGCCTATTAATTTTCGGTTGCACAAAAAATACTCCTTTGGTTACTGAGGAACATGTTGATCCTGATGAATTTGTCGGTGAGTGGTATGTAATTAGCAATATTCCCTATTTTGCTGAACGCAATAAAGTCGGTAGCAAGACAACTTATTTAAAAACTGGCGCAAATAGCTATCAAGATATATTCGAGTCACGCAATGGCAGTTTTAATAACAAGATAGATAAGTTAGTCGGGTCAGCCAAAAGTTTGAACGAACACAATACCCAATGGCAATCAATTTTTTATTGGGTCATGCGTTTCAAATTTGAAGTTTTAGATGTCGATGATGATTATCAAATCGTCTTGCTTGGCCATCAATCGCGAAAATATGGCTGGGTTATGGCACGCACAAAATCGATCAGCACTCAAAGCTACGCACAAGCGATGCTTGTTTTTAACGAAAATGGTTACGACACAACTCTTTTCTCAAAAGTCCCTCAATACTCTACCGATATAGGCAAAGAGGGATATCAAGTAGTTTCTAACTAGCTCACCCTACACACTAGCAACTGCGAATTCCTCTAATTAGAAGTATTTGATAACCTTGGAAAAACCAAGTTGATGTTATACTATAACGCCAACTGTTAAGTCACCTACCTCACCTCTGATGATTAAATCGACCACACTCGATAAAATTAGTGTTGCCTTATCGGGCATCTGCATATTGCATTGTCTTTTAACGCCTATATTAATCACACTACTCCCTATTATTTCCTTAAATAGTTTTGTCGACGACGAGTTATTTCATAAATTAATGCTTTGGATAGTTTTACCCACTAGTTGTACCGCCTTATTTATTGGCTGCCGTAAACATCGAGATACCTTAATTGCTACTACCGGTATTGTTGGCATGTTAATTTTGAT
>CAZFEM010000005.1:52521-61027 GCA_964517515.1 uncultured Gammaproteobacteria bacterium | reverse complement strand
CAAGTTCGCTTTTGCCCTCAGGAAAGCTGTAGTATTCTAGTTTTAGAATTTTAAAACAAAGACTTAGGAGAGCAATATGGAAATTGAGTTAGGGACAAGGCGAGCGTGTGCACTAATAATAAGCTATTAACTAAATACAGAATAAAGGAGTATTCATGAAAATATGTTATTACGATGAATCTGGTGACGACGGATTCCCAAGTTATTCATCCCCGCTCTTTGTTTTGTGCGGCATATACTTTGATGACTTAGACTGGAAAGATTTACATGAAAAAATTGTGAACCTGAGAAAAGAATTAAAAACTGATTTCAACTTCCCAGTTAAAATTGAACTACATACTAAACAATTCTTACTAGATAAAGATCCTTATAGAAATTTAGACTTTAGCTCTTCTGATCCTATTGATGTCATAACTAGGTTTTGCGAGTTCATAGGCTCTCTTGACGTCAAAATATTCAACATCCTAATTAATAAAACTGTAATTAAGAAACAAGACTACGATGTAATGAATACATCTCTTAAATACTCAGTACAAAGAATCGAAAATGATATCGACCCAAAAAATAATCCTGACATTAAGTTTATGATTATCACTGATGAAGGCAGAGTAGGCAAAATGAGAAAAACCACACGAGCCATTCAAAGAGTAAATTACATTCCTTCAAGGTTTGCTGCAACACCACTTAAAAAAGAAATTGAATCACTTATAGAAGACCCATTACCAAAAGATTCAAAGGAGTCTTATTTTATACAAATGGCTGACTTAGTGGCATATTTAGTTTATTTATATGGAATGAAACACACTCAAACTGGTGACTTTCCTAACAGATTAAAAAAACTAGTCGATGATAAGCAACTTCGTGAATGGCTGGAATTATTAAAGCCTAGCTTTAATCTTAAAGCAGCCCCAAGTAATGAGTTTGGAGTTAAAATACATCCAAATTAAAAAGGGTGGCAAAAAGCCACCCCAGAAATAAATCCACCACCTACGACACATTCATGCTTTCAGTGGTTCACTTATCATTGTTGCATCTAATATAAAATATTTCAAGACTTCATAATGCTTATTAATAAAATCAATAACTTAACTAACAAGAAGCTGAAAAATGGACGACTAACAGCCGCCCTTTAACTGAACGTTATCACTGTATCCCTACTTCAGTTTTGCTGCACCATATAAACTATTTTTCCGCTGAGAGTTTTTCTTTTTATGAGAGTTCTTATCTCGCTGAGGGCTCTTACCTCCTCTAGAGTTTTTTGATTTTTGGCTTGTTCTATGGCGAAATTCGGTAGCATCAACATAGCGCCATTCACCCTCAGCCAATTTACCTAAACGCAGTTCCCCAACCCGAACTCGTTTCAAACCTGATACATGCAAACCTACGGCTTCACACATCCGGCGAATTTGGCGTTTTTTACCTTCGCGTAGAATTATTTGTAATTGTTGGTCGTTGATCTGCTGTACTTTTGCCCGTTTCAAAGCTTTGCCATCGAGCTCTAAACCAAACGTCAATTGTTCAAGTTGTTGTTTTGAGACCAATTGATCGACTCTCACTAAGTATTCTTTTTCTAGGTCACTGTCGGCGCCAATTAGTTGTTTTGCAACTCGTCCATCTTGAGTCAACACTAACAAACCTTGTGAATCGATATCCAAGCGCCCTGCCGGTGCAAGACCATCGAAATGCTCGGATTGTAATGACAGATTACTTTTATCAAACTCTGACTGTGAGTCATGCTTAATCAATCTAACGGCAGGAATATAATCGTCTTCAGCCTGTCCAGATACATAACCAACAGGCTTGTTGATCATAATGGTGATACGTTTCTGCTGTATTTTTTTAGCCTTCTCGGTCAAACTAATTTCAACAGTATCGGGGAATTTAATTCCCAAAGTATTGACCGTCTCGCCGTTAACCCGAACAAGTCCTTGCTCAATCAATTTATCTGCCTCACGACGCGAACAAATGCCGCGCTGCGACATAAGTTTGGATAAGCGATGCGTTTGCTCAGTCACGCTTTATCAATTACTTCGCTTTTGCGAGTTGCTCAGCTAATCCGATATAGTTCGCAGGGGTTAGTGTTTTTAATTGTGCTTTTACATCATCAGGCAACTCTAAAGACTCTATAAAAGTAGCTAACGACTGTTGATCAATTTGATCATTGCCGCGCGTTAACGCTTTCAGTTTTTCATATGGCTCAGGAATATCATAGCGCCGCATGACTGTTTGAATCGCTTCGCCGAGCACTGCCCAGTTGTCATTCAAATCATCGGCTAATGCTTGCTCATTAACCGCTAGTTTACTAATTCCCTTCAAGGTCGCCGAGCACGCTAATACGGTATAGCCAAAACCAACTCCAATATTTCTCAATACCGTAGAATCGGTTAAATCACGCTGCCAACGACTAACGGGTAACTTTAAGGCAAGGTGGTCAAATATCGCATTCGCTAACCCTAAGTTACCTTCGGAGTTTTCAAAATCAATCGGGTTAACCTTATGTGGCATGGTTGAAGAACCAACCTCTCCTGCAATAACGCGTTGCTTAAAATAACCAATCGCAATATAGCTCCAAATATCGCGATCAAAATCTAATAGTATGGTGTTGAATCTTGCAACAGCATGAAACAACTCTGCCATATAATCATGCGGCTCAATTTGAGTTGTTAAGGGATTCCAGTTAAGGCCGAGTGACTCAACAAAGCTACGCGAAAATTCTTGCCAATCGACTTCAGGGTAAGCAACGACATGAGCATTGTAATTACCTGTCGCGCCATTGATTTTTCCTAAAATCTCAACCGCTTGAATTTGCACTAATTGTCGTTGCAAACGAGCCACCACATTCTGCATCTCTTTGCCTAACGTTGTTGGCGATGCTGGTTGACCATGAGTACGCGCTAGCATTGGTAATGCCGCATTATCTTCCGCCAGACTTTGAATAGCGTCTATGACTTCTTCAAATGTTGGAATAATAATTTTTGAGCGTGCATCTTCGAGCATCAATGCATAGGACAAATTATTGATATCTTCTGACGTGCAAGCGAAATGCAAGAACTCACTAACAGCGGCTACTTCATCCAATGATTGGGTGTTTTCTTTAAGAAAATATTCAACGGCTTTGACGTCATGGTTAGTCGTTGCTTCAATACTTTTGACCTGTTCAGCATCGGCAACAGAAAAATTTTCAATCAGTTTATCTAAAGCCTCATTTGTCTTTTTTGCGAACTCTGGGACCTCTTTAATGTGCGTTTCATTAGATAGTGCTTGTAACCATTTAACTTCAACTAAGGAGCGATAACGAATCAATCCGTATTCACTAAAAATTGGTCGTAAAGCTTTGGTTTTACTGCCATAACGACCATCTAATGGTGTTAATGCAGTGGTAGCGCTGAGTTCTAATTCGGACAAAGAAGGCATGATATATTTCGTTTAATTTATACTCGGTTAGCAATAAAAAGATGATTGCGGCAAAGTGTCTTAATAACGCCGAAATGTTACCATAATCTCATCTAAATTAGACCAAAACAGATCATGTCATTCGATTGGACTCAATACTCACTAGCTGAATTAAAAGCCCATGCAACGCAGAGCTTTCGTACTGGTGGCGGTTCCCGCCCAGACGTTTTACTCATTGAGATTGACGGTAATCAAGCTATTCTTAAAGACCAAGGAGCAGCAGACCCTTTGTTCGCTTTTTTAATCGGTCCTATTTTAACTTGGCGTGAGGGCAAAGCACTAAAGAGACTCGACTCCGTGCCTAGTGTGCCTTTGCTACTCAATAAACCAACTTCTCGCTCTCTGTTAATGACTTACCATGAATCTGAACAAATCACTCGTTTAGATAAAATTACACCCAATTGGCCAGAGTTCTTTGAAAAACTTAATACTGCTATTTCTGAAGTGCATAAAGCAGGTGTCGCTCATAATGATTTACGTAACCCTAGTAATACGTTGATTAGCAAAAATGGCGAGCCTATCTTAGTCGACTTAGTCGCGGCTTTTTGTCAGGGTCAAAAGTGGAATTTTATCAATGAGTGGATATTCAAAAAGTTTTGCTTTGTCGATCAGTCGGCAGTTACAAAAATAAAATCGCGATGTGCTCCAGAGTTACTAACTGATGACGATATACAACCAGAACAAATCGCTGGCTCTAGCGGCATGGCAATCCGCTCTCTTGGTCAAGGAGTTCGAAAACTATCGCGTTTAATCTTTACTAAACGCTAATTCAAAAGTAATAATAATAATGGAAAACGGCTGAACGATTTATTCAACTTTATAACCAACACCATAAATAGAGTGAATTAAATCATCTTTACATTTTTTTGAAATTTTATTACGCAAATTTTTAATATGCGTATCAATCGTTCGGTCACTGACTACCCTTGTGTCGGTATATGCACTGTCCATCAATTGATCACGAGAGAAAATTACACCAGGACGTGAGACCATCGCTAATAACATACGAAACTCGACGGCAGTCAACGCAATAGGCTCATCTTTATAGGCGCACTGAAAACGAGCTGAATTGAGGCTCAAATCTCGGTATTCAACAGTTTCACTTTGCTCACTATTAGTCTGATCATCTGCTGCTAATTCAACACGGCGTAAAATATTGCGAATACGGATCACTACTTCTCTAGGGCTGAATGGTTTGCAAATATAATCGTCTGACCCAAGTTCTAGACCAAGCAAACGATCAATCTCATCTACCCTAGCGGTGATCATAACAATCGGTACCATAGTAAATTGACGCAGTTCTTTACAAATATCGAGACCATTTTTGCCTGGTAACATTACATCAAGAATGACACAGTCAGGCGTTTGCTCTTTTACTAACTCAACGACCCCGGAACCTTCATTCCTAACCGTTACCTCGTAACCTGCATCACTCAAATAATCTTGAAGTAATGCAGCAATTTTTGGTTCATCTTCAACAACTAGAATTTTTTGTTTACTCATTAGTAACACCTAATCTATTAATTTAACTAGTGATTTTTGGAAATCTAATTTCAACTTTCACTCCACCCATCTCTGACAAACAAGCTTTTATTTCAGCATCATGTGCAATAGCAATATTTCGACAAATAGCTAGTCCTAAACCGGCTCTTCCTTTCGCACGTCTATGTGATTTTTTTTCTCGGAACAGTGGTTCAAACATAAGCGACAAAAATTCTTCATCAATAGCCGGCGCGCTATCTTCAACCCAAACAATAAACTCTTTTGCAAAAATTTTCGCACCTATCTTAATTTGGCCAGGCACATCAGTATAAGCAATGGCATTATTGATTAAGTTAATTATCAACTGTTCTAGTCTAGCTCGATCTCCTTGAATCCAATATTCTTTCTCAATCGCACTACTCAGAGTAAACCCGGCTTCACTGATACGATTATATTGTTGATCGACAATAGTACTTAGTAGTTCACCAACATTTAAACGATCGAATTCATATCGCAAGCCACCAATATCAGAGAGCGATAACTGATATAAATCATCAATTAGGTACTTCAAATTATTGACCTCATGCTCTAAAGAATTTAGGCTATTAACATTCATTTCACGCATGCCATCTTTAATCGCTTCGATTTCACCACTGATAATAGTTACTGGAGTTCTTAACTCATGAGAAATATCTGCCTGCCAACCACGTCGAGAAACGCGATTCTCTTGTAAGGTCGAACTTAGTTTATTCACATCGCGCATTAACATGCCGAGTTCATCTTTACGATCTAAGTTGAGGTGATCGCCATAATCGCCATTGGCTAAGGTGCCAATACTATTTTTTAATCTTACAATTGGTGCTAACAACATGCTAGATAATAGCCACGAAGCAATTGCTGCTAGTATTAAGGAAAGCGCAATAATCGACACACTTGCCAGTTTTTGTTGCGCAGAAAATGCATTTTCAAGTGGCGTTTGCAAGTCTCGATTTATAACAGTTCGCAACTCACCTACATTCACTCCATCAACAGTTATTAACTCGTTAATAAATGCGTCTTGTTCCGATGGAATATCAATTCCAGCAAGTTGAATACCATCCATATCTAATAAAGCCATTGAATGGTTAACGTTTATTTGATTTGACACAAACACATTCGTTGGCGAAATATTCTCTTCAATAGCCGTTATGGATGTATTAGCAGGAGGGTTATTAGAAGTCGATATCTCTGGTTGCCAAATATCAACATCAAAGTCAGGGTTATAAGATGGATAATCCGAAGCCTCTAGCGAATCCAATGCGTCACTAAACTCTTGTTGGTCTAATATTGATAAAGACTGCAACTCATCTTCTAACGATGAGCTTAAAGCAGCTCGCAGAATTTCATTACTTGTGGCTAGCAGTGGCGCAGACTCAGGGCGATGAAAATCTGCCTCAACTATTTCATCAAAATAACTATTTATATCAGCAGTCCAACGGTTGCCGTTATCTTGATAATGTTGCACCAATTGCGCACTAATTCTTTGTAATCTATTTTCTTCAATAGAGTTCAGATAGTCATTAAAACCATAATTGAAGCTCCACCGTGCTAAGCCGATCGTCGCAATTAATATTACTGCAGTGAGGCCAAACAAAGATAAAAAAAGTTTTATAGATATGGAGTTCATGTTGGATTTAGTATAGCGCGTGCTTATTTACATGAGAATCCTTTGATTGAAAGATTAGAGTAAAGTCTAAAATCTTCATAACTTATACACACTATTCCTTTACTCAAGTGATCGCTAACAATAAACGCTCCCAAAAATAATGGTCTATTAACATTACCGCAAAAAGATACATTAAATATTTAATCGAATAAACAAAGGTCTTGCGGGATAAATCATCGCTATAACGACGATATAGTTTTAGCACATAAAACATAAAACGAGCATTCAAATAAACCGCAGCAAGCAGATAAATACCACCAAACATATGAATGGTAAAAGGCAATAACGTCACGGCAACTAATATATAGCTGTATAACAAAATCTGTAAGCGGGTGAATTCCTCACCATGCGTTACCGGTAACATTGGTACACCCGCGGCGGCATACTCTTCACGTCGATAGAGTGCTAAAGCCCAAAAATGCGGCGGCGTCCATGCAAAAATAATTAAAAACAACAAACAAGCTTCTGGGCTTACTACATTAGTCATTGCCGTCCAGCCAAGCAATGGAGGAGCGGCACCAGCAGCACCACCAATAACAATATTTTGTGGCGTCGCGGGCTTTAAAAATACAGTATAAATAATTCCATAACCGACCATTGAGATAAAGGTCAGTACCGCGGTTAACGGATTAACCCAAACGACTAACACCAACATTCCTAAAAAACATAATAGAGCAGCAAAACAAATCGCTTGCCATACTTCCATGCCACCAGTTGCTAATGGTCGATTTTTAGTACGCGCCATCACTGCGTCGGCACGCATGTCGATAATCTGATTCATCGCTGCGCCAGAAGAAGCCGCTAAACCAATTCCTGCGCTTGCAGCAATGACAGTTAATAAATCGGGTATTCCTTTTACAGCTAACAACATACCAACAATCGCTGTAAAAACGATCAACATAACGACCCGTGGCTTTGTCAGGTCATAATACTGACGAAACGCAGTGGTCAGTGAGTCGGTATTGCTAGTAGTTATTGACATGCTCTATTAACCGATTTGCGAGGCTTTCAACAATCTTTTTATGTCTTCTTTGATGAAGTTTGGATCAGCATCAGGAGGGTAACTCATCATCAAATTACCGGCTGGATCAATAATATAAGTGCGATTAATTTGCTCTTGATCAGGCAAATCAACCTGTAACACTTTAGTCCATTCATTAAACTGCTCAAGTGATACATTATATGTTTCAACTGGGCTGTATTTTGCGCGTAAGTCAGCCGCGAAATCGTTGTCTAATTCAGTATGCAAAAATACCGTTCTAATTCTCAACATATCGTTGTTTTGCATAAAACGTAGCTGACGGATTTTTAAAATATTATTTTCACATTTTTGGTCGCAAGCACCATTCGCTGTTACTAAAAATATCCATTGGCGTCGAAATGAATCAAGTTCTATATCGCCATCAACACCTGTCATCACTAAATTTTCTACTTGCCTAACCGGTGTATAAATATCACCATAATTAGTAAAACCAGTTGGTTTATAAAAAAAGGCACCAACAATTGGCGCAGCAAATACAACTAAAATCATAATCAGCTGCACACGATTCCAAAACTGTGTCTTTTTTAACTTTGCGTCGTTAGGGTGTATTTTAGTCATAATAAAAATAACTCATGCTTCTTCTTGTTCATTTGCTTGTTTACGCAAGCTGTTAATCAATACAATTATGCAAACTACAAAAAATACAAATGCCATTGCAAACCATTGCACAGCATAAGCTTGATGCTTATGAACCCACTTATCATCAATTAGTTGCCAATGTCTGAACGGTGGTGTCGTTGCAGATTCAACATTTTCGCTAGCGGCCTTTTCATCATCGCTAACGGGCTTCTCATCATCGCTAACGGGCGCTAATTCTAACACCA
>CAZFEM010000005.1:47757-52421 GCA_964517515.1 uncultured Gammaproteobacteria bacterium | reverse complement strand
TCATCATCGCTAACGGGCTTCTCATCATCGCTAACGGGCGCTAATTCTAACACCATCGGTAGTACATCTAAGCCAGTTTGAGAGCGAAATTGTTCAATTTCTAAAAACTGCCATACTGGGCCCTCTGACACAGCATATTCGTCGTTCCACAACGGTGGTTTAGCTGGCAATAAATTTAACCGCCCTTGCAGAGTTTGTGGACCTACAGGCGTGTTAAATTCAGGTAATACCTCTCTGGAATCGCCAACTGCCAGCCAGCCCCGAACAACCATAATTACCCTCTGACTATTCGACAATTGCAAAGGCGTTAACAACGAATAACCTACCTTTGATTCCAATACCTGATTATCAATAAAAATAGAATCAGACTCTAAATAATGCCCTGTTGTATGAACCTGACGAAATCTTAACTCCTCTGTATTTGTCGCAAAGTCATTTAATAAATTGGTTAAATTTATCGAAGGTAGCTCTGATAAGGTAATCGACTGAGACAAAATTTCTCGTTTTTGTGTAGCGCGATCTAATTGCCAAAAACCGAGTCGCACCATAGCTAAACAGATGATGACTGCGACAATCATTAAAACTGGTTTTTTTATCTGTTTGCTCACGGTTGAATTAATTTAATTAAGTTACAATATCTTTCGCAATAAATTATAGATGAATAAATACAATGACTACTTTTGTAATTGCCTTCCTACTAATAGCAATGATCACCAGTCTTGGCGTAGGTCTGTTTCATTTACTCAAAACACCTGATGAACGCGATAAAGGCGACAGAGTTGTTAAAGCACTAACCTGGCGCATAGGAATCTCAGTATGTCTATTTGCTTTTATTGCCCTATCTATCAAGATGGGGTGGATTGTACCAAGCAATTCCGTTAATCCAGTGAACTTTAATAAAGAACAAACGGAAAGGATTGAACAAAAGCAATAAACACAAAAAAGCCTCGATGAACCGAGGCTTTTTTGATCTATCTTTTAAATCTATGCGAAATCGAGATTTAATATCTACAAGACAATATTTTTATAAATGCCCCTACAGAATATAAACAAAAATAAATAGCCCTACCCACACAACATCGACAAAGTGCCAATACCAAGCACCCGCTTCAAAAGCAAAATGTTGTTCGGCAGTAAAATGCCCTTTCATGCAACGCAGCAAAACTACAAATAAAATAAAAGCACCCAAGGTAACGTGAAAACCATGAAAACCGGTCAACATAAAAAAGGTTGAGCCATACACCCCTGTGCCTAAAGTTAAACCTAAGTGTTGGTATGCCTCGATATACTCTTCAGCTTGCAAGAATAAAAACCAAATGCCTAGCAGTACAGTCGCCGCCAACCAAATAATAGTCTGCTTGCGATTGCCTGCACGTAAAGCATGATGCGAGATTGTTAGAGTGACACTAGACGTTAATAGCAATAGCGTGTTGTATAAAGGTAAATGCCAAGGATCGACTAGACTATAACGAGTTCCTTCAGCAATTTCAGTTGACGACGGCGTTGCACCACCAGCAATGAGTTCAGCACCAACAGGACCAGATGACGGCCATGATGCTTCGAAACCCGGCCACAGTAACTCTGTTTCCGCCAACCAAGGAATTGCCAAATTACGCAGATAATAAAGTGCGCCAAAAAAAGCCGCAAAGAACATCACTTCTGAAAAGATAAACCATGACATGCCCATGCGAAAAGATTTATCCACATCCATATTGTAAACAGGGCTTTCAATTATAACTTTACGGAACCAAATAAATAGTAAAGTGCCTAATAGCAAGAACCCCACTGTCATCATATAAGAGCCGAAAGCATAATTGTTTAAGAAGCTTGCGCCGCCTAAGGCGATCAAAAACAATGCGATCGAACTAGCAAAAGGATAGACACTAGCGTCAGGTACAAAATAGTGATCTTTATAATGATCTGGAGAATGCGAAGACATTATTGTTTTCCTCGTTAATAATCTTTATTTATTTTGTTTTATTGTCCGGCAAATTTTTCGTTATCGAAAAAAGTATAAGACAAAGTTAATTCTTGAACGTCTTCTGGCATTGCCGAATCAAGCATAAACTTGACCAACATTTCTTTTTCTTCGCCCGGTTGTAAAACCTGTTGAGAAAAACAAAAACATTCTGTTTTCTTAAAATGAAAACCCGCTCGTGGTGGCGTCACATTAAATGTAGCCATGCCAGTAATAGGTTTATTCGAGTAATTCTTAACATAAAATACTGCGTCTTGAATTTGCCCAGGCTTTACATCCAAAGACTTAGTGATTGGTTTAAACTCCCAAGGTAACGATGTATTGCTATGGGTAGTAAACGTTACCGCAATATCTCGATCAACTAACTCAGCACTTTGCGCAACACTTTCAGTAATCGTGTCGGTCTTACCACCAAAACCTGTAACTCGACAAAAAGCTTCATATAAAGGGACTAAAGCATAGCCAAAACCAAACATCAAAACGGCAATCAGCGTTAGCTTAATTACAATATTGTTGTTGATGGCATTGTCCGAACTTTTGTCGGATTGATTGTCGGATTGACTATTAGAGTTATTCATTATCGTTGAACAAAAAAGCTACCAATAAATAAAGCGATAGGAATAAGCGCAATGAGCAATGCTACTTTAGCATTGTTTTTTGAGCGCTTATCTTTTTCGTCTGTCATCTTAAATTATGTTTTTTAACTCTTGCTTAGCACTTATTTAACTACAGGAGGTTCATCAAAAGTATGGAACGGTGCCGGCGAAGGAACAGTCCACTCTAAACCTTCAGGATTCTCCCAAACTTCATCAGTCGCTTTCTTACCGCTTTTAAAGGTTACAACGATGATATACACAAAGAGTATCTGCGAAAGACCCAAACCAAACGCACCAATTGATGACCACTGATTAAACTCAGTAAACTGTACTGGGTAGTCTGCATAACGTCTAGGCATTCCAGCCAAACCTAAAAAGTGTTGTGGGAAGAATGTGATATTAAAAAAGATCGCCGTTAACCAAAAATGAATCTTGCCTAGCTTCTCGTTGTACATTTTTCCAGACCATTTAGGTAACCAAAAATAAGTACCACCCATCATCGCCATTACTGCACCGGAGAACAATACATAATGGAAATGAGCAACCACAAAATAGGTATCATGGTATTGGAAATCCGCAGGCGTAATAGCCAGCATCAAACCAGATAAGCCACCTAGTGTAAATAAGAAGACAACACCTATTGCATAGAGCATTGGCGTTTCAAATGTCATAGAACCGCGCCACATTGTTGTCACCCAATTGAATACTTTTACGCCCGTTGGCACGGAAATCAACATCGTCGCATACATAAAAAACAGTTCGCCTTCCAGAGGCATACCAACGGTAAACATATGATGCGCCCAGACAATGAACGACAGAAAAGCAATCGCACCCGTTGCGAAAACCATCGAGCTATAACCAAATAACGGCTTGCGCGCAAAAGTCGGAATAATGTGCGAGATAATGCCAAAGGCTGGCAAAATCATAATATAAACTTCAGGGTGACCAAAAAACCAGAAGATATGTTGATACAGAACAGGGTCACCGCCACCGGCTGGGTTAAAAAATGCTGTGCCAAAGTGACGATCAGTTAGCAGCATCGTTACCGCACCAGCAAAGACTGGCATTACGGCTATTAATAAGAAGGCTGTGATTAACCATGTCCATACGAACATTGGCATTTTCATTAAGGTCATACCCGGTGCACGCATATTTAATACGGTCACGATCACATTGATGGCTCCCATGATAGAAGAAATACCCATCATGTGAATTGCTACAATCGCCATGTCAACGCTCATTCCACCTTGAATAGTGAGTGGCGCATACAATGTCCAACCAGCAGCAGGAGCACCGCCAGGCACAAAGAAACTCAGTAATAGAATTGTAAAGGCAAATGGCAGAATCCAAAAACTCCAATTATTCATCCGTGGTAACGCCATATCAGGGGCTCCTACCATTAACGGAATCATCCAGTTTGCAAAGCCAACAAAACCAGGCATAACAGCACCAAAGACCATTAACAATGCATGCATGGTAGTCATTTGGTTAAAGAAATGCGGGTCAATAAATTGTAAGCCCGGTTGCCATAGTTCAGTACGAATGACTAAAGCCATCGCGCCACCAAGAAACAACATGGTTAATGAAAAAATCAGATAAAGTGTGCCAATATCTTTGTGGTTAGTCGACATGAACCAACGCTTGAAACCCGTTGGCATGTGGTGATCATGGTCGTCGTGATGATCGTGAACAGCGGCTGTATTTGACATGATTATTATCCTACTCTACTGTCGTTTGGCTTTAACATCTGCTGGCGAGACAAAGTCACCAACATCGTTGCCGAAAGAATTTCGTTGATAAGTAATGACCGAAGCAATTTCTTCATCACTCAATTGGTTAGCAAAAGCCACCATAGCGGTACCCGCCTTGCCGAACATGACTAAATCAAGCTGGGCACTAATATCACCATTCACAACCTCACTCCCAGCAATGGCTGGAAACACTCCGGGGATACCTTTGCCATCGGCACCGTGGCAAGCGATACAGTTTTTATAGACTTCAGCGCCTTTGCTCATTAATGCATCTTTACTCCAAGCACTTTCAGTAACTTCTGCAGCACTTGCTTGAGAGTCCTCAACGGTTGGAGAGTC
>CAZFEM010000005.1:44624-47657 GCA_964517515.1 uncultured Gammaproteobacteria bacterium | reverse complement strand
AATGATTGGAGAGTCTTCAACAGCAGTTACAGGCTCAGATACTTCAACGGCGGCTGGCTCTACTATTTGCGGCAACGTTACTTGTTCAGAAGTTACTTGCTCAGAAACCGCTTGAGCAACAGGGGCAACATTAGCAACAACTGTCTCAGTAACTGTATTCGCTTGCGGTTGTTCATTTTCAGAGGCTGTTTCTTCTAAAGAAGTTTGCTGAGGGGCTTCAACAATGGCTTGCGGATCAAAACTCATACCACCAGAGGCAACCCAATTATCAAATTTTTCAGCAGTAACTACCTCTACGACAATCGGCATATAGGCATGGTCTTTACCACATAACTCTGCGCACTGGCCTCGATAGATCCCTTCTTCACCAACATCAACATTAAACCAAAGCTCATTAATGTAACCAGGAATCGCATCTTTTTTTGTGCCGAATGCAGGAATCCACCATGCATGAATCACATCATTCGCAGTGATTAAGGCGCGTACTTTACGACCCGACGGTACAATTAAATGTTTATCTGTTTCTAATAAATAATTCTCACCAAGTGGCTGTGCGGTATCAGCATTAAATTGATCAATTTGCTCACGAGGCGTAGTCAGTGTGGCAAAGAAACTTATATCGCTATCCAAATACTCGTATCCCCATTTCCATTGGTAACCGGTAATCTTGATGGTTAAGTCAGATTTGGTCGTATCTTCCATATCAATTAAAACTATCGTAGCGGGAACTGCCATCACAACAAGAATGATAAATGGAATAATCGTCCAAACAATTTCTACTTTTGTACTATGACTGAAGTGTGCTGGCTCATAATTTTTGCTCTTGCGATGTTTGAAAATTGAATAAAACATCACGCCAAACACTAATACAAAAATAACAACGCATATGATGAAAATAGTCATATGCAATGTGTATATATCGCGACCAACTTGCGTCACAGGTCTTGGGAAATTTAAAGCGTATTCAGCCTGCGCTAAGCCACTCATTAGCATAGTGCTAATTGTTAGGCAAAAGGTTGATAATTTCACTTGCAAATTTAGCAGGGAATGCAAAAGCTGTTTCATGGTTTGAGTGACCAACATAAACGAAGGCTCTCCGAGGTAATAAGATTAAAAGCCAAAATAGAATAATTCAACATAAACAATTAAAATCAATAACTTAGATAAAAAATGGTTTGGTAACCTGAATTTTTGAAATAACTATTTTAGTTGATGAAATATTCAAAAATTCAGCATAATTTGCGCTTTTTTTAGGCTGAGAGAAGGTATCATAGCAACCTCTAAGCATCAACAAATTCTATCGTGAATATCGCTTATTTTTGCAAGGACCTACAATTTATTTGAAGGACATTTGAGTGTCATAAACAGATCAACTATCATTAGTTTGCTAACGAAATATCAAATGGAGTTGATTATGAAGCGAATTTTCACCAAAATTTCTACCCCAAGTACTTTTAAAAATGCTTTTGATTGGAAGCTAAAGGCTCTTGATTGGGCATTGCCAAATAAATGCCTTATTTGTAATAACAATATAAGCGATTCATCAAATCCTACTTGTAAATATTGCTACGCTCTCTTACCGCATAGATTTAATAATTGCGCTCGATGTGGCCAAAGCTATGTAGCAAACCTAGACTACTGCGGTAAATGCATCTCGACACCACCTATTTATGATGCCTGCTTTTGCGCTTTTGAATATAAAGAGCCTATAGCAAAGTTAATTCGTAAGTTTAAATACCACGACCACCCTGAACTTGCTCAACGACTAGCAAAATTGCTATATCAAGAAATCATTAATCAAGACATTGAGCTGCCAGATTTACTTATTCCAGTGCCGCTACATATTAGTAAACTGCGCCAAAGAGGTTTTAATCAGTCACTATTATTAACAAAGGAGCTCAGTAAGTTGCTGTATATTCCTTATAAAAGCGACATAATTTACAAAAGTAAAGCAACAACAGCACAAGCTGATTTATCATTAGCATTACGCCGTAAAAATCTTAAAAACTGTTTCAAACAGGTAAAGAAAACGGATGCAAAACATATAGTTATTATTGATGATGTTGTCACTACTAGCGCTACTGCAACAGAAATAACTAAAGTTTTAAAAAAAACGGGTGTAGAATACATACAAATTTGGGGATTAGCTCAAAGAGCATGAACCTAGGATATGCCCCCAAAGCAACTAAACTAGAGAACTAATGAACGCAAAACATTCAGATCTAATTGCTATTGCCAATGCAGGTTTAGCACAAAAACTAGATGTTTCTAGAAAAGAAATAACAGAAGACACACCCTCAGAAACTAAGCCACAGGAACAACCTGCTCTTAAACAGGATATTTGGCGCGCTGTATTTACCCTCAACCTAATGCGCTATGCCTTAGCGGCTGCATTACTTATTATTGTTGGACTTATAAACTTTAAACCTGAATTAATTCCGATCGCAAACCTAGAACACACGAATATGTTTACTGGGTGTACAATCTTAATACTCATTAGTGCAATAATATTCAGCATTATCAGTTTGCGTCGTTTATTGCCGTTTAATATTTTAGTTTTACTACAGTTTTCCTTAGATTTAGTGCTAATTACCTTCTTAGTCCACAGTGTTGGCAGTATTCAAAGCACTTTTACCTTTCTATTTATAATGATTGTGGCAACCGGCAGTATCGTATTACCACGTGTTCAGGCCTTAGGACTTGCCGGTGGCGCCATTATCTTAATGTTTTACGAACACATATATAGCTTCTTAAGTTCTGACATTGAAGCAAATATGAGTCTATTAGTAACATATAGCTTAGTAATGTTTGCAATTGCATGGACAATTTCGTATTTAGCCGAGCGTTTACGCATTGCCGAGCTTAAAAGTTTTGTGCCAGGTAATGAAAGTATTGAAGAATTTCTTGTGCGTGAGGAAATAAAAGCACTGCAATCTGCTTTAGCTCAAACCAATGGCAACAAAACTGAAGCGGCAAAATTGATCGGAATGACATTTCGTTCGTTTAGGTATAAATTGACCAAATACGACATAG
>CAZFEM010000005.1:0-44524 GCA_964517515.1 uncultured Gammaproteobacteria bacterium | reverse complement strand
TTGATCGGAATGACATTTCGTTCGTTTAGGTATAAATTGACCAAATACGACATAGGTTGACAATAAATGTCACCGCTAAAAAGCCTACTTTTTCCTACAAAAAATAAATAAAAACTGTTTAAAATCAAAGAGTTAAATCATTAACTTTGTTTGACAATTTATTTGTGTGTTTTTTCTTCCTAAAAAAAATTTTTTTGGTATAAATACTCTCGTTGTCGAGCAATACCGTTCTAAACAGAATGAACATCAGGCAAGCTTACACCTAGCAAGATATGAGTTCTAAAAACGAATTTTTAATTTATTTATACATATTTGGAGTTACAAATGAAAAACATTAAACACATGCATAACAATGCAAAAGGTTTTACACTTATCGAATTGATGATCGTTGTTGCGATTATCGGTATTTTAGCAGCCGTTGCTTTACCTGCTTATAGTGATTACACAACTCGTGCACGTATGTCAGAAGCAATTTTGGCCGCATCATCATGCAAAACTAATGTGACTGAGTTCTATCAAACTAGATCAGACTCGGGTGACTATATGGCGAACATGTTTGGGTGTGGAGAAGTTCCCATGGGCGACAATTTTTCTCAGTTCATTAATAATATTACTACAGATGAAAACGGTGTTATTACTGTTGCAGTTGATGGAGATATTAGCGCCGATATCACGAACAATGATACTATTGTATTAACACCTGTTATTGATAATATGGATACAGCTCTAACAAATGCGATGGCTGGCACAACGCCATTTGGTTGGACATGTACAAGCACTACTATTGATGATCAGTTCTTACCTGCGTCTTGTAGATAAATATTATTAAGCTAATCTGGCAGCTGTATGTCAATCTAGCTTTTAATAAATTTTTAAAGATGGGGGTTTCACGTCAAAGTGAAACCCCTTTTCTTTTTTGCAAAGCTAATTCAGGTATTTAATTAATTGCAATTTTTCTAATTCAGTTTAGGTAGGCTAGACTTTCACGCTGCCAACCTATCATTACTAATTCGAATAAATCGAAATAGATAAACACATCTTTTTGCAAAGGAATAATTTACTAAATTTGACATCATTATCAAACACTTACTTGAACAATCAAACACTACATTGATAATATGTCTATGATATTATGATTGGGAGCATACGGAAGTATACTTTTTTTGCACAAATCTAGACACTTAGCAAATCAACATGGTCAAAAATAGAACGTGAACGCATCAATACCACCAATAGCAAAAACACTGATTAATCTTGATCTAGTCAAGAGTGAAGATTTGACTACGATCACGCAAGAAGAAACGAATACCCGCGAGATACTTAGAGAGATTATTGGTAAAGGTCTAATAAGTAGTGCTGAAATGTCTAAAGCCTTAGCGAATCAATTTGGCATTCCGTTATTTGATCTCGATGCACTAAGTGATGATGCGATCCCGCAAGATCAAATTGAAATGAAGTTGGTTGAGAAGCACTCCGTATTGCCGTTATATCATCATGGAAAACATCTATATGTTGGGGTACTTGATCCGACCAATAAAAGCGCCCTTGATGAAATCAAATTTTATTCAGGCTTACGTACCATCCCCCTGCAAATTGAACTTGGTGCACTTGAAAATAAAATTGCTTATCTTGAAGAAAGCAACAATGAATCATTAGAAGATTTTTTAGGTGATGATGATATAGAGCTGGCTTTAGATGAAGATGATGATGGCTTAGAAAATAATGATACTGATTTTGGCCATGATGACGCACCAATAGTTAAATATGTGAATAAACTTCTAGTTGATGCGATTAACCAAGGTGCATCAGATATTCACATAGAACCTTTCGAAAAAGAGCTTAGAGTTCGTTTTCGCGTAGACGGTATATTACATAAAGCCGCATCACAACCAGTGCAATTAGCTCCTAGAATCGCAGCACGCATCAAAATTCTATCTAAACTTGATATCGCTGAACGTCGTGCGCCGCAAGATGGTCGAGTAAAACTCAAGATTTCCAAAAACAAAGCATTTGACTTTCGTGTCAATACATTGCCAACTGTTTATGGTGAAAAGGTGGTTATGCGGATACTTGATTCAAGTGCTGCCAACTTAGATCTAACCACGTTAGGATTTACTGAAACTCAATTGGAAGCCTACGAGGATGTTATTAAGCGGCCTTATGGAATGGTTCTGATCACAGGACCGACAGGTAGTGGTAAAACGGTAACACTGTATTCAGCACTAAATAAATTAAATGACCCTAGTAAAAACATATCGACGGTTGAAGATCCAGTAGAAATTCAATTATCTGGAATTACTCAAGTCAATATTAATGAAAAAGCGAATCTGCACTTTGCCGATGCACTGCGAGCGTTCTTACGCCAAGATCCAGATATTATTATGTTAGGCGAAATTCGTGACTTGGAAACAGCCGAAATTGCAATAAAAGCGTCGCAAACTGGCCATATGGTCTTGTCAACACTGCATACCAATGACGCACCTTCTACCTTAACGCGCTTATTAAATATGGGCATCCCGGCATTCAATGTCGCTTCAGCGGTTAATTTGATTGTCGCCCAGCGATTGTGTAGAAAACTCTGTACCTTGTGTAAAGAACCTGCAAATTACCCTGATAAAGTACTACTAGAAGCAGGTTTTAACAAAGCAGAATTGAAAAAATTATCTATATTTCAAGCAAATACCGAAGGTTGCACAAATTGCACCGAGGGTTACAAAGGACGTTCAGGTGTGTTTCAAGTGATGCCGATTAGTGAGACGATAAAAACTCTCATTATGGAAGGTTGTACTGAACAAGACATAGAACGCACCGCAAAAACAGAGGGTATTCTAGATTTACGCGATTCCGGCCTACATAAGATCCGCGAAGGCATAACTTCCTTAGAAGAGATTGAAAGGGTCACTAACGTATAATACACTGCTTTGTGATAAAAACATAAATGAATCAATTGATTACAAGAATTAGCTAATAGTATGGCCACAAAAAAACGAGCAAGATCAGTAGAATTCGTCTGGGAAGGGATGAACCAAAAAAGAGCCACTTCTAATGGAGAAATAGAAGCTCCATCATTAGCCCAGGCGCGAGCTATATTAAGGCAAAGAGGCTTACGTGTTACTAAAATAAAACGTAAACCTAAGCCATTATTTTCTAGCGCAAAACCTATCAAGTCGGTAGATATAAGTTTTGCTTCACGTCAAATGGCAACAATGATCGGCGCTGGTATTCCTATTGCTCAAACTCTAAGAGCAATTGGTAAAGGCCATGAAAATGCGTCAATGGAAAAACTCATGCTTGAACTAAGTCGTGAGGTAGAATCAGGCACAACACTGAGCAAATCATTATCAAAGCACCCCAAATATTTCAATCGTTTATTTACTAGTCTTACTGAAGCCGGCGAAGAATCGGGTAAGTTAGATACAATGCTTGACCGAGTGGCAACTTATAATGAAAAAATTGAAATCATAAAAGGTAAAGTTAAGTCAGCGATGTTATACCCAACGATTGTTCTAACTATTGCGGCAATCGTTACTATTCTATTATTGCTTTTCGTTATTCCACAGTTTGAAAGTCTTTTTAGCGGTGTTGGTGCCGATTTACCAACACTAACTAGGTTGATTATCGATATGTCTGTATGGACGCAACAATATTGGTGGGTAATATTTTTAGTCATAATTGGTGGTGTTGCTCTCTTTATCTTTTCCTATAAACGTTCCAGTAAAATGCGTCATACATTAGATCGCATAAGTATTCGTCTTCCAGCAATAGGACCTATTCTTAAGAAGTCAGCACTCGCTCGATTTTCAAGAACCTTATCTATTGTCTTTGGTGCTGGCGTGCCATTAGTTGACGGCATGGACACTGTTGGAGCATCGACAGGTAATCGCGTTTATCAAAAAGCTACGGCACAAGTTAAAAATGACATATCAACTGGCCGAAGCTTAGAAAACTCTATGGAAAATACCAAAGTATTCCCTAATATGATGCTACAAATGGTTGCTAGCGGTGAAGAATCTGGTGAACTAGAAACAATGTTAGACAAAGTTGCTGAATTTTATGAACGTGAAGTTGATGATGCTGTTGACTCCTTAGCCAGCATTATTGAACCACTAATGATTGTTATCCTTGGCGTCATTATTGGCACAATGGTTCTAGCTATGTATATGCCGATCTTCAAATTAGCTTCAGTATTCTAGACCAGCAAAAAAATGTTCACTGAAATTGCTGCTTTGCCAGCAGGGTTTCATGTTTTTTTAGCCGCTGTTTTAGGGTTAATGATTGGTAGTTTTTTGAATGTTGTTATTTATCGTTACCCAAAACGCCTAAAACACCAATGGACTGTTCAATCTAAGCAATGGCTTGAAATAGAAGAAAAGGTTACAGAACAACCGCCTGGTATCATTTCACCTAGTTCGCATTGCGGTAATTGCAAATCCCCTGTTAAAGCTTGGCAAAACATCCCTGTTATTAGTTTTGTTATTCTGCGCGGCAAATGTGCGAACTGCAAAACTTCGATTGGTTTACGCTACCCTCTTGTCGAAATATTAACTGGCATACTTAGTGCGTTCGTCGTTTATAAGTTTGGCTGGTCACTGCAGTCACTATTCGGATTAATATTAACTTGGACATTAGTGACTCTAAGCTTTATTGACTTTGATCATCAGCTCTTACCCGATGATTTTGTTTTACCTATTTTATGGCTAGGCTTAGCTATAAGCGCTCTGCCTATTTTCGCTATACCTATCGACTCAATTATAGGTGCAATAGCTGGATACCTTGCGCTATGGATCGTTTTTCAGTTATTCAAATTGCTCACTGGCAAAGAAGGCATGGGCTATGGTGATTTTAAATTGTTAGCGTTATTGGGTGCTTGGTTTGGTTGGCAGATGTTGCCACAAATTATTTTAATCTCTACCGTTGTAGGCAGTGTTATTGGCATCCTTTTGATTGCGACAAAAAAAACAAATGCTGAAAATACTATTCCATTTGGCCCTTATATCTCAATAGCTGGATGGATTGCCATGATTTGGGGTGATGCTATTAATCAAACTTATTTTAGCTCAATTAAATTTTAAAGATGACATTTGTCGTAGGTTTAACTGGCGGAATTGGTAGTGGTAAAACTTTAGTTTCCGATCATTTCGCCGAGCTAGACGTGCCAATCATAGATACTGATATTATTGCTCGCCAGATTGTCAGACCTGGAGAACCAGCACTCGCTGAGCTTAGTGATGCATTCGGGGGTCATATTCTTAAAAGTAATGGAGAATTGGATCGTGATGCACTACGAAAGGTCGCCTTCGCTACGATGCAAAACAAGCGAAAACTCGATGCTATTACTCATCCAGCCATTCGAGCTAAAACAATTAATCAAATCGATGAAATTAAATCAATGTATTGCGTTGTTGTTGTGCCTTTACTGAAAAAGGGCTCGCCATTTGTCAAAATGATGGATCATATTGTAGTAGTAACAGCCGAGCAGAAAACTAGAATTAAACGGGTAATGCAACGCAATCAACTTACTCAAGCAGAGGTTGTTAAGATCATCGCTACGCAAGCTTCGGATGAGCAACGCGTGGAACTCGCCGATGATATTATTACTAATGACGGTAGCATCCAAGCAACATTAGAGAGCGTTGATGCTCTTCATCTAAAACTTTCTGAGTTAGCGGCTAGCTAATAGCTTTTCAATGATTGACTGATTGCCTTGAAGAAAATTCAAGTTGCTTAATTCATTCAAATTGACCCAGCGTAAAGCTTGACCTTCTTTACCAAGCGCATTACCTGAATATTCTGCTATCGTATAAACAAACAAGGTAACCTGACGGTCTGGATAATCATGTTTGTGTTCCATTAGTAATTCGCATTTTTCCACTACAATTCCTAATTCTTCTTGCAGTTCTCTTACTAAAGCTTGTTGCGCAGTTTCCTTATCTTCTAATTTACCACCTGGGAACTCCCATTTTTGATAGTACGCATCCTTGACTAATCGTTGCCCTATTAATACATCGTTATCTGAATTAAATACTATGCCAACAGCGACTTCTATACGTTTCATTTAACAAAGTTAAATAACAATCAGCTGCGGTAATCTGCGTTAATACTCACATATTCATGCGACAAATCGGATGTCCAAACGTTGTAGCTTTCCTTACCAAGATTTAAATTAACATTAATCGTGATTTCATCTTGTTGAAATATTTGTTGACCTATTTCTTCATTATAGCTTGGCGCTGGTTCACCAGCCTTTATCAATGGCTGACCATTTATTGAAATATCAATTGTCTCTATATTTAAATCATTAACATCCGCTTTGCCAATTGCAGCTAAAATTCGTCCCCAATTTGGATCACTGGCAAAAAGCGCCGTTTTAACTAGCGGTGAATGGGCAATGCTATACGCAATCGTGGCACAATCTTTCTTAGTCTTACCGCCAATAATTTCAACTTCAACAAACTTTGTTGCTCCTTCGCCATCACGAACCACTGCCGTAGCAAGCTCAACTAACACTTTCTTTAGACTGCTATAAAACTGCGCGGTTGTCTCGCTCTCTAGCGATTCAAAATCCACATTACTTTGTCCAGTAGCTATCAACACTAAAGCATCATTGGTTGAAGTATCGCTATCGACGGTAATTCGATTAAAGCTAGCCTCGGTTGCTCGTTCTAATAACACTTGTAAAATATCGCTAGGGATATTTGCATCTGTAGCGACATAACTAAGCAAGGTCGCCATATTAGGACAAATCATCCCCGAACCTTTCACAATGCCGGTAATTGTTATTTTTTCGCCGTCGATTTCAAATTGTTCAGAAACTCCTTTTGCAACTGTATCGGTAGTCATTATTGTTGCTGCTGCTTCTAGCCAGTTATCTTCTGAAAGTTTATCGGCAACTTCTGAAACACCATTTACAACCTTATCCATTGGTAACTGCTCGCCAATTACTCCAGTAGAAAATGGTAGTATTTGCTCAACATCTAATCCCAAAGAAGTCGCCACCGCTTGACAACTTGAAACAACATTGTCTCGACCTTCCTTGCCCGTACCAGCATTCGCATTTCCTGCATTAATAAGTAACGCTCGAGGCTGAGTCTTTTGTAAATGCTCTCTAGCAATAATAACGGGTGCCGCACAGTATTTATTTTGGGTAAAAACAGCTGCTGTTGTCGACCCTTCTACAAGGCTCATCAACAACAAATCGTTTCGATTCCGATAACGAATTTGTGCAGCAGTAGAGGCTAAACGAATACCTTTTATCGGCAAAAGTTCTGTTGGAGAGTTTAATTTTACTGCCATAATAATTTAGGCGGTTATGTTAATTTACCGTGACACTGTTTATATTTTTTTCCTGAACCACATGGACAGGCTTCATTGCGACCAACTTTGGGTTGTTGGCGGACAAATGTTTCTGGCTTAGAGTCAGCGCTAGCTGCTTGTTGTGATGGCGCAGCTGATTGCGTAGGGCTAGCGTGCTTTAATTCTAAATCACTGCTTGCCGCTTCTCGCTGACGTTGTTCTAATTCAGCGATTTCTGATTCGGTGCGTATCTTAACTTTTGCCAAAATAGTAATTACTTCCATTTTGACGCGGTCTAACATCGCGGTAAACATTTCAAAGGCTTCGCGCTTATATTCTTGCTCAGGATTCTTCTGCGCATAGCCACGCAAGCCGATACCTTGGCGTAAATAATCCATCTCAGCCAAGTGTTCTTTCCATTGTGTATCTAAGGTTTGTAAAGTAATTACCTTCTCTAAATGGCGAATAGTCTCCTCACCATATTGTTGTTTCTTTACTTCATATAACTCATCCACTTTTTCATGAATTCGATCTCGAAGTGTTTCTTCATACAACGCTTTATCGTCATCCAACCAGATTTGTACTGGCAGATTAGCATTAAACTCTAATGCTAAATCATCTTGTAGTTGTTCAATATCCCATTGCTCGGGTAAGCTTTGTGGAGGAATAGAACGATCGATCACTGAATCAACCACGTCTTCACGCATATCCTCAACATTTTCAGATACATCGTCACTAGCCATTAACTCATTTCGTTCTGAGTAAACAAGCTTACGTTGCTCATTGGCAACATCATCATATTTAAGCAGTTGCTTACGCATGTCGAAGTTATGCCCTTCTACTTTACGTTGCGCATTTTCAATCACTCGCGAAACTAGACGGCTTTCAATTGCTTCACCGTCTTCCATGCCTACTCGCTGCATCATCCCGGAAATTCGCTCAGAACCAAAAATACGCATCAGCGTATCATCCATAGACAAATAAAAACGTGTTTCACCTGGGTCACCTTGCCGCCCTGAACGACCGCGTAACTGGTTATCAATACGCCGTGATTCGTGACGCTCAGTACCAATCACATATAAGCCTCCAGAATCGAGAACTTTTTGATGTTCTTGCTCCCATTGTTTAGTGGTTTTTTCACGTTGCGCAGGGCTTTCAATATCTTCTAGGCGCATTTCTAAATTACCACCTAAGACAATATCAGTTCCTCGCCCAGCCATATTAGTCGCAATAGTGACAGCCCCAGGACAACCAGCTTTAGCGATAACTTGCGCTTCTCGCTCATGCTGTTTTGCATTTAAAACCTCATGTTTAATTTTATGTTTTTCGAACTCTTTAGAAAGTAATTCAGACACCTCAATAGACGCTGTTCCCAATAGAACAGGTTGTTGATTTTTATGACGCTCACGAACATCATCAACAATAGAGGCAAATTTCTCAGGCATAGTACGAAAAATAACGTCCGCTTGATCAATACGTATCATGGGTTTAGCGGTTGGAATCACCACAACTTCTAAAGTATAAATCTCTTGAAACTCAACCGCTTCGGTATCAGCCGTACCAGTCATACCGGACAACTTATTGTATAAACGAAAATAATTTTGAAAAGTAATCGAAGCGAGCGTTTGATTTTCTCTTTGAATTTCTACTTTTTCTTTCGCCTCTACCGCTTGATGCAAACCATCTGACCATCGACGGCCAGACATCATTCGTCCAGTAAACTCATCAACGATAACAATTTGGTTATCTTGTACAACATAGTCAACATCTCGATTAAATAACTTGTGTGCCCGTAATCCAGCATAAAGGTGATGTAATAAACTAATACTACCAACATCATAAAGACTTGACCCTTCCTTGATTAAGCCAGCTTTAAGCATTAATTCTTCTGCTTTTTCGTGCCCCTCTTCGGTTAAGTAGGCTTGCTTGCTTTTTAAATCGAGGCTGTAGTCACCTTCGCCATCTTCCTCTTCCTGCTCTTTTAATAACGGCACAATAGTATCAATTTTGGCATAGATATCAGCAGCCGTATCCGCCGGCCCAGAAATGATTAGAGGAGTACGCGCTTCATCAATCAAAATAGAATCGACTTCATCGACAATCGCGAAACTTAAATCACGTTGAGCCTTCTGCTCTGACGAGAACGCCATATTGTCACGTAAATAATCAAAGCCAAATTCATTGTTAGTTCCATAAACTATGTCGCAAGCATATGCAGCTTGTTTCTCTTCCGCCGACTGCCCTGAAGCAATAACACCAACAGTCAAGCCAAGAAAATTGTATACCTGACTCATCCATTGCGCATCACGTGCAGCGAGGTAGTCATTAACAGTAACGACATGCACACTACCAGCTAATGCATTAAGGTAGGCGGCCAATGTTGCCATTAACGTTTTACCTTCACCGGTACGCATTTCAGAAATTTTGCCGTCATTTAAGACCATGCCGCCAATCAACTGCACATCATAGTGACGCATGCCTAATGATCTAACAGACGCTTCTCTGGTCACAGCAAAGGCTTCATTGAGTAATTTATCTAATGTTTCACCTGCTTCTAAGCGTGACCGAAATTCATCGGTTTTAGCTTTAAGTTGTGCGTCATCAAGAGCCTCAATCTCTGCTTCCATTGCATTAATCGTTTTAACTCTTTTCGACATCTGTCGAATCAGTCGATCATTTCGACTACCAAATATTTTCTTTAACACAGATAATTCCTAATTAATTTTGTAATTGCAAATTCACAAGCTAAATGAAGCACTCTTTCATCTACTTACAGTAAGTACCAGCATAAGCCCGAGAAAATTGCATAATATAGCCTTAGTATAAGGCTTTCAGTGTAAATTTAAAGGCACTCCGTGCAGGGTATTTTCCAAAAAAAGAAGCTACATTAAGATCAAAAAAATTAGTGACTTTTAGCTAACTAAACATTATTAATAAGTTAGCTTAAGGCTCTTTATAAAGAAATTTTACTGGATCAATTCGACTACCATTTTTAGACACTTCAAAATGAACATGAGGCCCAGTTGAAAGCCCTGTCGAACCCAACTCAGCAATTGCTTCGCCTTTAGTAACAGTTTGTCCAACAAGGACTAAATTTGCACGATTATGGCTATAAACCGTTTTGTAGCCATCACCATGGTCAATTTCGATTTGCCAACCAGAGTTACCATTATTTTCAGACCGTTCTACGACACCATCAGCAACAGCAAAGACATTTGCTCCTTCTTTACCAGGGATATCAACGCCATTATGAAATTGTTTTTTGCCTGTAATTGGATGCATCCGCGAACCGAAATTAGACGAAACCCAACCACCTTCAACAGGCCAGCCTGCTGGTGTCTGTTGTGACTCTAAATTTCGTCGAGATAATAAAAAATCAACGGCAGCCATTTCTGATTCGCGTAAACTAAGCTCGCGCTCAATTTCGTTGATAGCATTCTCAATATCAATTTGCTGAGAATCCGCATCTAAAGCAACATCATTACCACCAATGGGTGGATCACCATCAAAATTAAAATCAGCTAAATCAATTCCAGAACTTTCTGCAATACGGTTTTCTACCGCATTAATTCTTGATACTTGCGCTTGTAGACTGCCAATTTGTCGCCCTAACACATTCATATGTTGTTGCACATAATCACGAGTATTTGCAATTTGCTGTTGTTGTTCACTAACTCGACTTTCAACTGCATGTCGATACTCAGGGTCTACAAATGGATTTATCGAGCGGTCAATGTTAGCGACTATTGCGTAACCACTTACACCAATAGCTAATGGCAGCGCAACCAGCACTAACAAGCCTTTAATAAGTAAAGTACGACCTGATATATTTACAGTGCGGCTTTGAGAAGCGTTGTCTTTAATGATTATAAGTTTCAAAATTTAGTTCACTTTTTAGTTAATTTGAACGGCAATATTTTTATTATTATTTAATGTTTGCTCTCTTTGAATATAATGTTTGCTGTCTTTAATATAAGATGGGTCTATAGTCAGTCTGTACTTGACTAACATGCCTAAATTCACCTGATTTTATTATTCAATAATTAATTATTTATACTTAATATACTTAAGATGAAAACTGATAAAAAAAATTATCAAAAGGCTAGCAATGTACTGCAACGCTTACCTATTCATCAACAATTACTAGACTCACAATCTGCATTAGGTGCATTAATCCCAACTTGGATTCTATGGGCTAAAAAGAACCTCTCAGTTGATGTCCTGCAACACATTTCAATAACTCATTTTCATGATAATGAACTTAATTTTGAATGCCAAAATTCAGTTATTGCAACACAAATACAGCGCTACCAAAAAACACTACTAACACACTTTCACCAGCATGGTTTTATAGAAGTAAAAAAAATTATTGTTCGTATTGCTCATGAGCCTACTCAACAAGGGAGGAATTCTACCCTCAATGAAGAAGATACACAATCAAAGCAATTCGATAATTCGATAATAGATTCCGTGAGGAGTTGTCAAAATAATATTAAAAATCAACAATTAAAAGAGTCTCTTGAGCGTTTAAGCAATACCCTCAATACGCTAAAGGGCAGTTGATATTAAAACGATATGGAAATATCTACGGGAATAGATATCGAAATAAATAGAGGAATTGATTAATAATTTAGACCAATGCTATGCATTAGCCAAATGCATAAAAGCAATTGGTGCTTCAGCTGGGTCATCAAAAGTGACTAATTCCCAACTGTCAGGCTGCTCCAACAAAGCGCGTAACAATTTGTTATTGAGCGCATGACCTGATTTATAAGCATTAAACGCACCAATCAATGGATAACCCAATAAGTATAAATCACCAATAGCATCTAAAATTTTATGTTTGACGAATTCATCTTCGTAACGCAAACCGTCATTATTTAAAATACTATAAGAATCCATAGCAATGGCATTATCTTGACTAGCTCCAAGCGCTAATCCAGCTTCACGTAATGCTTCAACTTCGTGCATAAATCCAAAGGTACGAGCCCGACTAACTTCTTTAACAAAAGAAGTAGTCGAAAAATCGACAGTAGCTTTTTGTGGCGACTTGGCAAAGATAGGGTGATCAAAATCAATTGCGAAGGAGACCTTAAAGCCCTCAAAAGGATCAAATTCTGCCCACTTATCACCTTCTTCTACACGAACGGGTTTAGTGACACGAATAAACTTTTTCGGTGCATTTTGTTCAATAACACCAGCAGACTGTATCAAAAAGACAAAAGGTGCAGCACTGCCATCCATAATCGGTACTTCAGGACAGGTTAACTCTACATAAACATTATCAATCCCTAATCCAGCTAAGGCAGACATTAAATGTTCAACGGTAGAAACCGAAACATCACCTTCTTTCAAGGCGGTAGATAAGCGAGTATCGCCAACGCGTTCAGGCTTCGCACACAATTCAACAACAGGATCTAAATCAACACGCCTAAAAACAACACCCGTATCAACCGCTGCAGGACGCAGAGTTAAATATATTTTTTCACCTGTGTGTAAACCTACACCAGTTGCTCGGATAACATTTTTTAAAGTACGTTGATTTATCATAAGTTGCCTTACTCGCTATTAGGGCTATTTTGACTACAATTATTCATTTTTACGCACAAGCATTATTGTTTTAATATCTTTAAATTGCGACATCAACCAATACATCATCATAAGCAACAGTTCTATTTATCAACAAAAAACAGCTAAATTAGAACCGATTATTCTCGCTGATTATATTCACGAAATGCTACACCAAACGGGAGAGATTGTGTAGCGTTCCTGAACAGTATTATTTATGCCAAAATCAATCATTATTGCTCACTGAATCTCGCAGATTTATTAGACCTAATTAAGACCTGAATATTGCTAAATTCATGACTAAAAAAATCAATCAGCCTGACGACGCAAAAAAGTTGGGACATCTAACTTATCGTCACCATCAAAATCAAATAAAGGTAAATCGCCAGTGCCTTCGGTACCATTTCTCGTCACCAATAAAGATTCTTGTGTCTCTTCAGCTGGTTGAGGCTCATAATCACTGCCAGCCGCTTTAGCAACAGGCTGAACTACTTGATACTTTTGCTTATCAGTTCGGGAAGAGCTTTCTGATTCAATGCCAGTCGCGACCATAGTGACACGCAAATCTTCTTTCATGTCTGGGTCAATTGAAGTTCCAATAACAACCGTTGCATCATCTGATGCCATATCTCTAATCAAGCCACCCACTTCACCAAATTCACCAATTGATAAATCCGGACCTGCAGTAACATTAACTAAAATACCTTTTGCACCATTAATATTAGTATCTTCGAGAAGTGGGCTACTTAAGGCATTCCGAGCCGCTTCACTTGCTCGAGTTGCGCCTGAAGCACTGGCAGACCCCATCATCGCTTGTCCCATCTCACTCATAACTGTTTTCACATCGGCAAAATCCACATTAATTAAGCCAGGGCTAGTAATTAATTCTGAGATACCTTGAACTGCATTGCGTAAAACATCATTTGCGGAAGCGAATGCTTCTTGTAAGGATGCCTCTTTGCCCATCACTTCTAATAATTTTTCGTTTGGAATAGTGATTAATGAATCGCAAGATTCACGTAACAACTTTAAACCTTGTTCAGCCAATTTATCACGGCGTGTGCCTTCAAATTTAAAAGGTCGCGTGACAACCGCTACCGTTAAAGCTCCTATTTCACGAGCAATTTCAGCAATAACCGGGGCTGCACCAGTACCTGTGCCTCCACCCATTCCAGCAGTAATGAAAATCATATCGGAACCCGATAATGCTTCTGCAATTCGTTCTCGATCTTCCATCGCAGCTTGTCGCCCGATATCAGGATCAGCGCCTGCACCAAGACCTTTAGTCAAAGTACCACCCAACTGTAAAATCACTGGACAGTCTGAGCTTTGTAAGGCTTGTACATCGGTATTAGCATTAATAAACTCAACGCCCTCGATATTGGATTGCTGCATATAATTTACGGCATTACCGCCACCGCCGCCAACACCAACGACCTTAATAACTGCTTGTTGATCAATTGTATCTAGTAGTTCAAACATTTTGTTCTCCCGTTTTTATTATAAAACTTAGACTTTCTTAGCCAGCTAATTATTTGCTTTTTAATAGAGTCGATTAAAAATTACCTTGAAACCAATGTTTAATTCGTTGCCAAATCAAACCGCTTCGAGATTCTTTATTTGATGTGTCGCGTTGCGCGCTTTGATTGCTATGACCAAATTGCACGAGCCCCACACCGGTTGAATAAATTGGATTTTTGACGACCTCACTAAGGCCACCAAGATATTTCGGCATACCAAGTCGAACTGGCACATGGAAAATTTCTTCGGCTAAATCAATCATGCCTTCCATCTTCGAGCTGCCACCAGTTAAAACCACCCCTGATCGTATTAAGTGTTCAAAACCGTTGCGGCGTAAATCGATTTTTATCAGTTCAAACAATTCTTCTATACGCGGCTCAATAACTTCAGCCAAAGTTTGCATAGATAGTTTTCGCGGAGCACGATCACCAACACTATCTACCTCAATGCTTTCGTCCGGTGCAGCTAATTGTCGTAAAGCGCATCCATATTTTTTCTTCAATTCTTCAGCTGCTGCGGTCGGTGTTCTTAATGCAATCGCAATGTCATTGGTAATTTGATCACCAGCAACAGGAATAACAGCGGTATGGCGTATCGCGCCATCACAATACACAGCAATATCAGAGGTACCCCCACCAATATCAACTAAGCAAACACCTAATTCCTTTTCATCATTCGTTAATACCGATTCGCATGAAGCCAATTGCTCAAGAATAATATCGTCAACTTCAAGCCCACAGCGACGGATACATTTTTCAATATTTTTTTCCGAACTAACTGAAGCCGTCACCATATGTAAGTTTGCTTCTAGACGAATACCGTTCATACCAATTGGGTGACGAATACCATCTTGACCATCAATAATATATTCCTGTGGTAACACATGCAGAATAGTTTGATCATTAGGAATAGCTACTGCTTTAGCGGACTCAATAACTCGATCAAGATCGCTATCGTCTACCTCACTATCGCGCACCGCTACCACACCATGCGAATTAAAACTATTTATATGCGCACCAGCAATACCCGCATACACTGAATAAATTTGGCAACCAGCCATTAACTCTGCTTCTTCAACAGCGCGTTGAATAGCTGTTACGGTTTCTTCAATATTGGCAACCACGCCTTTGCGCATTCCCGTAGCCGGGTGATGCCCATAACCAATGATTTCGACTTCACCTTTGTCATTGACTTCGCCAACAATCGCCAACACCTTAGAGGTACCAATATCTAAGCCAACAATCAGTTTATTTTCATCTTTTTTGCTCATTTATATTACCGACTATTTTTATCAATTCCTGACGTGATGTTATTTAACTCAAGCACTGCTACTTCTTCATTCTCAATAATCTTTTCTGCTTCAATCTTTTCTGACTTAATAGCTAAGCCGTTCGGGTAACGCGCATCAACTCGAGTTAACAGTTGATCTGAATCGCGAAACTGATTGTCAAATAAATGTAAAAACCGTGACAACCTTTGTACTGAATCAGTGCGACCTAATAAGACTTCAAATTCATTATCTTGATATTGCAACACGAGTTGCCAAGCATGGCTATTGCTCAGGTTTACGTTTATTAAGCGCATACCATATTGTTCAACTTGTTTTTTCCATTGATATGTTTGCGCAAGAATTAAATGTGAATCTTGCGCATTGCCTGACAACTCAATTGGGCTTGTAATAGCAACCTCATCAGCAAGCGCAACAACTTCGCCTGCAGAGGTCAACCAATAATTTTTATTCTCTGCTGTAATGCCTTGTAAAGGTTTCCAAGACATCACAGGGCGATGCTCTTCAAGGTTAATCAATAATGTATTCGGCCACTCCCTACGCACATCTGCACTTTGTACCCAAGCTATCGATTCCACATCTTTCTTTATTTTGTTCAAATCAATTGAGAAAAAATTACCTAGTGATTCAGTATCAATTTTACTTTCGATGTCAGTTGGCGTTAAATATCTAAACTTGCCTCTTAACTTAAGTTGATCAACGACAAAAGATTCAGGTCTATATAATCGATCTGCCATTAATAGTGCTATCACAGAGAACGATAGTATTGTTGCCACCAACAATAACAATGACCTTGCCATTTTTGATAAACGCTGTATTTGCAATTCTCGGCTTTGATTTGCTAGTGCTCTAGAGCTCATAATGTAGCCTCCAGAATTTTGACTACTAGCTGTTCAAAACCCAAGCCTGTCGCTGCAGCCGCCATCGGTACTAGACTATGATCTGTCATCCCTGGCACAGTATTCACTTCAAGTAACATTGGTTTATCTTGAGCATCTAACATCACATCGACTCGCCCCCAACCTTCACAGCCCAAGGCATTGAATGCGTCCATCGCAAGCATTTGAATTTCATTTTCAAGAGCTTGATCTAAATTCGCGGGGCAAAAGTAACGTGTTGAATTTGACTCGTACTTGGCTTCGTAATCGTAAAAATCATTATCCGTTTCCATACGTACAATCGGTAATGATTGACCATTAAGAATAGCCACGGTTAGCTCCGCGCCAGCATTAAACTGTTCGGCCAGAACATCGTCACCACTTTTTGCCGCTTCTTGCCAAACTGACATTAATTCGTCGGCTGAATTTACTTTACCAATACCAACACTAGAACCTTCTCGAGCTGGTTTGAGAAATAGTGGCAAGCCTAACTCTTCGATCAAACTATCCAGATCTTCTCTACTTTTCAACACACGATAGTGCGCCGTCGGTAAGCCCAGTGTTTGCCAAATTTGTTTACTACGAATTTTATCCATTGCCAAAGCACTGCCTAACACACCGCTGCCAGTATATGGCATTTCAATAGCTTGCAATGCGCCTTGCACGATACCGTCTTCTCCCCAACGACCATGCAGTACGATAAAGGCTCGATCATAACTTTGTGCATTTAATTGATTAATATTTTGTGGGTTTGCATCAACAGCATGCGCATCAACACCAGCACTAACTAGTGCTTTTAGAACAGCCGCACCACTCGTTAAAGAAACCTCCCTTTCAGCGGAAATACCTCCCATAAGAACAGCAACTTTACCAAATTGATCCAAATCAATTCTGCTCATAGCTGTGCTCCTGAATGTAAGCTTTCAAACAAGTTTTGCGAGGCCTTACCAATACTGCCTGCACCCATAGTTAAGATAACATCGCCATCTTCAAGCAACGGCGTAACAGTTTCTACAATCTCCTCAACACTAGGAACAAAGATAGGGTTGCTCGTGCCGCGCATTCTGATGGCTTGACAAAGAGCGCCACCATTAGCACTGCTAATTGGCTCTTCACCTGCTGGATAAACTTCACAAACAAATAGATTTGTTTGTTGACTTAAGACTTGTACGAAGTTATCAAATAAATCAAAAGTACGGCTATAACGATGTGGTTGAAAAATCACCATTAAACGTCTTTCCGGCCAGCAATCTTTTGCTGCTTCTAGGGTTGCCATCAACTCAACTGGATGATGGGCATAATCATCAACCATGGTGATATTTTTACCAGCAACTTGAACATCTCCAAATATTTGAAAACGTCGACCAATTCCTTGAAAAGAACTTAAGCCTTTTTGTATAGCAGCATCGCTAACGCCAAGATGAGTTGCTATTGCAATTGCAGCTGTTGCATTCATAGCATTATGCTTACCTGGTAGTGCCAGCTCAATCTCAAGGTCTTTGTCGACATTAGGTCTAGTCACTTTAAATATCATCTTCGAAGCTTTTTGACGTAACCCGCTAACACGAAAATCCGCTATTTCTGATTCACCATAGGTAACTACCGGTTTATGCACAGATGCTCTTATAGCTTGTACATTTTCGTCGTCTGCACACAGTACCGCCAAACCATAAAAGGGTAAGTTTTGTAAAAACGCAACAAAGGTTTTCTTAAGCGTTTCTAGATCACCTTGGTATGTCACCATATGATCTTCATCAATATTAGTAACGATAGCCATTTCAGGTTTGAGATTTAAAAATGATGCATCACTCTCATCAGCTTCGGCGACCAAATACTCTCCTCTGCCCAACTTGGCATTCGCACCAGCACTATTGATCAAACCTCCAACGACAAAAGTAGGGTCAAGACCATCGGTAATTAAAATCGCTGCCACCAAACTAGTTGTGGTTGTCTTACCATGAGTTCCAGCGATCGCAATCCCTGTCTGAAATCGCATTAATTCTCCCAACATTTCCGCACGCGGAATAACTGGAATACCTATTTCTAAAGCTGCCTCGACTTCAGGGTTTGTTGGGTCAATTGCTGAAGAAACCACGACAACATCACAATCTTGAATATGTGCGGCATCATGACCAATCAGCACATTTACACCCGTTTTTAGTAAGCGTTGAGTTACTGGGCTCTCGGCAATATCTGAACCACTCACCGAATATTTCAGGTTTACCATAACTTCGGCAATTCCCGACATACCGCTACCGCCAATACCAACAAAATGAATTCTATTAACACGATTACGCATTGAGGAACTCCTTACATACACTAACCACATCTTGCAATGCATTAGGTTTATGTAACGCCAATGCTCTTTGACCCATTTTTTCTAATTGCGCTTTATCTTCTAATAATTCAGTTAGCTCTGACAAGCTTGATGCACTGGTCAAATGGTCATTTGAAATTATTTTAGCTGCACCTTGCTGCGCCATAAATTCTGCATTGCGATCTTGATGATCGCCTGCAGAAAAAGGGTATGGTATTAATAATGCTGGCTTACCACTAGCGCAACACTCAGCCACAGTCATTGCCCCAGCACGACAAACTAATAAATCTGCCCATGCATAAGCGGCTGCCATATCATCAATAAATTCACTGACTTTAGCACCAATATTAAGTTCGCTGTAATCCTTGGTCACTTCTTCTGCGCGACCTCTACCCGTTTGATGCCAAACATTTACCAGAGCATTTTGCTTTGCAAAATGCTCTGGTAAATGTTTATTTAATGAGTGAGCACCTTGACTACCACCTACCACTAAAACATTAATTTCATTACTAGCAGAGACAATCTCTTTACTTGGCTTTATTTCTTTACGTACCGGGTTACCTACCCAGGTCGCATACTTAGGCAAATCTACTGTATTGGGAAATCCTGACAATACACGGCGGGCAAATTTTGCTAAATATTTATTAGTTAATCCTGCCACTGCATTCTGCTCATGAACTATTAATGGTTTACCAGTCAACCGAGTTGCAAGTCCTCCTGGACCAGACACAAAACCACCCATTCCTAATACACAATCAGGTCGTGTTTTTCTAATTGCTTGTACGGATTGCCAAACAGCACGCAATAGTTTTATTGGTGCACTAAACCAACTCAATAAGCCTTTGCCACGCAGACCTTCAATGCTGATCCACTCAATATCAATATTGTTTTCCCGAACTACTTTTGCTTCTAGGCCTTTACGAGTACCCAACCAAGTAACCTGAGTTTGATTATTACGTAAGGCATTAGCCACAGCTAAGGCTGGGTATACGTGACCACCTGTACCACCAGCCATAATCATTATGTGTCCATTACTCATGACTGCTCCTCCCTAGTTCGATTTTGTCGGTCAACGGCAAACAACAAACCAATAGCTGCACAACTTACCAACATGCTACTACCACCATAACTAATAAACGGTAGAGTTAATCCCTTAGTAGGCAATACTCCAAGATTCACGCCAATATTGATGATCGCTTGAAACACCAAAAGAATACCAACGCCTTGAGCCAGACGAGAAGCATAGACTCGTCCCACCAACTCAGCATTACGCGCAATATGTAATGCTCTTTGTAATAAAATCCCGAATAATGCGACCACTAAAATGATGCCAATTAAACCCAACTCTTCACCAATCACAGCAAGAATGAAGTCATTATTTGCATGCGGTAAGTAATAAAGTTTTTGGATACTACCACCTAGTCCAACACCAAAAATCTCGCCCCGCCCAATAGCAATTAATGCTTGAGTTAATTGAAAGCCAGTATTAAATGGGTCCGCCCAAGGGTCGCGAAAACTCATAACTCGCTGCATTCGGTAATCAGACATTGTCACTAAGGCATACATAACGGCGGCTACAAGACTTAAACAAATTACTGTATGTGAAACACGAATACCGCCTAAGAACATCATCAAACCGACAGTTGCGGTAATTACAAAAAAGCTACCAAAATCAGGTTGCATCAGAAGCAGTAAACCTAAGATGGCAAGTACAACTCCGATATTCACAATACCCTTAGTAAACTTCTGGATTTCTGCCTGACGTCGAGTCAGATAACTAGCGGCATAAATCACCATGGCGAGTTTAGCCATTTCAGCCGGCTGTATATGAAAACCAGCAATTGCAATCCAGCGACGGCTACCATTAATTTCACTACCGACAAACAATAAAACAAACAACAATAGACCTGTAATGGCTAATAACGGCAAACTTATTTTTTGCCAAACCCAAACAGGAATAGTCGCCATAAACAAAGTTATACAAACACCCAAACCGATATGTACAACTTGTCGCCATAAATGCCCTGTATTAGTAGGTAAATTAGTATCACCCATCGCAATGGTTGATGAAAAAACCATTACCAAACCTAACACCAGTAAACTCACAAATGTGCCTAGTAAAACTGAATCGACACCAATTGAGTTAGCGCTCGCTTGTAACCGAGTTGCTTGCAGTGAGGCTGATGTCATGCTGCACCTCGAGTCACACATTGTTTAACTTGATAGGCAAAATCATCACCGCGGCGCTCGAAATTCTCATACATATCAAGACTTGCACAAGCTGGCGACAACAATACAATTGAACCCTTCAGAGCCGATTTAAGTGCTAACTGCACCGCTTCTTGCATGCTTTCTACACGCTTAATTGGTAGCAAGCCTTTTAATGCTAATTCGATTTTGTCAGCATCTTCTCCCAACACGATAAGCAATTTAATTTTGTCTGTAATAGCATCCTTCAATTCATTGAAATCGGCGCCTTTGCCTTCACCGCCAGCTATCCAAATAATATTCTCTTTAAGATTTTTTAATGCCGAGCTTGTTGCACCAATATTGGTTGCTTTTGAATCGTTAACCCAAGTAACGTCATTTTCTATAAGAACAGTTTGCATTCGATGCGGTAGACCCTTAAAAGATTTAACCGCTGAAACTAATTTTTCTAAAGGTAATTTCAAAAATGCGACTAATGCAAACGCAGCTAATACGTTTTTAATATTATGCAAACCCGTTAAAGGGATCTGCGAAAGACGCATATATTTTTGATTTGCCTGCATCAACCAGCGATAGTTAGTGGTTTGTCGAACACCAAACTCACTATCATTTGCAGGCTCATCTAAATCAAAACTCAATAGTTCGCCGCTATAACTTATCTGACGTAATTGATTATCATGGCGTGGCAAAACTACTGTCTTTGCACCACGTAAAATACGAGATTTAGCCAAAACGTAATCGCCCATCGAGCTGTACCGATCCATGTGATCAGGGCTGATATTTAATATTGCAGCAGCATCAGCTTGTAAATTTGATGTTGTTTCTAACTGAAAACTAGAGAGCTCTAGTATCGCAATATCGTAATTAACATTATCTGTTAATGCGTCTAAAACTGGCAACCCAATATTCCCTGCAACCAAGCTATTCATGCCTGCAGAATCACATATCGCACCAACCAGCGTGGTGACTGTACTTTTCCCATTAGAACCAGTAATGGCGATCAAAGGTTGAGTATTTTGTTCAACAAAGAGTTGAATATCACCAACGATATGGGCGCCTTGTGTCTTAACTTTCTGGAAAAAAGGTTGTTTTAAATCAACCCCAGGGCTAACAACGACTAAAGAAACCTGTTCTTTTTCAGCAGTATCGAAGGGACCAAAATGACACTCAACATGTGGATATTCTTTGTTTAATTTTTCTGCTAGCGGCGGCATAGCACGTGAATCAAGCACCTGAACTTTTAAGCCTTGTGCAAGTAAATAACGCACAACACTATAACCTGTTAAACCTAGGCCAATCACTAATGCCGAGGAGTACTGCTCTATCAGTGTTTGTTTTGGATTGTACTTGTTGTCAGCCATGCTCTTATCTCACCTTCAAAGTCGCTAGACCAATTAAGACAAGAATTAAACTGATAATCCAAAAGCGCACTATCACTCTTGGTTCAGGCCAACCTTTTAACTCAAAATGATGATGAATTGGTGCCATACGGAAAATTCGACGACCAAACATTTTGTATGAAAATACTTGCAAAATAACGGACACTGTCTCTAAAACGAAGATGCCGCCCATAATGAATAGCACTAACTCTTGGCGCGCAATGACTGCAACTACGCCGAGTGAAGCACCTAGCGACAATGAGCCTATATCACCCATAAAAACTTGCGCTGGATAAGTGTTAAACCATAAAAAGCCCATACCAGCACCGACTAAAGCCGCACAAAAAATCATTACTTCACCACTGCCAGCAATTTTTGGAATAGCCAAATATTCTGAAAAAATAACATTACCGGACAGGTAACAAAAAACTCCCAATGCTGCGGCAACCATCGCCGTTGGCACGATCGCCAAACCATCTAACCCATCGGTCAAATTCACTGCATTACTTGTCCCAACAATTACAAAATATGTCAGCGGCACAAATGCTATACCAAGTGGGATCGCTACATCTTTAAAGAAAGGGATAATCAAAGCTGTTTCGATCGGTGTAATTGCTGTTACATACAAAAACACAGCGGCTAAGGTGGCAATTAAACTTTGACTTAAAAATTTGTTACGAGCCCCCATGCCTCTTGGGTCTTTATTAATTAGCTTTTGATAATCATCCCACCAGCCAATCACACCAAAGAAAAAACAGGTAAATAACGTTACCAATACAAAACGATTTGATAAATCAGCCCACAGAACAGTTGCGAAAATCACTGAAGCTAATATAAGTAAACCACCCATAGTCGGAGTACCGACTTTTTCAAAATGCGTTGGCGGGCCATCTTGACGAACTGTCTGGCCAATTTGATGCAAACTCAGTTTACGAATCAAATACGGGCCAAGCAAAAGACTAATTGATAGCGCGGTTAAAACACTACAAATTGCCCGCAAAGTCAGGTATTGAAAGACATTAAAGAAACTATAGTGTTCAGCTAGTTTTTCAAAAAACAGTACTAACATGCTTGCGACCCTCCAATAACTTTATTTTGTTCAGCAGCGCCAATAAGATCTTGTAAATGCGCAACCACATTCTCCATCTTGGCGCCTCTAGAGCCTTTTACTAAAATTGTTGGTCGAACACTGTTCAACTTACTCAGGCGGTCATCAAGCGCATTTATTAAATCTTCCTGCGTTTCAAAAGCTTCGCTTGACCCATTAAACTCACTCACAACTGACTGTGAAAATTCTCCACAAGCATATAAAGAATCAATTTTATACTTAGCTGCTTGCCGACCAATATCTCGGTGTGCAGCATCAACTCCTTCACCTAACTCGGCCATATCTCCAACGATCAATACACTATTTTGATAATCTGATAACACTTCAATCGCCGCTTGCATCGAAGCAGGATTAGCATTGTAGGTATCATCAATGATCGTAATACCATCAATTTTTGTGATAGTAAGTCGACCATTAATCGGGCGATATTTTTCCAAGCCAGCTGCAATTAATTTAGCGGGTATATTTGCACAAAGAGCAACTGCAATTGCAGCAAGCGCATTACTAACATTATGTTTTCCAAAGGTTGCTAATTTGACTTTAAATTCTTGCTCAGGCGCTTTTACTTTGATTTTTAATCCATACTGCTTAGTTTCATATTCAGCTCGAACATCCGCGCTCTCAGAAAAGCCGAAAGACCAGCTATGACGTTCACCAATCAATTCTCGCCAAAGGTTGGCATAAGTGTCATCTGCATTAATAACAGCTACTCCATCATCACTAAGCCCTGCAAAAATTTCCCCTTTAGCCTTAGCGACCGCCTCTACTGTTCCCAACCCTTCTAAATGTGCAGCTGCGGCATTATTAATCACTGCTATAGTTGGCTTTGCAATTCTAGTAAGGCGATCAATTTCACCTGCATGATTCATGCCCATCTCAACAATCGCATAGCGATCATCCTTGTCCAACTTCATTAAAGTTAAAGGCATACCGATTTCGTTATTCAAGTTCCCTTGGGTGACAACGCCTTGACCAATTTCAGAAAAAATACATCCAAGCATTTCTTTCACACTCGTTTTCCCAACACTCCCTGTGACACCAATAACTGGAATCACGAACTGTGCTCGCCACCAACTAGCAATGTCTTTAAGCGCTTGATGACAGTCAACAACTATTACTTTAGGTAATTCACTATCAACCTCATGCTCAACTAATAAAGCGCTTGCGCCAGCATGCTCAGCTTGCGCAACAAAATCATGCGCATCAAAATTCTCACCCTTAAGTGCGACAAATAATTGGTCATTGCATTGAAAACGTGTGTCTGTTGTTAGTCCTAACAAAGCAACGTCTTTGCCGATCATTTGCCCGTCTACTGCTTGCGACACTTGCGACAATTGCATCATGCGGCAACTCCTAAGCATCGCTCAACTTGTTCACGGTCTGAAAAATCTAAAACTTCATCACCAATATGCTGCGTGATTTCATGCCCTTTACCCGCAACAAGAACCCAGTCTGATGATGCCCCTTGCTTGATAGATTGATAAACCGCTTCACCACGATCCAAAATCACTTGTACCTTACTAACATCATTGGTACTGATTCCAGAATTTATATCCGCAACGATACTTTCAGGAAGCTCGGACCGAGGATTATCATTAGTAACAATAATTTTATCTGCTAAGCGTGCGGCAACCTCACCCATCACTGAACGTTTAGCCTTATCACGATCACCACCACAACCAAATACACACCACAACTGACCTTGGCAATGTTTGCGAATAGACAACAAAGCTTTTTCAAGGGCATCTGGTGTATGCGCGTAATCGATAACTACATTCGGAGCATGCAATTGAGTTGCCGAACCATCTGATGTAAACAATTCCATTCGTCCTGGAGCGGGCTGTAATGCTTTGATAATTTCCTTAATTTTTTCAACATCAACACTCAAAGCTAATAAGGTTGCAACCACCAACAACAGGTTTGGAATATTTATTTCGCCAATCAAACTAGTTTCAATCTCAAACTCTATTTGATTTGCAACAACCAAAAAGGTCATACCTTTTTTCGTCATAGTTACGCCTTCACAACACACGTCACCGCCTTGTATGCCATAGCTAGCAATAAATTCACTATTAGCAATATCAATAAGCATCACACCCATAGCGTCATCAGCATTCGTTATCACTAATTCACTTTGGTAATCAGTAAACAAACGCTGTTTAGCAAGTTGGTATTGCTGCATATCACCGTGGTAATCTAGATGATCATGGCTTAGGTTAGTAAAAAGCGCACTAAAAAACTTAACGCCAGCAACACGCCCTTGATCTAACGCATGCGATGACACTTCCATACAAACCTGAGTGATTCCTTGGTCGCGCCATTGTGCCAACAAACTATGCACCGCAACTGGGTCAGGCGTTGTATGGCCACTATTGGCTAAAGCATCAATTTTGCCGACGCCTAAGGTTCCAATCATCGCAGTCTGTAAACCTAACTTACTCAACCCTTGTGCTAACAAATAACAACAAGTAGTTTTGCCATTGGTACCGGTAATTCCAAAAACCTGCATTTCAGAGCTAGGCTGTTGATAAAAATGATCAGCTAAGACTCCTATCTTTGCTTGTAAATCATCCACTGCATAAGCAGGAATTTTAATTGCGCGAGGTAACTCATAATTAGTCGATTCATATAAAACCGCAGTCGCACCGCTAGTTTGCGCTTGCTCAATAAAGCTTCTTCCATCAGCAACAGTTCCGGCATAGGCTAAAAACAACGCACCTGACGTTACTTTGCGACTATCAATAGCCAAATCAGTAATAATAATTTGTTCATTCACCTCTATATCGAGCACGCTTAACAACTGCTGTAGTGTCATTTCGTATTGTTTAGCGGAGGAAGCTTTCATTATCTTGCTCCATCGAGCTGTGCGACTGACTCAGGTCGAGTAAGAATCAGCTCCAACGTCTCTTCAGATTCTGGCACTTCTGGTAAAACCTGATCAGGAGCAATATTACGAAATCTCAAAGCCCCTTCCATTACTTTTGAAAAAACCGGTGCAGCTACTAAACCACCGTAATATTCAACGCTACGAGGATCATCAACCGTAACGACCATAACAATGTCCGGGTCACTGACTGGCGCAAAACCAGCAAAAACAGCCATATAACTATCGTCTTGATATTGCCCATCAACAAGTCGATGTGATGTACCTGTTTTCCCCGCAACCCTATATTGTTCAACTTTTGCTTTAGGCGCAGTACCACTATCACTTACTACGCTCTCCATCATTTTTGCCACGGCCTCGGCTGTCGACTCTTTAAAAACACGTTCGCCTTTTGGTATCTCATCAACCGGGTGCAAACTAACGGGTAACAAGACCCCTTTATTTGCTAACGCCAAATATGAACGCGCCAATTGCAGGGTGTTAATTGATAATCCATAACCATAAGACAAAGTTGCATGTTCAATCGGCCGCCACTCTTTGCGCTTCACTAAAATCCCTTTAGCTTCACCTGACAGTTTTAATTTATTTGTTTCACCAAAACCCAGATCTTTAAAAACATTATAAAGATCAATCGGTTCCATCATCATGGCAATTTTTGCAGAGCCGACATTGCTCGACTTTTTAATAACATCTGAAACACTAATCAAACCATGATTCTTAGTATCACTAATACGACTTCGACCAATATAGTAATAACCTGGTTCAGTATCGATCACCATCTCCGGCTCAATAACACTTTCATCTAAAGCCATTGCCACAGTAATAGGTTTCATTGTGGAACCTGGCTCAAATGAATCAGTGATTGAACGATTACGAAAGCGCGCGCTATTTAGATCACTGCGATCATTTGGATTGAAGTCTGGCGCGCTGATCATGGCAAGTATTTCACCAGTTTTTGCATCAAGCGCTACTAGTGAAGCGCTAGCAGCTTCATGCTTTTTTACAGCTGCTTGCAGGTAGCGGTAAGCAAGATATTGTATTCGAGCATCAAGACTAAGCTTTACTTCATCACCATGCTCCACTGCATCTAGTTGTTCAACATATTCAACCACATGACCAACTTTGTCTTGTAATATCTGTGTTCGTCCAGAGCGACCTTGCAACTGCTTATCATAGGCAAGCTCAATACCTTCCTGACCTTCGTTATCAATATTAGCAAACCCGAGCACATGACCAAAAACCGGACCAGCTGGATAGTAACGCTTATACTCCCGCACACTGTTAATGCCCGGAATATCTAAATCCATGATTTTTGTTGATTGTTGCGGGGGCAATTGGCGTTTTAGATAAACGAATTGACGTGATTTATATTCTTCAGCTTTTTGTAAAATCGTTTCCCGACTAAGCCCAAGCAACTCAGAGAGCTGTTTATATGAATACTCCGACTTTTGATCGAGAATAGTAGCTGGATGCATCCAAATTGAATTAACCGGTGTGCTAATCGCCAATGGTTGATCATTACGATCGAGCACCATGCCTCTAGTTGGTTGGTCTTTTTGTACTCGTAAGTACCGCGCATCTCCTTGCGATTGCAAATACTCAGTATCTATCACTTGTAAGAAAACAGCGCGTACTAGCAACGCACCAAATATGCCGAAAAACAAAACACTAACCGTTCTATAACGCCAGCTAGAAACCGGTACAACCAATTCTTTTTCAGAACGCTTAGTGACTGTATTGCTTGATCGTGTTTTTTTAGTGCTCGTGCTTTTTTTACGCACATTTTTTTTAGTTGCTTTATCGTTTTTTGTAATCCGTTTAATCATTGTTTCTGCCCACTATTCCATTAGAATCATTAGATACAACTGGCAGACCAACAAACTCAGTTTCTTCCGCTACTGGCGCACGCATTGATAGTATCTCAATTGCATCTTTCTCAATACGGTGCGGAAATGCCCACGTGCTCTCTTCAATTAATAACTGCCCCCACTCATCATTTAAGGCGTCACGACGAGTTTCTTCGGCTTGGTAAAGAGTGTAAGAAATTCTATGTTGGTGGCGCACATTAACAACAAACATAGCGCTAACTAGAACACAGCAACCAAGAAACCAGATAACAGAGTCACGCATGCGCCCCTCCTACAATCGCGACATCTGTTCGTTCAGCAATACGCAACACTGAACTACGAGCACGTCGGTTACTCTCTAATTCTTTAGCAGTAGGCTTAATCGCCTTACCAATTAACTTTAATGGCGTTAAATAGGCTTCTGGTGCAACTGGAATGTTTTTAGGTGGCAGATTTGGTGTCGCCATCGCTCGCATAAAGCGTTTCACAATACGATCTTCTAAAGAATGAAAACTGATTACCGCTAAGCGACCACCCTCATTCAATAACTCGAGCGCTTGGGGCAATGCTTCACTGATTTGTTGCAATTCTTGGTTTACATGCAAACGAATTGCCTGAAATGTCCGTGTAGCTGGGTGCTTGTGCTTTTCTTTTTTCGGAATACTTTGCTCAATAATATTAGCTAGTTGCAACGTTGTTTCAATTGGAGTTTCTTCACGTTCAATAACAACAGCTTTCGCAATACGGCGAGCAAATTTCTCTTCACCAAATTCAAATAAAACTTTGACTAACTCTGCTTCTTCAACTCTAGCTAACCACATAGCAGCCGACTCACCTTGCGTCGGATCCATACGCATATCTAAGTCACCATCACGCATAAAACTAAAACCGCGCTCAGACTCATCAAGTTGCGGAGAGGAAACACCCAAGTCCATCAAAATACCGTCTACCTTGGTGATTTGCGCCATTTCCATCAGCATTTCTCGCATACGGGCAAACTCACCTTGGATAACTTTTATTCTTTGGTCATTGGCGAAAATTTGTTTGCCGTGCGCAATAGCAATCGGATCACGGTCCAGACAAAACAACCGACCTTGCTCACCTAATTGTGCAGCTATCTCTTGAGCATGCCCACCACGGCCTAACGTTGCATCAACATACACTCCATCTGTCTTAATAGCTAAAGCGGCGACCGCCTCTCGTTTTAAGACAGGGATATGTGCGTCAGGTATGTTCATCAGTTACCTTAGAATGAGAGCGATTCAAGCTCAGCCGGTAGTGCCGACTCATCTAGCTCTTCAGATAAAATATCATCGCGATGAGAGTTCCATTGCGTCTCATCCCAAATTTCAAATTTATCCCCCTGCCCAACTAAAACTGCTTTTTTGCCAAGCATTGCGAACTCTCGCAACGGCGCTGGCAATAACACGCGACCACTGGAGTCCATATCACAATCATCCGCATGACCGATCAACATTCGTTTTAATTTGCGCGCTTGAGCATTAAGAGTTGGCAACGATACAAGCTTGCGCTCAACCGCTTCCCAAGCATCTAAAGTATATAACCACAGACAGCGGTCATTCGGACTAATGGTCACCACCATTTTCCCCTCGGAGATGCTCAGCAAGTCAGCACGATGCTTGGTCGGAATAGAAATCCGCCCTTTCACGTCCAAACTTACATTGTTACTACCTCTCGCCACTGTTATTAACCCATTCTTTTTTATTGGTCATAAAAAGGGTCGAAAAAAGCTAATTTAATCCACTTTTTTCCACAATTACCCACAATTTGCCACTATCTATGACTTGCATTGCGCTGTCAAGCGGTAATTGTTTGAGAAAACCTTTTTCTTTCAGTAAGTTAGCGTCGTTCTTGACGCAGTTTAAAGAGGTTAATTAAAGTATTACTTTAAGTTGTTTTTACAAAATAATGTTTTAAATAATAAACAAAATAGCCAGTTTAGATAAAAAAACAATAAAACAAACTAGCAACAGATAATAAATAATATTAGTTATTATCATTTTTTGTTAAAAACCAGCTAAATTATAATTTGAGCCAACCTATAAGCCGGGTTCTGTCGTGGACAGTCATTCATCTAGGGCAGACATCGCTATCTGCCTCAAGCAATCTACCCGAGTTCAACGCGGACCGCGCCATACGAACTCCTATTTGATCTTGCTCCGAGTGGGGTTTACCTTGCCACTTGTGTTACCACTTGTGCGGTGTGCTCTTACCACACCATTTCACCCTTACTCTCCAGCCAATTTCAAATAAATTTAAAATCAACAAAACTCAAACCACAAATTTGCCGGCACAAAACCCTGCTATGTTGTAATCTTCAGCGTCTTTAATGAAGAGCGGTATCTTTTCTGCTGCACTGGCCGTCGGCTTACGCCGCCCAGACGTTATCTGGCACTCTGCCCTATGGAGCCCGGACTTTCCTCCCTTTACCTTTAACGGTAAACGGCGACTGTCCAGTTGACTCAAAACAGAGTCTACTGACAAGCCAGCATAGACACAAGTAAGTTTGTGAACTTGTACTTAAAATAAGCAGTATGCAATTTGCCTAAATATCGTTGAACAGTGATTTATTCAAGTGCTATGATGGTTGAGCTAAAATCTAGTATTACACTAAATCTAAAGTATGGACTAATCATGATCAGAATTAACAATAAAACACCTAAAAGCATTATTCTATTAATTGCTTTATTTCTGGGATCCTTTTCGCTTACTTCTTCAGCGCAATCAGGTGCTGCTGCTGGTGGCAATTCGGAAGGAGCAAATCCCGACCTTGAATACTGCCAACAACCTTTAGGGACAGTGGGAGTTTATGAAAACCAACAAGATACTTGGTGGCGAACTTACTATGGACGTTATCCTAAGTTGGGCAGTACAGTACCTTTATTGCGGCTCATGATACAACAATCTAATTGCTTTGTTGTTGTCGAACGCGGTGTTGCACTTCGTAATGTACTAGGTGAACGCGAATTAGAACAATCTGGTGAACTACGCGACAATAGTAATTTCGGTAAGGGCCAGATAGTAGCAGCAGACTTTACTATGTCACCTAGTATTCATTTTTCTGAAAAAACAGGTGGTATTGGTGGCGCTCTTGGTGGCTTTATTCGTTCTCAAAATAGTACTCTAGGCGGCATTGTTGGTGGTCTAAGTAAAAACGAAGCATCAACTACTTTACTATTAGTAGAAAATCGCTCTAGCGTACAAGTATCTGCTGCAAATGGCAGCGCATCCAAGTTTGACTATAAGCTTGGCTTAGGCGCACTAGGTCGCAGTGGCGGTGGTGCTGTCGGCGGCTTTACTGATACTCCAGAAGGTAAAGTAATTGCAGCTGCTTTTGCTGATTCTTACAATCAAATGGTTCGTGCACTACGTAATTATAAAGTTCAAAATGTAGAAGGCGGCTTGGGCACAGGTGGCGGACTGCAGATAGGTCAGTAGTAGTAATAGCAGTAAATATCAAAAATTATTGCTGTCCGCTTTTGGTCAGCAATAATTTTTTTTAAGTTAAATAGCAAACTCCGTTCGTAATAACTTTTCTTAGCTCTTTTCTTAGCTTCTTAACTAGAGACTAAAAATTGATTCAAACTTAACGCAATGACTCCATAGCAGTAGCGATATCGTTATATCCTGCTTGCTCTATTTTAGTCTTTAAGCCTTTCACTATGTCTTTAATCATAGCTGGTCCGTGGTATATAAATTGACTATAAATTTGTAGATAATCAGCACCAGCCAGTAATTTCTGCCAAGCATCATCAACATTCTCAATACCTCCTACACCGATAATTTGTACCTTGCCTTGCAAATGGCTATAAAACTCACGAATGCATTCTGTCGAATCATCTCGTAATGGCTTACCGCTTAAACCGCCTTCTTGTTCACTATGCTCACTCTTCAGTGAATCAGACCGCGCAACTGTTGTATTAGTCGCGATTAAGCCATCAAACTGATGAGATACCACTAGCTCAGCAATGGATTCTATTTCATCATCATTTAAATCAGGCGCGACTTTAAGAGCAATTGGCACATACTTTTTATGCACTTTTGCACACTTGGCATGGGCAATTTTAATTTGTCCTAATAGATGATCTAAGTAATTGGCATTTTGTAAATCCCGTAATGATTTGGTATTCGGTGAAGAAATATTAACTGTCAAATAATCGGCAGAAGAATAAATACGCTGCAATGCTGACACATAATCAAAGTGCGCATCATCAATCTCTGTTACAGCGTTCTTACCAATATTGATGCCCGACACAGCTGTGTATTCAGAATTAGCTTTTAAATTACGAACAAATTGTTCAACACCACTACTATTAAACCCCATACGATTAATGATTGCCTCATCTTCAAGCAAGCGAAACATTCTCGGTTTATCGTTTCCAGGTTGCGCCAACGGTGTAACCGTTCCCATTTCAACACCACTAAAACCCATTGCCGAAAACGCCGCAATAGCTCGTGCGTCTTTATCCAAACCAGCAGCAAGCCCAACAGGGTGTTTAAAATCAATCCCCATACACTTAACTGGCAAACTTGGTACAGACTTTCCATATATGCGTTCAAGCTGAGCACATAAAAATGGTCGTTTTGCAGCAAACTCAAGACTCGCCAGCGTCAAATCATGTGCTAGCTCTGGATCTAAGGAAAAAGCAATCGGTTTAAATAAAGAGTACATAGCCAATAAAAATGATAAAACAGATAATCATAGAATTATACAACTTCCAACGTCTCACATTGTCACGAATTATTTTGGATCTTCCAAAGCTGCGCATAATGTTGTTGTGATGCTAACAACTGGCTATGTGTACCCTGCTCTACGACACGACCCTGATCTAATACAATAATGCGATCAGCATCGACGATAGTCGACAACCTATGTGCAATAACGACACTTGTGTAATCACCTCGCACGCTCTCCATGGCTTGTAAGATTCGCTTCTCCGCCTGACTATCTAGGGATGATGTCGCTTCATCAAATACCATTATCGATGGTTTTTTCAAAATAGCTCGAGCAATCGCAACGCGCTGTTTTTCTCCGCCTGATAGTTTCAAACCACGTTCACCCACTTGCGTATCTACGCCATCGGGCAGTTGAGCGACAAAGTCTTCTAGGTAAGCCATACGAATGGCTTGCCAGACATCGTCATGGCTAGCATCAATATTACCATAATGAATATTGTCAAAAATACTGGCATTGAACAGCACTGCATCTTGTGGCACAACGCCAATATGCTTACGTAAACTTTGTTGAGTAACTAAGCTAATATCTTGCCCATCAATTTTCACTATACCGCCGCTTACATCATAAAAACGAAACAGCAATTTCATTATTGTTGATTTACCCGAACCACTACTACCAACAATGGCTAATTTTTGTTTTGGTAATGCCGAAAAAGTAACATCGTACAATATTTGTCTTTCAGATTGATAAGAAAAAGCAACATTATTAAATTCAATTTCGCCTTGAGTAACTGATAGCTCCTGAGCATTTTTTACATCCTGCACCGTCGATTCGACTTTTAGCAAGGCAAACATAGCGTCGATGTTCGCCATCGAACCTTTCATTTCACGGTACACAAATCCTAAAAAATTCAACGGCATAAAAACTTGCATCATTAGTGCATTAATAAGCACAAAGTCACCGATTGTCATTGCTCCGTCACGCACACGCACTGCGGCTAAGATCATTGCCGAGGTAACCGCAATAGCAATAATCAAAGCTTGTCCACCGTTTAAGGCGAACATAGTCAAGCGATTACGCCGCCGCGCTCCTTCCCATTCCGCGAGGTCTTGATCATAGCAATCGGCTTCATAGTTCTCGTTATTAAAATATTTTACGGTCTCAAAATTCAATAAGCTATCTACTGCTCGAGTACTGCTCTTTGATTCAGCTTGATTCATTTGTCGAACGAAATTAGTACGCCACTCAGTAGCGAACACTGAAAAAGCAATATAAGCCAACACAGAAACCAAAACGATTACAGCAAACCACCCTGAGTAATTCCACAATAGCAAAATAGCTACCATCGCAATTTCAAAAAAGGTCGGAACAATATTAAACACCATAAAGCGCATCAAAAAGCTAATGCCATTGACGCCTCGTTCAATGTCTCGAGACACTCCGCCCGTACGACGATTTAGGTGGTATGCCAAGTCAAGGCTATGCAAGTGTTTAAATACCGAATAGCCGATCCGGCGCATAGCACCTTCCGTCACTCGACCAAAAATTGTATCTCGCAACTCACCAAACAACACATTCGAAAAACGCACCAACCCATAGGCCAGCAATAAGCCAATAGGCACAACAACGATTAATTCAGTGGCGACCGAATTAAGGTCATCAACAATGCGCTTTAAAATAAATGGCAAACCGACACTGGCAAGTTTTGCAAACACAAGGCAAGACAAGGCTAAAATCAATCGTCCTTTATAAGCCATGATATACGGCACTAGCTGTCGCAAGCTTTGCCAACTAACTTGATCTAATTCAACTGGGTTACGGCTTCCTCCTCGCCCTGCTCCGCGCATACTTATCGTTGCCCTACTACGGATTCCTGTGGGTTCAATAAATCAGATGCGAGTGTTTTCAGTAATTGTTCGCGATAACCATAAGGCACCTTGCGGTTAAACATAAATACAAAACGGTATTCTTGGTTTGCCACATGAAGGAAACCTGCATAATTACTAACATCACTAAAGGTACCGGTTTTCGCATAAGCGTGCGCTTTTTTAGCTGCACCCAAATTCAAATCATACTTTTTAAGTAATTTCTGGTGAGGATAGAGTTCTTGCAAAACCTCATCAATTTGATTGGCGCTTAAACGATTATCACGAGATAACCCTGAACCATCAACAACAGTGGCGGCTTGCCAAGCAAATTTTTGCTGTAACAAATCACTTACATAAGACTCTGATAAAGCAAAACTCAACGGCAAACCATTATTCAATTCCGCAAGTTTTAAAAACACCTGATTAGCAATAAAATTATTTGAATAAAGCAAGGTAGCGTTTAATACCGATTGCAACCTTTTTGAATTTTTATGCTGATAAATGAGTTGCGCCCCATTAGGCAAATTTTGATCAAGATACACATCACTTATTTTCAAAGCAGATTTGGCAATTAATAACTCAGCGAAATGACTTTGCGCATTAGTTTTATCGCGCAAATTTATACGCACCGATTTACTCGTCACTTGTGAATTCAACGGTGTGATAGATTTGGCTAATTTGATTGCAGTTGGAGTTAACGGGGTTTGTGGTTCTGCCGTTAATAATTTATCCCCCTCTTTTTTCAAAGTCGCCGTATTAAAGTTAATAGCGACAGCTGATACTGGTGCATTATATGGATCAGATACTTCAGACCGTCCAGGCACTGTTATATCACTAGTAAAATAACTGTTATCAATATGCACAGAATTAATGCCATCAAGACCTATAGTACTTAACGCCTGCACAATCACATCTAGCTCTTCTGATGTTAAATAAGGATCACCGTAGCCTTTTACCCACAGCTGATCTCCTAAACGGTAAAACTCTGTTTTGAATTGATAACTAGGCTGCCATTTTTCAAGCGCAATCATTGTCGTCAAAAGTTTAACTAAGGATGCTGGCACCATAGCTTGCTCAGCACGCCACTCAAATAAAACTTGTCCTTGCGCATCACTCACTAAAATAGCGTCACTTTGCGTAAACTCTCTGCCCGCAAATATCTTTGATGTTAATGATTGGGCACCGACAGACACGTTCACTAATAAGAGCATTAGCGCAAATAACATGTAAAAAAGGGTGGATTTTTTAAGCTTCATTTTTTAATTTCAAAGCAAGATCATAAACATCATTCTTTCGCCAACCAGTCATTTTCGCAACGATTATCGCTGCTTTCTTTACGGGCAAGTCATCAAGCAATTCACTTAACAAGGTCGTTACTTCAACCGCACCTTTTGCTACTTGAGGAACACCTTCCAGCATCATCACAAACTCACCGCGAGTTTGTTGTGAATCATTTTTCACAGCCTTCAACACTTCAGCAATTGAACCACTTAATACTGTCTCATATTGCTTACTTATTTCACGCGCCACCACTAGACTCCTATGCTCGCCTAAAACCTCTTGAAAATCACTTAAACTAGCTTCAATACGATGGGAAGACTCGAACAATACAACCGTCCGAGCTTGATGCTGATATTCTTCCAACTGCTTGCATCGTGCTACACTCTTAGCCGGCAAAAACCCATCAAACAGGAAGCGATCGGTAGGTAACCCTGCAATTGACAACGCAGCAATAACTGCACTAGGGCCCGGTATTGCTACTATAGCGTGGCCATGTTCGCGTAATGCTCGAACCAACACAAAACCAGGGTCACTAATCAGTGGCGTCCCCGCATCACTAATTAATGCAATATCCAAGCCTTGTTCTAATTGCTGAATCACCCACTCTACCCGCTCTGCTTCATTATGTTCGTGACAAGATTTTAATCGCGTAATAATTCCAAAATGGTTAGTTAATCGCTTACTATGACGAGTATCTTCCGCCAAGATGACTGACACCGACGACAGCACTTTTTGGGCGCGTGGAGAAAAGTCCTCAAGATTGCCAATCGGTGTGGCAACAACAAATAATTTACCTTTGTTGTCGTTTAGGACGTTCTTGGTTATGGGGTTCAATCGGTTATACTCTAGAGATTAGACTTTAAGCTTCTATGAGAATAATCGTATTAGTATGAAAATGCATCCTGAATCACTCACAATTAATAATGCTACGCTTTTGCAGCTAGGCACCTTTTATAAAGCCAGATTTTGTATATATAAAGCAAGATTTTATAAAGTCAGCAGTGCGATATTGCTCTGCTTACTACTAAGTCATTGTGCTAGCAATATTAACCCTTCATCAACTCCAGTGGAGGTGCGTGATATATCCGTTGACAGAACTTTCAGTCAACCATCAGTAATACAAGACACCGCAACACCTTTAAATTCACAACCAAATTACAATGTTGAACGTGCTGAATATTACACGCAACTTGCCAATAGCCAGACTAATTCAACCACACAAACCAACTCAAGATTAAGCGCCGGCGAATATTACATACAAGCAAATGATTATCGTCAGGCTCAGCAAGCAATTGCAGTTATTAATGCTAGTAACCTAGATCAACAACAATATAATCGCTACCGCATCATACAAGCATATATTGATTACTCAGCTGGAAGCTATCAAGCTGCGTTAGACAAACTTAGTGATTTACTGATAGATCAGCAATCTACTGGAGAAAGCCAAGATATTTCTATTGAGAACCAAACTCAACGTGTAGATGCTTTATTACTCAGTTCGTTTTGCTACCAGCAATTAAATGATTACGAAAGCGCGATCTCAGTGCTACTGGAAAGAGAATCTCTATTGACGGGTAATGCACGTGCGGAAACCACGCGTTATATATGGCAAGTAATCAACACCCTTAATTCTAATTCTCGACAACAAATCATCGGTCAAACCAATGATGTTTTATTGCGCAACAGGTTAGAACAAAGTCTCAGTGGTGAATTTGCATTGCAAACAGAAGTAAGACCTTCTCAGTTTGATCAATGGCGGCAGTCGGCAGTCCTTGATAATAAGGAAGTTGTTAATACTAATTGGGATGCTAACTCACCAAAACGAATTGCGGTCTTATTACCAATTAACTCACGTTTCAGCACTGCTGCTCAAGCAGTACAAGATGGTATTGAATACCAACACGACAACAACTCATCTATTTACAAACCGCAGATCGACTTTTACGACATTGGCGCCGACCCTAATCAAGCTGGCCAATACTATTCGTCGATAAGTCAAAAAGGCTACGATATGGTGATTGGCCCTATCGGCAAAGACTATGCAAACCAACTATATTTGACTGCCAATAGACAATCACAAAACTCTTTGTTTTCTGGAGGCACACCGACAATCTTATTAGGGGGCGATATTAATCTCAGCCAGCAGCCTAATACAAACTTCTCTCGACTTACCTTTAGTCCTGAAGCTGATGGAATAGAAGTCGCTAATCGAGCTAAACGTCAGGGCTATGTTAACGCCGCGATAATTCACCCATTAGATGAAAACAGCCAGCGAACTGCTAATGCATTTCAACGCCATTGGTTGAATCAAGGTGGCAATATCAGTAAGGCCATTACCTATTCACCCAACCAGTTCGATCATAGCGTAGAACTAAAACAGCTATTTGAAATTAACCAAAGTGAATACCGACATCGCCAGATTAGTAATGTCCTCAGCTTTAAACCTGAATTTGCACCTTACCGTCGCTCGGATGTTGATTTTATTTTTATGATTGCGAATAACGATAGTGGCCGAATCGTCAGACCACAAATTAATTTCTTCAGGTCAAATACGGTTCCAGTTTATTCTGCATCAAGTGTTTTTAACGGCATTCAAGATAAGACGAATAACCTTGATTTAGAAGAAACGCGTTTCCCAGTTATTCCATGGGTGCTTCAATCTACTGAAATATCGCCCTATGCTGGGCAACTAAATCTGTTATTCGCTATGGGAGGCGACGCTTATCAAGTTGCTGCTAACTATCGAGCAATGCGCAACAATAGCAGTACCGCGATTAACGGTAAAATGGGGGCGTTACACATTGAACCATCAGGTGAAATTGTTTTTCAACCCGTTTGGGCTGAATTTAAAAATGGCTTAGCAGAAACAAGTACCGAGCTACCAGTACTAAGACAAGCAATATCAAGGACGCCAAACCAACGTTCAACTGGCAGCTCACAACCAACTCAAAACGGTTCCAACAGCTACGATGATTCTAACTGGGATACTAGGGAGTCGAGCCGAAAAACTGGCACTCAACTTCCTTAAAAAACAAGGATTAAAGTTAATTCAAAAAAACTATTCTTGTCGGTATGGCGAAATAGATATCGTTATGCAGGACTCTGATTATTTAGTTTTTGTTGAAGTCCGCTATCGTAAATCGATGCAATTTGGTGGCGCTCTAGCAAGTATTGATCAACGTAAACAACAAAAATTACGCAATAGTGCCGAACACTATTTAAACCATCACAAAAAAGTCGATACGCCGTGTCGTTTTGATATACTTTGCATTAACGGCGATCTGAGAAAGCCTCAGATGGACTGGATACAAAATGCGTTTTAATTTGCGATAACAAATAAATTATCAATAAACAATCATGCCCAATAACAGTCTCATTCAGCAACATTTCCAAGCAAGTGCAGCAAGCATTTCAAACAATCTTAGTCTCGAGCCTTTAATTCAACAAGCAGCCGAAAAAATCTATGCCTGTTTTGAGCAAGGTGGCAAATTAATGATTTGTGGTAATGGTGGCTCCTCTGCAGATGCTCAACATCTTTCTGCAGAATTACTCAATCGCTATCATCGAGAACGTCGCGAATTACCAGGTATCGCACTAACCACTGATGCGGCAACTTTGACAGCAATTGGTAATGATTACGATTTCAATGAGGTCTTTGCTAAACAGATAAAAGCATTAGCGAGCAAAAACGACTTATTAATGGTGATCACAACATCAGGCAACTCGGCAAATATTATTCAAGGCGTTGCTGCTGCCCATGAAAAATCCATTAATTGTATTGCACTTAATGGTAAGAACGGTGGCAAGTTAAGTAATAAGCTTAAATCGAGCGATCTTGATATTATCGTCAATGGTGATGTCACGGCTCGAATCCAAGAAGTTCATGGACTTATCATTCATTGCCTTTGTGATTTAATTGATAGCTATATTCTTGATTAATCAACTCTTGATAAACCGACTACAGAATAGAGAATAAAAAAGAGACATTATGAATACTATTAAAATACAAGCACAAAAGGGTTATCGTTTTTTTAGCAGACTAATCATAATTGCCTTCATTGCTTCTTCAATTTCCGCCTGCACCACAATCGCACTAGCTGTTGTCGCTGTCACAACTATTGACATCTTGCATGATCGTCGCACTGCTGGTGAATATATTGATGACTCAAGTATCGAATTAAACGCAACAAGTTTTTTATTATCCAAACCTGAAATTCGAGCATCTGCACATGTTAAACCAGACTCTTGGAATGGAATTCTATTACTCACTGGCGAAATTGATGACGAACAAGTAAAGCCAGAAATTATTTCTTATATGAGCTCAATCCAAGGTGTTCGTCAGCTAGTAGACGAAACGACTATCACCGGTAAAACAGCCCTACTCGCACGTACTAATGATGTATGGATTACATCAAAAGTAAAAAGTTCACTAGTCTTGAGAACTGGGCTAAGAGCTAATCGTATCAAAGTTATCACTACTCGCGGCACTGTCTACTTAATGGGTATTGTGACTACCGAAGAAGCTGATCAGGCGACCGAAATAGCACGCGGAATTCGTGGTGTAGCTCGTGTTGTTAAAGTATTTGAATTTGTTGAATCTTAATACAATAGCAATATACTTTTTTGCTTACACCAAGCTTTGAATATACCCAAACCTTGAATACCCAAAATAAAATCATTTCTGATTTAAGTTCTGATCAATTTGCTAATTCTTTATCAGCATTACCTCGGCCAATAGTCTTCACCAATGGTTGCTTTGATATTTTACACCGTGGTCACAGCACCTACCTTGAAGAAGCGCGTAATCTAGGCGCTAGCCTGATTGTTGGTGTTAATACAGACGAGTCAGTTAAACGACAGAACAAAGGTGATGATCGCCCTATTAATACCCTAGATGACCGCATGGCAATATTAGCAAGCCTCGCCTGCGTAGATATGGTGGTCAGCTTTAGTGACGACACACCTCTCGAACTGATCAAAAAAACTCTGCCACATCACCTTGTAAAAGGTGGTGACTGGCCAGTTGCCGAGATTATTGGTGCTAAGGAAGTTATTCAAAATGGCGGCGAGGTTCACTCACTGGCATTTAAGTATGATCGCTCAACAACTAACTTAATAAATAAAATAAAAGGTTTTACTAAATAAGTATTTATCTTGCTTCAAGTACAGGCTCTGCTGACTGAGCAAGTTGTTCTTGCTGACTTTCAATGTTTGAAAAGTAATGATAGATAAATTGACGAGCGACATAAGCGCTGCGTACATACCATTTGTCTACATTCACGATTAGCGATGCATAAGCAATTTTTCTACCATTCTTTTCTGCAAAACCAACAAACCAATCGTGACGACCTTTAGGTGAAAGACCAGTCAGCGAACCAGTCTTACCACCAATTTCCATATCTTTATAAACTTTATAGCGACTTATATCAGAAAACGAAGAACTCGCTGAGCCACTCTTTGTTGTTTCTGTCATCAAGGTACGCATTTGTTCAGCAGTCGCCGCACTAATAATTTGTTCTTGCAGTTGCGGCTGTTCAGCCCGATATAACAGCTGGCCATCATCAGCGCTGATTGATTCAATCATATAAGGCACAACTTTTTGACCGTCATTCGCTATGGTCGCAGCCATCTGCGCAGCATGAATTGGGCTAAGCTTAATTTCTCGCGTGTAACCAGAAGCCGCTTCAGCACGTGCCCAATCAACACTCAGATCAAGATTAACTTGGCTTTGCGGAAGCTCAAAATCAGTTTCCATAGGAGCGTCAAAGCCAAATCGTTGTGCATAATTTAATAAGTTTTCAGCTCCAAGGTGATATACCCCTAGTTGTGCAAATACTGGATTCACCGACTTAGCAAAAGACTCTTTCAAGGTCGGCCGGCGTGTCCATTGGTTATCTTGATGATCAAGAACTTGATTTTTATAAAGCGTTGTTGATTTGCCGTTATAAGGAATGACAGTAGTCGTATCAATTTTGCCTAAATCAATACCCGCAGCAGCAGTAATCATTTTAAATACAGAAGCAGCAGGATAATCTGAACGCATTACTAAATTATCCCATTCCTCACCCGATTTTATAAAGCTAGTTAAATTCAAAATGGCACCAGTTTCTACATCAATCGCAACAAAGCAGGCGTAGTCTGGTTTATAACGCAAGTAAACCTCAGCCATATCTCCATGCATACTGCGATCAAAAGTATACTCAACATGACCAATATGCTGTTGCCCGCTTTGCGATTGAAATAACAGCTTGTTTGGAAATTCATTTTTTTTAGCACTATCGGTAATTGCCTTGGCAACTTCCTCTTTTGACAGGCGATTACTCTCTTGCTGAGCATACGACAGATTAGTACTGACACTCACATAAAGAATAAAAAAGAGCAAAAACAACAAAGATTTGAATTTATTAACCATCGCAATAATTTTTATTTGGGTAAATATTCGCTAAGTTCAGATAATGCTTGTTGATAAACAGAACGTTTAAAATCGACAATATTATCCAAGGCAACACCTGTTTCAACCCAGCGCCAACTATCAAACTCAGGGCTAACAATACCTGTTTTTAAATTCACTACAGAATCATCTTCTAATAACTCTAATAAAAACCAAACTTGTTTCTGCCCCTTAAATTTTGAGTGCTTAGAATTTTTAGAGCGGTTACTTTTTCGTAAGTAACGATTAGGCAAATCATAATGCAACCAATCCTTGGTATGAGCGACCATTCTCACTTGACCTTGTTGTAAACCAGTTTCTTCTCTTAATTCACGATACATGGCATCCATAAGAGATTCATTGCGACTAACTCCGCCTTGAGGAAACTGCCACCCATCATGTTTAATCCGTCGAGCCCAAAAGACCTGCCCCTCTTGATTGCAGATAATAATACCAACATTTGGACGGTATCCATCGTTTGCAAAAATTGGTTCAAAGCTTTTCATGTATTTGAATATCGAAAACGAATTCTACAATTAAGGACTCATTATGTTTAAACCATTATAATCAAATTTTCATCAAGAGTTTAATTAACTTCACCAATTGTTTATTTTTCCACAATTAATAAAATCAGGAGATAATTTTGGCCTTAGCATTATTCGATTTAGACAATACTTTATTAAATGGTGACAGCGACCATGCATGGGGGATTTATTTAACCGAAATCGGCATAGTTGATAAGATCTTACACGAAAAAAAACAAGATGAGTTCTATCTTCAGTATCAAAATGGCACACTAGATATCGACGAATTTTTAAGCTTTCAATTACAAGTGCTTAGTCAATTTCCGCTAGAACAACTATTCGAGTGGCGCGCCGATTTCATCGAAACAATTATTAAACCGATGATTCAATCGGGCAAGCCAGAGCTACTTCAAACACATCGTGACAATAATGATCAGCTTGTTATTATTACCGCAACTAACGATTTTATTACTCGCCCAATAGCCGACCTATTAGAAGTAGAGATATTAATAGCAACACAAGCAGAACTACTTAATAATAAATATACAGGTGAAGTCACAGGCACTCCTTGCTTTCAAACTGGTAAAGTCACACGCTTAACCGAATGGTTAACAACACAAGAACAACAACTCGAAGGTAGTTATTTTTATAGCGATTCGATAAATGATTTACCATTACTCGAGATAGTTGATAACCCTGTTGTAGTAACTCCTGATAATAAACTACGTGCACATGCGCAAAACGCCGACTGGCCTATCATTGACTAATAAAACTAACAAAATAAAGAGAAAAATTATGAGCGTTAAAATTGGCAACTCTATTCCGGCTCTTACCGTTGCAACCACTCAAAACGAAACACTGAAATTACGTAGCCTAAAAGGTAAAAATGTAATTATTTATTTCTACCCAAAAGACAATACACCAGGTTGCACAACGCAAGGACAGAACTTCCGCGACGCCTATAAAAAATTTAAAAATCTCAACACCGAAATTTTTGGCGTGTCACGCGAAAGTATCCGCTCGCACCAAAACTTTATTAATAAACACGAGTTCCCCTTCGACTTAATTTCCGATCCAGAAGAAGAACTTTGTAATGCTTTTGACGTAATTAAAGAAAAAAACATGTATGGCCGAAAATACATGGGCATCGAACGCAGCACGTTTATTTTTGACGACAAAGGTAAGTTACGCCATGAAATTCGTAAAGTGAAAGTTAAAGAACACGTTGATGAAGTATTAGCATTAGTTAAAGAACTGTAAGTCATCCATTTTATTTAGATTCACCGACGATCAAGACTACGATAAGCAATAGCTTCGGATAAATGTGTTTTTGTAATATGTTCATCATTAGCCATATCAGCTATGGTCCGTGATAGTTTTAAAACACGATGATAGGCGCGAGCTGACATATTTAATTTTTCGCAAACTACT
>CAZFEM010000004.1:3135-75477 GCA_964517515.1 uncultured Gammaproteobacteria bacterium | reverse complement strand
TCCGTTTTTTAAAATTATCCGCGCCTCGATTCAAGACAAAATCTACCGCACTAGTTAATTTTAGAAGTATTAAGAAATATTTTAATTAGGTTATAGGTTAACTATGAGCGTCGAGAATCAAAAAATTCGTATTCGACTTAAAGCGTTTGATCACAGAATGATTGACCGTTCGGCACAAGAGATTGTTGAAACTGCTAAGCGCACTGGTGCGATGGTATGTGGTCCAATCCCGTTGCCAACGCGTATTGAACGTTTGACGTTATTGCGCTCTCCGCACGTCAACAAAAAAGCACGTGATCAATTTGAAGTGCGCACGCACAAGCGAATTGTTGATATCGTCGAGCCAACAGACAAAACAGTAGATGCTTTGATGCGTCTTGATTTGGCTGCTGGTGTTGATGTTGAGATTAAGGTTTAACTAAACCTTATTAATTACTACTAACAAGAGATAAGAAAATGTCACTTGGAATAATTGGACAAAAAATGGGTATGACGCGCGTCTTTCAAGAAGACGGTCGTTCAGTGCCTGTTACGGTGGTGCAAGTTGCGCCAAACCGAGTCACGCAAGTAAAAACCATTGCGACTGACGGCTATGAAGCTGTACAGGTTGCTTCAGGTGAGCGTAAAGCTAATCGAGTTAACAAAGCGTTGGCGGGACACTATGCGAAAGCAAATGTTGTACCAGGCACACGTTTAGCTGAGTTTCGTGTTGCAGCTGAGTCTGTAACATTGCCTGCTGAGCAGGTCGCTGAACCAGCTGAAGGTGAAGAAGCGGCAGATGGGGCTGAGACTTCAACGGCTGAGCCAGTAACAGGTTTACAAGTCGGTTCTGAAATACCGGTTAACTTGTTTGAAGCTGGTCAAAAGGTTGATGTGCAGGGCGTGACAATCGGTAAAGGTTTTGCTGGTGGTATTAAACGCTGGGGCTTTGGTGGTTTACGTGCCACGCACGGTGTTTCTATATCGCATCGTTCTTTGGGTGCTACTGGTCAGTGTCAAGATCCAGGTAAAGTATTTAAAGGTAAAAAAATGGGCGGTCACATGGGTGCGCGTAAGCGTACGCAACAAGGTCTTGAAGTGGTTCGTGTTGATACTGACCGCAATGTGATCTTGGTTAAAGGTTCTATCCCTGGTTCGAAGGGCGGTAGCGTTGTGATCAAACCTTCTGTTAAGGCTAAGAAATAGGAGCTGAATAATGGAACTCAATGTACACAAAGGCTCTGCGTTAAAAGTGTCTGATGATGTTTTTGCAGCAGACTATAACGAAGCTCTTATTCACCAAGCAGTTGTTGCTTATCAAGCGGGTGCTCGTCAAGGCACGCGTGGCCAAAAGAATCGTTCTGCGGTATCTGGTGGTGGCGCTAAACCGTGGCGTCAAAAAGGTACTGGCCGAGCGCGTGCTGGTACGTCAAGAAGTCCAATTTGGCGTGGTGGTGGTAAGACTTTTCCTGCAACGACGCAAGACTTTTCACAAAAGATGAATCGTAAAGCTTATCGTACAGCGCTGCGCTCAATTTTGTCTGAATTGGTGCGTCAAGAGCGCTTGATTGTAGCGGAAGAATTTTCTGTTAAAGAGCCAAAGACAAAACAATTATTAGCGCAAATGAAAGACATGCAATTAGAAGATGTCTTAGTTGTAACGCATGAGCTTGATGATAATTTAGCTTTGGCATCGCGTAACCTTTACCACGTTGGAGTAATGGACGCGCAAGAAATTAATCCAGTTAGTTTGATTGGTTTTGACAAAGTTTTAATGACGTCTGCTGCAATTAAACAGATTGAGGAGAAACTAGCATGAGTGACACATCAAAATTTTCTGCTGGTTCTAACTTAGCTGAAGACAAGTTGTTTCAAGTGTTGTTGGCGCCGGTTGTAACTGAAAAAAGTACTCGTGCTGCTGAACAAGGTGGTCAAGTAGTATTTCATGTATTGCCTAGCGCTAATCGTCATGATGTTAAAGCGGCGATTGAAAAAGCATTTGAAGTTGAAGTTGAGTCGGTAAAAATTCTCAATGTAAAAGGTAAAAATAAGCGCTTCGGCCGCACTATGGGCAAACGTAGTGATCGTAAGAAAGCATATATTCGCCTTAAAGAAGGCAGTGATATCGATTTCGCTGAATTCCAAGGTTAAAGAAATTAATTAGGTAATAGATATGGCATTGGTAAAACTAAAACCTACTTCACCTGGTCGTCGTGGCACGGTTCGTGTAGTAAGTCATGATTTGCATAAAGGGGATGGTTACAAACCATTACTTGAGTCAAAACGTGCAATTAGTGGCCGTAATAACGCGGGCCGAATAACAGTTCGTCATCGTGGTGGTGGTCACAAGCGTAAGTATCGTGTTGTTGATTTTCGTCGTAATAAAGATGCGATTCCAGCAACAGTAGAGCGTTTGGAATATGATCCAAACCGTAGCGCGCACTTGGCGTTAATTTGTTATGCCGACGGTGAACGCCGCTATATCATTGCTGCAAAAGGTTTAAAAGCTGGTGATAGCGTGATTTCAGGTTTGGATGCGCCAATTGCTGTTGGCAATACTTTGCCATTGCGCAATATTCCAGTTGGTTCGGTTATTCATAATGTTGAGTTGAAGCCTGAAAAAGGCGGTCAGTTGGCTCGTTCAGCGGGTACATCAATTCAATATGTTGGTCGCGAAGGTGGCTATGCGCAATTACGATTGCGTTCTGGTGAGATGCGTAAAGTTCTTTTAGATTGCCGCGCTACTTTAGGTGAAGTTGGCAACTCTGAACACTCTTTGCGTAAATTAGGTAAAGCTGGTGCAAAACGCTGGCGTGGTATTCGACCAACGGTTCGTGGTGTTGCTATGAACCCAGTTGATCACCCGCATGGTGGTGGTGAAGGTCGTACATCAGGTGGTCGTCACCCAGTGTCGCCAACCGGTGTTCCAACTAAAGGTTACCGTACTCGACATAATAAACGTAGTGATTCGATGATTATTCGTCGTCGTAAGAAATAGGTTCTAGAGAACTCTTTAAGAGAATAAAAATATGGCACGTTCAATTAAAAAAGGTCCATTTGTTGATCATCATTTGTGGGCAAAAGTTGAGAAAGCGGCAGCGAATAATGATCGCAAGCCGATCAAAACTTGGTCTCGTCGTAGCATGGTTATGCCTGAGTTCGTTGGGCTAACGATTGCGGTTCATAATGGTCGTCAACACGTACCAGTATTGATTACTGAAAATATGGTTGGTCATAAGTTGGGTGAATTTTCACCTACGCGAACTTATAAAGGCCATATTGCAGACAAGAAAGGCCGCTAAGCGCGAGCTCAATTAGTAAAGAATAGGAACTAGAGAAATGCAAGTTAAAGCGACTGCTAAAAATATTCGAATTTCGCCACAAAAGGCGAGACTCGCGGTAGATCAAATTCGTGGTAAATCTGTTGCCAGTGCGATTGAAATTTTGACTTTTGGTGAAACAAAAGCTTCAAACTTGGTATTGAAAACGCTGGAGTCAGCGATTGCCAATGCTGAGCATAATGAAAGTGCTGATATCGATGAATTATTTGTTTCTAAATGTTTTGTCGATGAAGGTCCAACTATGAAGCGTATGCGACCTCGTGCAAAAGGTCGTGGTGCAGGAATTTTAAAACGTTCGAGTCATATTACCGTTACGGTAAGTGATTCATTGACGGGAGGCCAATAATGGGTCAAAAAGTAAATCCTAACGGTATGCGTTTGGGCATTGTTAAAGAGTTCAATGCTAAGTGGTACGCTGAAAAAACTGATTACTCAAAGAATTTGATCGAAGATCTGAAGATCCGTGAGTATCTTGAAAAGAAATTAAAGAATGCTGCGGTTAGTAGCATAACTGTTGAGCGCCCTGCACAAAATATTAACGTTGTTATACATACTGCGCGCCCAGGTATCGTGATTGGTAAGAAAGGTGAAGACATTGATCGCATGCGTAAAGAAATTGCTGCAATGACAGGTCTACCGACACAAGTATCAGTTGAAGAGGTTCGCAAACCTGAAGTTGATTCGCAATTAGTTGCTGAAGGTATTTGTCAACAACTAGAAAAACGTGTGATGTTTCGTCGTGCTATGAAGCGTGCGGTAACTTCAGCGATGCGAGCTGGCGCACAAGGTGTAAAGGTAATGATTTCAGGTCGTTTGAATGGTGCTGAGATCGCACGTTCTGAATGGTATCGTGAAGGCCGAGTGCCGCTACATACTTTGCGTGCAGATATTGATTATGCAACTAGTGAAGCGCTTACAACTTACGGCATTATTGGTGTCAAAGTTTGGATTTTTAAAGGCGAAGTTTTTCAAGAAATTAAAACAGTTGTTGAAGAAGACAGTGCTGCTGAAGCTGCACCAGCAACAAATTAGATAATACTGCGTCTTAGAGCAAACAAAGACAGAGGTTAGAAGAAAATGTTATTACCAAAACGTACCAAATTCCGCAAAGCGCACAAAGGGCGTAATCGCGGATTAGCTCATACTGGTAACAAAGTGAGCTTCGGTGAATATGGTCTGCAGTCAATGTCACGTGGTCGTATGACTTCGCGTCAAATTGAAGCAGCACGTCGAACTATTACCCGCCACATTAAAAGGGGTGGTCGAGTATGGATTCGAGTATTTCCGGATAAGCCGATTTCGAAAAAACCACTCGAAGTTCGAATGGGTAAAGGTAAAGGTAATCCTGAGTATTGGGTGATGGAAGTAAAGCCTGGGCAAATGTTGTATGAGTTGCAAGGTGTTACTGAAGAGTTAGCAAATGAAGCGTTTACGTTAGCAGCTGCGAAACTCCCATTCAAATGTAAAATCGTTAAGCGTCAAGTAGGTTAAGTATCATGGCTAGTCAATCAAGAGCAGCTGAATTGCGTGACAAATCAGCAATCGAATTAAAAGATGAATTAGTCGCATTGCGTAAAGAAGAATTTAATTTACGCATGAAGCGTGGTACTGGCCAATTGGGCGATACTGCGAGATTTAAAAAAATCCGTCGAGACGTTGCGCGGATTAAGACCATTCTTAATGAACAAGCTGTAAGCGAAAAGCAAAAGTCGGCTTAATCCGAAGAGTAAAGTAGAGAAAAGAAATGACAGAGAACACTGCACGTACCGTCGAAGGCAAGGTTGTAAGTAACAAGGCAGAAAAAACTATCTCAGTGATGGTTGAACGCCGCGTAAAACACCCTTTGTACGGAAAATTTATTCGCAAATCGACTAAATTCTTAGCGCATGATGAAGCTAATGAATGTGGTGAAGGTGACACAGTTGTAATTGAAGAGTGTCGTCCTTTATCTAAGAGCAAATCTTGGCGTTTAGTCAAAGTTGTTGAAAAAGCTGTCATCGTTTGATGTCTGCTGATTTAGTAACTGATTAATGTTGAATGTAAAGCACTGAATAGAATTGGAGTAAAGCCATGATTCAAATGCAAAGTATTTTAGAAGTAGCCGATAACAGTGGTGCACGTAAAGTTATGTGTATCAAAGTATTGGGCGGCTCTAAGCGACGCTACGCAGGTATTGGTGACGTTATTAAGGTAAGTGTAAGAGAAGCGCTACCTAATTCTCGAGTAAAAAAGGGCGCTGTTTATGATGCAGTTATTGTCCGAACTCGTAAAGGTGTACGGCGCCCTGATGGTTCAGTGATTCGTTTTGATAAGAACGCTGCAGTTATTTTGAATGCGTCACGCCAACCGCTTGGCACTCGTATTTTCGGGCCAGTAACTCGTGAGTTACGTGGTGATAACTTTATGAAAATAATTTCTCTAGCACCTGAAGTGTTATAGAGCGATTAAATTAATTAGAACGATAGGTTCAAGACTGTGAACAAGATTAAGAAAGGCGATCAAATAATCGTAATAACGGGCCGCGATAAAGGTAAAACTGGTGAGGTTTTACAAATATTAGATGACGGGCGTGCATTGGTAAACGATATTAATTTAGTAAAAAAACATACTAAGCCAAACCCAACTACGGGAGTGACTGGTGGTATTTTGCAAAAAGAAGCGCCTATCCAGTTATCGAATATTTCATTACTAAACCCAGTCACTAACAAAGCTGACAGGGTTCGTGTTGAAGGTGTTGGTAAAGACAAACATCGTGTATTCAAGTCTGACGGATCACGTTTAGATAGTTAAGACTATTCAAAAACTAGAATACATTTAAAAGAATTAGGTAAAGAATAATGAGTAGATTGCAAGAACATTACGTAAAAAATGTAGTTCCTCAATTGCAAGAAAAATTCAATTTCAAAAGTGCAATGGAGATACCTCGTATCACCAAAATCAGCATTAATATGGGACTGGGCGAAGCGGTTGGTAACAAGAAAATCGTTGAAAGCGCGGTTGCAGATTTGGTTGCTATAACTGGTCAAAAACCAGTGGTTTGTTTAGCACGTAAATCTGTTGCGGGTTTTAAGATTCGTGATGGTTGGCCGATTGGCGCAAAAGTAAACTTGCGTCGCGATCGGATGTACGATTTTTTAGATCGATTAATTTCAATTGCGATTCCACGAATTCGTGACTTTCGTGGTTTGAATGCTAAATCATTTGATGGCCGTGGTAACTATACTTTCGGTTTAAAAGAACAAATTGTATTCCCAGAAATTGAGTATGACAAAGTAGATGCACTACGTGGTATGGACGTTACTATCACCACTAGCGCAAAAACGAATGAAGAAGCCGAAGCATTGTTGCGCGGTTTTAATTTCCCTCTTAGAACAAAGTAGAGAGACTTAAGCATGGCTAAAAAATCAATGGTAGCTCGTGAAGTTAAACGCGTTAAATTAAATAACCGTTTTGCTGCAAGACGTGCGGAACTGAAAGCAGTAATCAGTAACCCTGAAACAGAATACGACGAGAAATGGGAAGCAATGATTGCATTGCAAAAACTACCTCGTGATTCTGGTAAATCACGCCAACGCAATCGTTGCGCATTGACAGGTCGTCCACACGGTTATTACCGTAAGTTTGGCCTCAGTCGTAACAAATTACGTGAAATTATTTTGAAAGGCCAGGCGCCGGGTGTTGTTAAGTCAAGTTGGTAGCATTAGCGACCATAAGACAACAATATTCAGACCAACAGATATAGATAACGGTACAGCATTATGATGACAGATCCAATCTCGGATTTACTTACGCAAATTCGCAACGCGCACCATGCTGAGAAAATTTCATTGACCCTTCCAGGTTCAAAAGTGAAAGCAGCGATTACAAAGGTGTTACAAGATGAAGGTTATATAGAAGGCTTCGAAACGTCTGAGCAAGACGGTAAGCCTAAGTTGACCATCAAGTTGAAATACTATGAAGGTGAGCCGGTAATAGAAAGAATTCAGCGAGTGAGTAAACCAGGTTTACGTGTTTATAAAAGCGCTGAAGAACTACCAAAAATTAATGGTGGACTTGGGATTGCAATCATCTCAACTAGCAAAGGTATTATGACTGACCGAGCGGCTCGTACTGCAGGTGTTGGTGGCGAAGTCCTTTGTAGTGTTACATAAGTTATAAGTGAGCTAACTATAGAAATTTATTGGTTAACGATTATTAAAATTAAGTAAGCGCTAATAAATAGTGCTGCATTAAGAGAAAAGAAAATGTCTAGAATTGCAAATGCACCTGTTGATTTACCTAGTGGCGTAGAAGTCACATTGAGTGGTAGTTCGATTAAGGTTAAAGGCTCCAAAGGTGAGCTTGAGTGGAATACTCATGAGTCTGTGTCGGTAAATCAAGAAGAGGCGCAACTTAAAGTGACTACTAATGAGTCGAGCAAAAGCGCTACGGCCATAGCAGGTACTACACGTGCCTTATTGAATAACATGGTTACTGGCGTTACTTCAGGTTTTGAGAAAAAATTGGCAATTGTCGGAGTTGGTTATCGTGCACAAGCTCAAGGCCAAAAACTCAATTTAACTTTGGGTTTTTCGCACCCAGTTGTTTATGAAGTGCCAGCAGGTATTAAGGTTGAAACACCTAGTAATACTGAAATAACTGTGTCTGGTATCGATAAGCAAAAAGTAGGACAAGTTGCTGCTGAGATTCGCGCATACCGTAAGCCTGAGCCATACAAGGGTAAAGGTGTTCGTTATGTAGATGAATATGTTGCTCGCAAACAAGCTAAGAAGAAATAAGCAGTAAGGTTGATATAAAGGTTTATTACTATGAAACAATCAAAAAAAGATGCCCGTTTACGCCGCGCTAGAAAGTTGCGAGCAAAAATTAGTCGTCAAGGCGCAAATCGCCTGACTGTACATCGCACATCACAGCATATTTATGCGCAAGTGATTGATGAGACTGGCGGTAAAGTATTAGCGAGCGCTTCTACTTTAGAAGCGGAATTAAAAAAAGAATTAAAAAATACGAGTAACTGTGATGCGGCATCTGCAGTTGGTAAACGTATTGCTGAGCTGGCTAAAAAAGCGGGTGTAGAACAAGTTGCTTTTGATCGATCAGGGTTTCGTTACCACGGTCGAGTAAAAGCATTAGCCGAAGCCGCTCGTGAAGCGGGTCTTAAACTTTAAACTGTATAAAGCTAATTAGGCACTGGAGATAAGTAATGGCTGGTCCAAAAAGAAATAATCGTAACGATCGTGAGCCGGTTGATGAAAGCCTTGAGCAATTAATCAACGTACGACGTGTTGCTAAAGTTGTTAAAGGGGGTCGAATTTTCGGCTTTTCAGCTCTCACTGTTGTTGGTGATGGCAAAGGCAGCATCGGCATTGGCCGTGGTAAGTCGAAAGAAGTTCCATTAGCGGTTTCTAAAGCGATGGAAGCTGGTCGTCGAGAGATGAAAAAAATTCATATTGTTGATGGCACTTTGCAATACCCAGTAGTAGCAACGCATGCAGGTTCAACGGTTGTTATGCGTCCGGCATCTGAAGGTACAGGTATTATTGCTGGTGGTACTATGCGTGCGGTATTTGAAGCAGCTGGTGTGAAAGATGTTTTAGCAAAATGTATTGGTTCAACCAATCCAGTAAATGTTGTGCGTGCCACGATCAAAGGTCTGCGATCTATTCACAGTCCTGAGTCGGTCGCGGCTAAGCGTGGCAAATCTGTTAGCGATATTATTTAGCAGCAGTTTCAAAAGCAGACTAACTTATTTTAAGAATTAGAAATTTCGGTATAGACAAATGGCTAACGAAAAGAAAATTAAAGTCACTTTAATCAAAAGTATGTTTGGCCGTGCGCCAAAGCATATGGCTTGTGTTAAAGGTTTGGGCTTACGTCGCATGCATCATACGGTTGAGGTAATTGATACTCCTCAAAATCGTGGCATGATCAATAAGGTTTCGTATCTCCTTAAAACTGAGGAAGTATAATATGCGTTTAAATACTATTAAGCCTGCTGAAGGTTCAAAATTTAACCGTAAGCGCGTTGGTCGAGGTATCGGTTCTGGTACTGGTAAAACAGCTGGTCGTGGTCACAAAGGTCAAAAATCTCGTACTGGCGGTAAAGTGCAAATTGGTTTTGAAGGTGGTCAAATGCCAATTCAGCGCCGTTTGCCAAAACGTGGTTTCCGTTCTGCTATGGCAAAGACTATGGCAGAAATTCGATTGCATGAATTAGATCTTATTGAAGGTGAAGTTGCTGATTTAGCCGCCTTACGTAAAGCTGGTTTAATTAATGCGGGTCATCAACGAGCTAAAGTTGTGTTGTCTGGTGAGTTAACTAAAGCGGTGACAGTTCGTGGTTTAGGCGCGACAAAAGGCGCTAAGGCAGCCATTGAAGCAGCTGGCGGTAAGGTAGAAGACTAAGTCATGGCAAGAGAACAAGCAGCAGCCCTTGCAGGGTCTGGAAAATTAACTGAACTCTGGCAAAGGCTAGGGTTTGTGTTCGGTGCGTTCATCGTTTATCGCATCGGTACTCATATTCCTGTGCCAGGTGTTGATCCAGTTGCTATTGCTGCTTTGTTTGAACAGACTCGTGGTTCCATTCTTGATGTTTTAAATATGTTTTCTGGTGGTGCGCTAGAACGTCTGTCAGTTATGGCTTTAGGTGTTATGCCATATATTTCGTCGTCAATTATTATGAATATGTTGACGGCACTTGATCCGCGCTTGAAACAAATAAAAGCGGAAGGCGAATCGGGTCGGCGCAAAATTGCTAAGTGGACACGTTATGGCGCAGTAATATTAGCTATCTTCCAAGCTTTTGGTATTGCTACTGCAGTACAAACCCAGAGTGTTAATGGCGCGCCAGTCACTTTGATTACGGGTGTTGGTTTTACTGTTACTTGTGTTTGTGCGCTAGTTGCCGGAACAATGTTTTTGGTTTGGCTCGGTGAGCAAATTACTGATCGTGGTATTGGTAATGGTCTATCTTTGATTATTTTTGCTGGTATTGTTGCTGGCCTTCCAAGTGCACTTGGTGGAACTATTGAGTTGACTCGTACTGGTGAGTTTTCACCGTTATTTGTTGTCGCACTATTCGTTGGGGCAATCTTAGTTACAGCATTTGTTGTGTTTGTCGAACGAGGGCAGCGTCGTTTGACTGTTAACTATGCTCGTCAACAGCAAGGCAATAAAGTAATGCAAGCGCCAGCTAGTTACTTCCCGCTAAAAATGAATATGGCTGGCGTGATACCACCTATTTTTGCATCAAGTATTATTCTCTTCCCTGCGAGTTTGGTTGGTTTCTTTGGTAATGATTCAGCGACTGGTCTTGCAGGAATTTTACGTAACGTATCAACACTAATGGCGCCAGGTGAAGTGCTTTACACCGTTGTCTATGTTGGCATGATTTTCTTCTTTGCTTATTTTTATACTGCCTTAGTCTTTGATCCAAAAGAAATTGCTGAAAATTTAAAGAAGCAAGGCGCATATGTGCCAGGGATTCGCCCTGGTCAACAAACAGCTCGTTATATAGATGGTGTTGTGTCTAAATTAACTTTGGTTGGCGCACTCTATTTAGCCGTTGTGTGTTTAATTCCTGAGTTGTTGATTGTGAATTACAATGTGCCATTTTACTTTGGCGGCACATCGTTATTAATTATTGTTGTTGTGATCATGGATATGATGGGGCAGATTCAGTCTTACATGATGTCGCAACAATATGAAAGCTTAATGAAAAAGACTAATTTAACGGGCAAGTCTTCAGGCGGGCGTCGTAAAAAACGTCGTCGTTGATCCCAAATTATTAGTTTAGATAAGAGGTAGCTCTTTTAGAGGTTAAAAATGAAAGTTCGAGCATCAGTAAAAAAGATTTGTCGTAATTGTAAGATTGTACGGCGTAACGGCGTAGTTCGGGTTATTTGCAGCGCTGAACCGCGACATAAACAACGACAAGGCTAATTTTAAAATTTTGGTTAAGAAAACAGAGACAGTATTAAGTATGTTATTTGCGCTTAGACCGTTGATTTCTTATACCTTAAACAGTATTCTAACGCGCCTTTTAAGGGCGTGGTAACTGGAGGCTATTAAGTGGCACGTATTGCAGGTATTAACTTACCATCACATAAGCATATAGATATTGCACTAACATCGATTTACGGTATCGGTAAAACTCGCTCACATTCAATCTGTGATGCAGCTGGTATTGAACGTACGACAAAAGTAAAAGATCTATCTGAACCAGAAGCTGAGAAACTTCGTCAAGAAGTAGCTCGATTTGAAGTTGAAGGTGATTTACGTCGAGACGTTTCGATGAATATCAAGAGACTTATGGACCTAGGTTGTTACCGTGGTCTTCGCCATCGTCGTGGATTACCACTACGAGGTCAACGAACAAAAACTAATGCGCGAACTCGTAAAGGTCCGCGTAAACCGATTAAACGATAACTCGTTTATAGTAGAGATTCTGAAATGGCTAAAACCAGCAAATCTAAGAAAAAAGTAAAAAAGCTTGTTGTTGATGGCATTGCGCACATCCAGGCATCTTTTAATAACACGATTGTGACCATTAGTGACCGACACGGGAATGCATTGTGTTGGACAACAGCAGGTGGTTCTGGCTTTCGCGGTTCACGAAAAAGTACTCCGTTTGCTGCCCAAGTTGCAGCAGACCGATGCGGTAAAATGGCACAAGAGTTCGGTATGAAGAATCTTGAAGTTCGCGTTAAGGGCCCTGGCCCAGGGCGTGAGTCAGCAGTTCGAGCATTAAATAATTGTGGATTTGAAGTAACTCAAATTACTGATGTTACTCCAATCCCTCATAATGGTTGTCGCCCTTCTAAGAAGCGTCGCGTATAACCCGTTCGTAAAAGTGTTCGTCGCACTTATACGAGAGCAACATTAAATAGACTAGAGATTAAATAACATGGCAAGATATATCGGCCCAACTTGTAAGTTGGCACGTCGCGAAGGTACGGATCTTTTCTTAAAGAGCCCAGTTCGCCCACTCGAATCAAAATGTAAAATCGACAAAGTCCCTGGGCAGAGCGCTCAAGGGCGTCGACCACGTGTTACTGTTTACGGAACACAGCTACGTGAAAAGCAAAAATTGCGCCGCATGTACGGCATCATGGAGAAAAAATTCCGCTCGTATTATGCAGAAGCAGCACGTATCAAAGGCTCTACCGGTGAGAACCTTCTTACACTATTAGAAAGCCGTCTTGATAATGTTGTATACAGAATGGGCTTTGCGGTAACCCGTGCAGAAGCTCGTCAATTAGTTAGTCACAAATCAATTAAAGTTAACGGCACCATTGTTAATGTCCCATCTTATGACGTTAAACCTGGTGACGAAATTGAAATTCGTGAAAAAGCAAAAAAGCAACTGCGTATTGGTGCGGCTTTGGAAATTGCTGAACAGATCGGTATCCCTGATTGGTTAAGTGTTGAAGCGAGTAGCAAAAAAGGTGTATTTAAAATGGCACCTGAGCGTAGTGAGCTTTCAGCAGATATAGATGAATCACTAGTAGTCGCACTTTATTCTAAGTAACTCTTTTATGAAAGACGCCTTAGTGGCGTTTTACAACCTGTTATTAGAATCTTGCAGGTAGTTTAAAGAGTATGTTTTGAACATAATAATTTAACCGAGTTGCGCCAGAGGAGCTCGGTAAATAACTGGAGACAGAAGATGTCAGAAACAATTGAACAATTACTTACCCCGCGTTTTGTAGACGTAAAAACTGAAGACGGTGTTCGTTCGAAAGTCGTTATTGAGCCTTTAGAGCGCGGTTTTGGTTATACACTAGGAAATGCTTTGCGCCGTATATTATTGTCTTGTATTCCAGGCTCGGCAATTACTGAAGTGAAAATTGATGGTGTGTTACATGAATATTCATCAATTGTTGGAGTGCAAGAAGATGTTATAGACATCCTTCTTAATCTTAAAGGCGTGGCGATTAAAAAAGAGTTTGATGAATCAGTAACGCTAACTTTGACCGCTGACGGTGAAGGTGTTGTTACTGCTGGTGATATTCAAACAGTTCAAGATGTTGAGATCTGTAATCCAGATCACGTTATTGCACATCTTTCTAAAGATGCTAAGTTTCACGCTGAACTAACGGTTAAAAGCGGTCGTGGTTACCAAGTGTCTGAAGCACGTAAGTTAGAGGGCGACAAAGAAATTGGCCTGATGCAACTTGATGCAACGTACAGCCCTGTCCTTAAAGTGTCATATAGTGTTGATGATGCACGTGTTGAACAACGTACTGACCTTGATCGTTTGACGCTTAATATCGAAACAAATGGCACTATCGATCCTGAGGATGCGATTCGTAAAGCAGCAACTGCATTGAGTCAGCAGATTCAAGTGTTTGTTAATCTTGAAGAGATTACAGCTGTTGCATTAGAAGAAAAAGAGCCAGAAGTTGATCCGGTTCTATTGCGTCCAGTTGATGAACTAGAGCTTACTGTTCGTTCAGCGAACTGTTTAAAAGCAGAGAGTATTTATTATATTGGTGATTTAGTACTTCGTTCTGAAGTTGAATTAATGAAAACACCAAACCTCGGTAAGAAATCATTAACCGAGATCAAAGACGTATTAGCGCAACGTGGCTTGTCGCTAGGTATGCAGTTGCAAAACTGGCCGCCTGCTGCACTACGTGTTGATTCATAAAATATAGTTATTTAAAGAGATAGGTTTCTATCATGAGACATAGAAAATCAGGCAGACAGCTGAACCGTAACTCGAGTCATCGTCAAGCGATGTTTCGTAATATGGCGGTATCACTATTCCAACATGAACAGATTAAAACGACAGTGGCGAAAGCAAAAGAACTTCGAATGTTTGCTGAGCCTTTAATCACGCTTGCTAAAGAGCCCTCGTTAGCGAATAAGCGTAATGCTTTTTCTAAGCTACGTGATCGTGACATTGTTGCTAAATTGTTTGATGAAATCGGTGAGCGTATGAAAGATCGCCCAGGCGGTTATACACGCATACTTAAATGCGGCAACCGTGCTGGTGATAATGCGCCAATGGCTTATATTCAACTTGTAGACTTCGATTTAGAGGCGCATGCGGCTCTTTTTGAAGACGATGATGATGAATTTGAAGAAGAGGATGCAGCATAAGTTAGCTATCTTCTAATTATCCACACACAAAAAAGCCTGCAACTTGCAGGCTTTTTTGTGTGTGGATAAACGTATAAAAATATAATGCAAGAATGATATTTTCAAATAGAACCTGAAAATACTAATGTTTTTAATATTCCAATAGCTATATAGCCGAATACTAATGTGAGTATCGGTAAACGTATAACGTTAAGTAAAAATAAGCCGACGATTACTAGTCCAACGTCGATTAAACTATTTATTGCGTTAGTGAATACCGGTTGATATAAAGCTGCAACCAACAAGCCTACTACTGTTGCATTGATGCCAGCAGCACAGGCCGCTACATTTGGCTTGTTTACAAGTGACTCCCATGCATCTTGCAACCATAGTATTAATAAAAAACCGGGAAGAAATATTGCAATTGTTGCAATTAATGCACCATGTAAAGATGATGTTGGAGAGAGTATTGCTCCTAAGTATGCTGCGAGTGAGAACATAGGGCCTGGCACAGCTTGAGCGCTAGCATAGCCAGTTAGAAATTGAGTGCTTGTTAAATTATTGCCTATAGTTTGATCTAATAACGGCAAGACGACATGGCCACCGCCAAACACTAGGCTACCAGCTTGGTAAAAATCTGCGAAAATTTTTATATAAATCGAATTGCTTGAAAGTAGAGCCGGCACAAAAAATAAAATTGCAAAGACAATGAAAGCTATTTGATTAGGGCGTTTATTTGACTTAGTTTTAGATATTTTTCGCGGAAGGTCTTTTGGTTTGTAAAGGATGGTAACTGTAGCGCCGAAAATTAACACAGCAATTTGTGACCATAAACTCGGTATAGCTAAAGTAATAGCGCTTGCAGTGATGGCAAGTCCTATTAATAATTTGTTGGTGCAAAACGTCGAATACATTTTGTAACAAGCATCGGCAACCACGACTACAGCAAGTAGTTTTAAACCGTCTATTACGCTATTTAGTAAATAAGAGGATAAATCAGTTTGTAAGGTGGCCACTAAGTAAAGAAGGATAAAAGACGGTAATGTAAAACCAATAAAGGCAGCGCAACCACCTAATAAACCTGCTTGACGTACCCCTAATGCAAAACCGATTTGACTAGAACCAGGACCTGGTAAAAATTGACTTAGAGCGACTAGACGTGCGTAAGAATGTTCATCAATCCATTTATATTTTTGTACAAAACTAGTATGAAAGTAGCCTATGTGTGCTGCAGGGCCACCAAAGCTAACACAGCCTAGACATAAAAAGCGCCAAAAGACTTCGAGTAAATTACCCATAATGAATAAATGGCTAGTCCTTTAATTTATAGCCTGTCTTAAACATCCAAGATACTGTTAGGATGCATGCCGCCAAAAATACTAAAATCATACTTAGGCTAACCCAAACATTTACATCAGCGACTTCAAAGAAGCTCCAGCGGAAACCACTGACCAAATAGACTACGGGGTTAAACAAAGTTACTGTCTGCCAGAATGGCGGTAACATGTTGATGGAGTAGAAGCTACCGCCTAGGAACACGAGTGGTGTGATAACTAAAATAGGGATAACTTGTAGTTTTTCAAAACTGTCAGCCCATAAACCGATAATAAAACCAAATAAACTGAAGGTAATGCACGTCAGGATTAAAAAGCTCAACATCCAAATTGGATGTTGAATTTGTAAATCGACAAAGAAATTAGCGGTTACAAGAATTATTACACCGATAATGAATGATTTACTCGCTGCCGCGCCAACATAGCCAATCAATGCTTCATAAAATGAAAGAGGCGCTGAAAGTACCTCGTAAATAGTGCCGGTGAATTTTGGAAAATAGATTCCAAAGGATGCATTGGAAATACTTTGTGTTAGCAAGGTCAACATAGTTAAGCCAGGGACAATAAATAATCCGTAACTTACATCCTCAATAGATTGAATACGTGAACCGATTGCACTTCCAAAGACGATAAAATAAAGAGAGGTAGATATAACTGGTGAGGCAAGAGTTTGGAATAACGTTTTCCATGCGCGCATCATCTCTGCAATGTAAATAACTTTGATAGCATTAAAATTCATAGTTAGCTTACTTGTGAGTTCCGCTGGAAACGGCTTTAGGCTGATGGATTAAATCGACAAAAATATCTTCTAGTGAACTCTGCGTGGTTTTAATATCTTTTAAGTTTAAGCCTTCTTTATTGAGAGTTTTAAGTAAGCTAGTGATACCAGTACCATCGGCAGCTGTATCGTAAGTATAAGTTAACACTAAACCATCCTCTGACAATAAAGTTTCAAAATCGCTTAAAGAGCTCGGTAGTTTAAAGATAGGTTCTTTGAATTCAATAATTAATTGTTTCTTGCCAAGCTTATGCATTAAAGCAGTTTTATCTTCTACTAATAAAATTTCCCCATCACTGATGATGCCAATGCGGTCGGCAATTTCTTCCGCCTCTTCGATATAGTGTGTGGTTAGAATGATTGTGACACCTGTCTGTCTTAATTTATCGATTAGTCGCCACATGTCTTTACGTAAATCAACATCGACCCCAGCAGTAGGCTCATCTAAGAATAAAATACGTGGTTCATGAGAGAGTGCTTTCGCAATCAATACGCGACGTTTCATGCCCCCCGAAAGCATGCGTAATTGACTATCTTTTTTATCCCAAAGTGATAGATCTTTAAGTAGTTGTTCTAGGTAAGCATTATTTTTTTTAGCGCCGAATAAACCGCGGCTAAAGGTAACTGTATTCCAAACTGTCTCAAATGCACCGAGAGTAAGTTCCTGTGGTACAAGACCGATTAACTTACGAGCTTCTCGGTATTGCTTAACGTTATCATGTCCATCGACTAGGATAGTGCCTGAGCTAATCGAAATAATTCCGGTAATCGCAGAAATAAGTGTCGTTTTACCCGCGCCATTTGGACCTAGAAGAGCGAGAATTTCACCCTGCGCGATTTCTAAATCAACATCTTTAAGCGCAGTAAAATTATCCCCATAAATTTTAGAGACTTGCTTTATAGAGACAATTGGTTGCATTAGTTAATTTTACTCTAAAAATCTTAGTTATTCAGTTAGGAATTTATACGACGTATTTAATTTATACCGATGACTCTAACTCTTCCCAGCGCATGAAAGCTTGATCTAACTCTTCTTGTAAGGTGTTGAGTTCTGAACCGGTTTTGGCAACCAAGTCTTGTGCCTGTTGGTAGAAATCAGTTTGCGCCATTTGTTGTTGAATTTTTTCGATCTTATTTTCTAGGTCGGCAATATGCTGTGGTAATAACTCTAATTCACGTTGTAGTTTATAACTAAGTTTTTTAGGTTTATTAGTTGATTTAACTTCTGGGGTTGATTGGCTATTATCGTTTTCCTTAGAGCTCCTCTCTTGTTTTTTTTCAATTGTAGCTCGCTGGCGTAACCAGTCATCGTAACCGCCAATGTATTCTTTGACTTGACCGTCGCCCTCAAAGGCAATGGTACTGCTAACGACGTTATTTAGAAAAGTTCGATCGTGACTAACCAATAATAACGTGCCACCAAAATCCATAAGTAATTGTTCAAGTAGTTCTAGTGTTTCGTAGTCAAGATCATTTGTTGGCTCATCTAGAATTAACATATTAAAAGGCTTAGTGAAAAGCTTGGCGAGCATTAATCGGTTACGTTCTCCGCCTGATAATTTTGCGGCGGGAGCTCTAGCACGCTCAGGACTAAATAAAAAGTCCTGCAGGTAACCCATAATATGTTTGCTTTGTCCATTTATACTGATTTGGGTATTCCCTGATACATTGTCTTGTACGCTTAAATCATCACGAATTTCACTTCGGTGTTGATCCAGATAAGCGATTTCTAAATTGGTGCCAATCTTAACAGTTCCGCTAGTGGGTACTAGGTCACCCGTTAAAATTTTTATTAAGGTTGATTTACCACAACCATTGGGACCAATAATACCGACTTTGTCACCGCGCAGTATGCGACAAGAAAAATCATCAATCACCATTTTTTTATCGAACTTAGCAACAAGGCTTTTAGCTCTAATGACAACTTTTCCAGACTTGCCACCTTGGTTTAAATTAATTTTAGCAACGCTTTGCTGTTCACGCCGCTGTTGTCGTTCCTCGCGCATTTTTTTCAATGCTCTAACTCGCCCTTCATTGCGAGTACGTCGGGCTTGAATACCTTGCCGTATCCAGACTTCTTCTTGCGCTAATTTTTTATCAAATTTGGCGTTGTGACGCTCTTCTTCTTCGATAGCCTTAGCTTTACTGTCTAGATACGCTTGGTAATTCCCAGGCCATGAGGATAATCTGCCACGATCTAGTTCCACAATTTTGGTACAGAGCTTGTCGATAAAGCTACGGTCATGAGAGACGATAATTAATGTAATATTAAGACCTAGTAGTAAATTTTCTAACCACAATATTGTCTCAATATCTAAATGATTTGTTGGTTCGTCGAGTAATAAAATATCAGGATCTTTGACTAGCGCTCGCGCCATTAATACACGACGCTTCATGCCGCCTGACAATTCGTTAAAAGCAAGCTTTGGTTTTAGATCAAATTTTGAACATAAAGTTTTAACGGTTAAGTCTAAATTCCAACCATCAGACTCGGTAACTTGCATTTGTAGATCATCAGGAATATTGGCTTGCTGATTTTCTAATAAATATAATTCAGCTAGGTGTTCACCACGGCTTTCGTCGCCTAAAGCAACAACACTACGAATATCCATGTCGATTTCATTCGGGACTTCTTGAATAAGTCGACCAGTGACCAAATTTTGCTGCCTAAGGATTTCACCATCATCGGCCTCAATACCTGTATCGATTAATTTCAGTAGAGTTGATTTACCTGCACCATTACGACCAATTAAACCAATACGTTCGTTGGGTTCGATTATTAAGTTAGCTTGGTCTAGAATGGCATCTGAACCAAAACTAATGCTGAGATTTTTTAGCGTAATAAGCGACATGTGTCTTGGCTTTGTAGTTAGCTATTTAGTTAGCGTTACGTAGGTAAATGAAGCGTTGAGAGTGTAGCATCAAAATTCGAATTTTAGAGTAATGAAAACAGAGAGAACTTTATGTTAGTAGAACAGATTGCAGTCAATAATGATTTGCGTAACTATATGTACATAATTGCTTGCCCGGAAACACTCGAAGCTACCGCCATTGACCCATTGGATCATGCACGCTGCTTAGCTAGAGCTGAAGAACTAGGGTGGACAATTCGCAGTGTTATTAATACCCATGAACATAGTGATCATACGGGGGGTAATGAGCAAGTTATCGCTGCGACTGGCGCGACTCTCTACGCACATCATAATGCTGTTGATAAAATAGATAATGTCGATGTGGGTTTAAAAGCTTTCGATGCGGTGCAAGTTGGCACAACTGTTCGACTAATCGCTCTTGATACACCGGGGCATACTTTTTGCCATACTTGTCTTTATTTTGAAGGCGGTGCGGATAAAGGCAACAATCAAGAACCCGCCTTGTTTTGTGGCGACACCTTGTTTAATGCTGGAGTTGGTAATTGTCACAATGGCGGAGATCCCAAAATCATGTATCAAACCTTTGCAGAACAAATCTTTGATTTGCCTGATCAGACAAAAATTTACCCAGGTCATGATTACATCGTCAATAATTTGGAATTTACTCTAAACCGTGAACCAGATAATGCTGCAGCGCAAAGCCTACTTGTAGCGATGCAACAATGGAGTAGTGATGTTCATTTCATTTCTAATATTGCTATGGAAAAAGCGGTTAATACATTTTTTCGTTTGGATAATAAAAACGTGATTAAAAATCTTGCAAATCAGTTTTCCGATATAGGCGATCAGCCGTCAGAAGAAACGGTATTTTTGAAGTTAAGGGAACTACGAAATAAGTGGTAGTAAGGATTATGTTGATGAGAGTCGAGACGAATTAGATATTCGTTTTTTTCGTACTCTTATTTGTAAAAATAGAATAACCAATACGATTGTAAGCAAAGTAAGTTGTGAAATACGAGTTGCCCATTTCACATAGCTTGGTTCTGTAAATCTAAGACCTATTGTACCGTTAGTGCTAACCGTTTCTATCATTAGGGTGCCATTTTCATTAAACCCTGTAGCGAGATTTTCGCCATTATGATCAATCGCTTTGAAACGAATATTCCAGATAATAGGTAGCCTAAGAAAACAGTCTTTTTTATTAACGTTATATGCAATAACAATATTGTCGCGTTGAATATCTTTGACGTAAGGCGGTAATGGAGGTTTTATACCGCAATCATTAGTTGGGGAGACAAGGTATTCACTTAACTCAATATTAGGTTTGAATTCTGAGATACCTATACCACTAGTGCGAGTTACATAATTCTCTAATCTATATTGAAGTTGTGTATTTATATCTTTAGGGAATGTTTGTGCAAATGTTGCCGAAGATGGTATTTCTTTAGTATGACGATAAATAAAAAGGCTTGCTTGCAAAAGTATGATGAGACATAAGGCCAAAGTTATAGTCGCTGAGATTGGTTTTTTAAACCAAGCATTCGCAACATAGACAAAATATAATGAGACTGCTATTGATAATGGCATCAGCATTCGAGTAACAAATTGATTAGCTTGTAAAATCGATATTGAGTCCCAAATAAAAGCGCTTAAAGGGGTGCACATGAAAACATAAAAAAAGATACAGCCGAGCAGGCTATATGTCTTGAAATGAGATCTAATAAAGAAAATTTGAGCGCAGATTGTTAATAATAAAATACAGTTTAAAAAAGGGCCTAAGCTTAACCAATGCTGGGTATTGAAAAGAGCCCTATCAAAATTCCAAAAACTATTGCTGTAATTAATGCCACCCACTGATTCACCAATTACATAAGGACGTTCAATGATACCGGGTAACCAAAAATAGCTAGTTAGTAAAATGGTACTGAAAGTAATAATTAGGCCTTTGATTAAAAAATTCCAAAAGTAAGCTTTGTCAGGGAGCACTAAAAAGCAATAGACTCCAAGCAAAGGAATTAAATTCATAAAACTTATTGGGTGGACTAATATTGAAGTTGTAAGCATTAAAATAGCGAACAACATTGCAAAGTGATTTGCGCTTAACATTGCCTTGTTTAGGGAGTACAAAGTGAAAGGCAATAGAGCGTAGATAAAGAATTCTCCGTAGGCAAATCGAGTGTAAATATCACCTAAAAAATAATTACAGCCAACAAACATCGTTGCGCCTAGTATTGCGATATTTGCTGGTGCGTGAAGGCGCGCAAGTTTAAAAAAACCAAACCAAGCGATACCTATTAATGAAATGAAGGTGAGGCTAAAGGAAGGCGTTAGACCAAAACCGAAGAGTGTAAAAATAAATGGTGGTAGATATAACATCTGCGAATAAAACACAAATGTTGGTAACCCTTGACCATAATGGAGCTCTGGGGATAGAACAGTATCAAATTGGCCACGTGAAAATGGCCCGTAAAGTTCGGCTAATCCAGCTAAATGATGAATGCCATCGTGCCCCCATCGACTTAAGTGAAAGCTATATATGATTAAAGCAATCACCCAGAGGCTAAAAATACTTAAAAACCAATAGAGTGTTTTTTGGGATTGGTTCTCAACGGTTAGGTTTGTTTGAATACCGTTCATTCGACTAGTTTATGATCTCGTGAACTAAATATTTGATTAGAGATAACCACTATTTTTCTGGTCGTACTATATTCAGTATGGGGTTAAGAAAAACAAATAATATGATGGTTAAGCCTATCAACCACAGTGTTTTTCCTTTTCGAGCAATTTCTTTAGAAAGCATTGATAGTTTACCGATTGTTCTTGGAGCAGCAAAACCAAACCACAAATCTGCATTGTTGTCAGTTGCTACAATTTTAAATGGGCCTTTTGGAGCTTCAATGTAAATTTCTCTCCAAACTTCGGCATATTTAGAATTGTTTTCTTTTGGTTTAATAATCGTTTCTTTACCCGTTGACTCTTCGATTAGTTTTAACGTTAGATCTGGGTAACCTAAATAGCCTAGAACAGGGACCATTAAGTAAGAGCGATTAGTCTGAATGGGTTCGCTAATAAATTCACCAACAGCTAAACTTCCACCATTATCATAATCAAAAGAACCTATCGTAGGTTCCCCTCGGTATCTGACAAAAAATTCTTTATTGCTAGGGCGAATAGAGCCGTTCTTAATAAAAGGACTATTGTTATTTTGAGCAACCAATTCAGGTTGAATTTGCATTTCAAATGGGAGTACATCATTTGGTGCTAGCCTATCTACAAAACGAGCAAGTCCTTTACCTCCAGCAAAAGGAATGTGTCTGTAGGGTTGCCCTTCCAAAAAAGAAAGCTCCCCAGTTACCATATAGTTTCTAAGGTTGTCGCGTTGAATTGGTTTTAGTTGTTTAATTTCGTCAATACGATAATTGATATGATCAGTATGTCTTTCGACGCCAGCAATAAACAAAATAATCCAAGCAAAAACAAGGAAAGCATTAGCTTTATTATGAATTGAGTAACGTTTCGTTTGAAGTATTAGCAGGGACAATAAGCTGGTGATCGTAAAGATAACTAAAAAATCGTAATATCGAGCCGATGGCGGAGCGCCATCACGCCCGCGGACATAACCAATGGCGACGGCCATCATTAAGCTAAAAGCAAAAAGGGTGATATTAAAGACAACCATCCTATTGTTGAGGTCAGATAGTTTGATCGCTTTTAAGCCGACAATTATTGTTGGCAGAAACCAAATAAAACTTGGCCAAACTTCTTTTTCTAGTGGAAACGATAGCGTTTTTAAAAAGGTAGTGACTGCATCGCCTAGGTTTTCGGCGGTGTAAGCGGCATGATCGTCGCCTGATGAATAGACTAATAAACACAAACTAAATATGGTTAGTAAAAGAGTTGTGTAAAGTGTTGGCAGAATAAATTTTCTATCTTCTTTTTGTAAAAAGAATCGAACACAAGTAACGCCAAAAATTGCGATTGAGGCAAAAGCACCACCGCCCATTGTTAACCCTGCAGCAAATGCGAAAAATAGACCAAAATACCATTGGAGAGTTTTTGGAGAACTTGTTGTCATCCAAATAGCAACGATAGATAGCAAAATCATCAAGTAGTTATGTGTCTGGATCCCCCATAAGGCATTGGATAATGAATGAGGGAATAGCCAAATGCCGATTAGGAAAAAAATCAGTACTGAAGACTTGATAGAAGAAAAATAACTCAACGATATCTTAATTAAAAAAAGTCCAGTGATAGTCCAAATTATCGCGTTGATTTGCATCAATACTTGAGGGTCCCATTGCTCTTGATTTAATTGAAATAGACCAATATTCAGCGTCTTTGACCAAATTGCTAAATGGCCATTAACGGGCAAAATGAAATGATGTAAAACATCTTGGCCTGATTTAAAGTAATCCATTAGACCGCCCATCCCCCAATCATCATAATAAGGAGTATAGACACTCAGCAAGTCAATTATGTGTAGCCTAACGCCTAGAATTAAGGCAGCAAGACCTATGAAAAATAAAACTTGCTTATGACCAGTGAGGTGTTGAGTCATTACATGGAGGTTGATTTAGCAACGATTTACTCTCAACTATTATCAATATAGTCCATTAGTAATAATAGTGAGGGTATTTATCTGATTGGGTTAGATGAATTAGCCGGTTAGGGAGTGCTTGGAGATTTTGCTAATCAGCAAATTCGCCTCCATCTGGACCGCCGCCCATACCACCGCCCATGCCGCCACCGCCCATACCGCCGCCCATGCCACCACGACCTTGTGGCATTGTTAGTGCATCAGTGATTTTTGCGAGGTTGCCTGTTGCAATTGTGACAATATCTTCGGTTGAGGTTTCATAGGTTTCAAGTATTAGCATTCTGCTTCCACCAGTAGTTACAGATAAACCTATATCCCGTCCTGTTTCATGTTTATGAATAGCATGCGGTCTGCCGTGATCATAAAGTGTTTTAATCAGTTCGCCGAAGTCGTCTACCGTCCATTCCGCTTCAGGTTTAATGAAGTAGCCGGTGACCGGGATTTCAAACTCGTTTGTTAAATAAACGAACTCGTCTGCTAGGCCAAACACTTTGAAATCATGCTCGCTGAGAGTTTGCTTAAACTTGGCTTGCGCCTCATTTAATGTAGTAATTAGCGCTTGTTCATTTGTTTTTATTTGTGTCGCTGAATCAGGGAATAGCTCACTAAGTTCGGCAGCAACATTTTGCGCCGATTGCGCTACATTTGCTGGGCTTAACCAGAAGTAAGGAGATGTTGTTTCAGTTGAGTGAGCATTTGCTGCAGTAATTCCAGTTGTAGCATCGATGTTAACTGCTGAATCGTTTACTGCTTTAACGCTAGCGAATAATGGATCTGCTGACCATAAAGAATCAATCGTTACTACGGCTTTAGCGCGACTAAAAACATCATCTGATTGAGCAAGTGAGGAGGCTTGTTCACTTAAGCCCACAGCTTCAGAAGGAACATTAATAACTTCAATAGCTGTATCTGCTACTAATGTCTTAGTAAGGCTTTGTAATGGTCCGGTTGATGTTAAAATAGAGTCAGCCTGAGCATATGTAACTGAAGTTACAACGCTGAAAAATGATAGAAGGACAGAAAAGCTTAGTACGATTATTGTTTTAGTTTTTAACATTATTTGGACTCCTTGGATTTAATAGCGCCTGTTTACAATTAGACGATTGAATAAGAGAGAATTTCATTGATCAAATATTTTACTATCAGTTGTTTTTTATTATATTTTTACAAACTATATTATAAGCAAACTTATATCAATAAGTTATAGATTAGTTAAAAAGAGAATATATCACCCTTTGAATTATTTGCAGAGTGATCAAAAAGTGATGAGTGTTTTTTTATAGTGTTAAGATAATTAAAAAAATAATAGTGAAATAAAGGTGGAATGGAAATGTCAAAAAACCCAATATTAGATATTGTTTATCTTTTAAGTTTTATGTTATTTAGTCTATCTGTAGTAGCACAAGATAAAGCAGATCTAACTATAAAGCTAACTACAGCGATGAATGACCCCGCGAGACCTGATGGCGATAAAGAGAGAGATGCAGCTCGTAAGCCTCAACAAGTTATTGAGTTTATGGGTATCGAACCTGGTATGTCTGTAATTGATGTAATGGCCGGAGGTGGATATTACACAGAGTTACTTGCTGCCGCAGTTGGACCTGAGGGTAAAGTTATTTCACATAATTTTGAATGGCTATTACAGTTTCGTGGAGGCAGTAATGGCGCCGGGATTAAAGATAAAGCCGAGCGGTATAACAATATTGAGGTATTAGTCGCAGAATTTTCACCGACTTTTCCACCTGACTCATTATGGTCACGAGTCAACCCTGCAGAATGGCCAGTAGATATAGGGCAGTATGAAACTGATTTAGAATTATATGCCGGTAAAATGGACGCTGCTTTTTTAGGGCTGAATTTGCATGATGTTTACATATGGGATGAGAATGATGAGATGCATTCTGAAGAACTATTAGGAAATATTTTTCGAATGTTAAAGCCTGGCGGTATTTTAGGTTTAACCGAACATCGAGGTCTTGCAGGAAGAGATAATTATACGTTTCACCGAATGACTGATGCAAAAGTTAAAGAATTGCTGGTTGCAGTTGGTTTTGAAATTGCAGCGGAATCCGATATTTTAACAAACCCTCTAGATGACCATAGTAAATTTGTTTTTGATCGATCATTGGAGAGAAATACAGACCGCATGTTGATTCGAGCCAGCAAACCAAAATAGTTTTAATTAACAACTATCATCTAAATTTATATACCTATCATGTCACTTAAACAGTGATATACATCATCAATCTGGTTAAAATAGCTGGTTATTGAATTAGTCAACATAACAGCCGTTTAGCGCGGGCATAAAAAATGCAATCAGATTACGATCCGCATAAAATTGAAAATGCGATTCAGCAAAATTGGCAAAAGAACGCTGAGTACAAGGTCAGTGAGGATAGCGATAAAGAGAAATTTTATTGCTTAGAAATGTTCCCATATCCTTCGGGTAATTTGCATATGGGGCATGTGCGTAATTACACCATTGGCGATGTGATTAGTCGTTACCAACGTCTACTTGGAAAAAATGTATTACACCCGATGGGATGGGATGCTTTTGGTTTACCTGCTGAAAACGCGGCGATTCAAAATAATACTGCACCAGCACCTTGGACTCATGACAATATCGCTAACATGCGTGAGCAGCTTAAGCGCTTAGGGTTTAGTTATGACTGGGATCGCGAATTAGCAACTTGTGAGCCAGATTACTATCGCTGGGAGCAATGGTTTTTCACACAATTGTATGATCGTGGTTTAGTTTATAAAAAAGAATCAGAAGTAAACTGGGATCCTGTTGATCAGACAGTGCTTGCCAATGAACAAGTTATCGACGGTCGTGGGTGGCGTTCGGGCGCGCTAGTTGAGAAGAAAAAAATTCCTCAATGGTTTATCAAAATTACCGATTATGCAGAAGAGTTATTAGAGGGCCTTGATACGCTTGAAGGTTGGCCAGACGCTGTTAAGACAATGCAGCGCAATTGGATTGGTAAATCTGTGGGTGCAGAAGTCGAGTTTATTGTTGCTGCGGGTGATAACTTAAATGTTTTTACAACCCGTCCTGACACCATCATGGGGGTTACTTACTTAGCTGTGGCAGCAGATCATCCTTTAGCAATAAAAGCAGCCGAAAGTGATATGGAGATTGCTGAATTTCGTAAAAATTGCCAGCAAACTTCGACAGCTGAAGCTGATATGGAAACAATGGAGAAGCTGGGTATTGATTTAGGTATTAAAGCCAAGCATCCAATCAGTGGCGATGCTATTCCAGTTTTTTGTGCTAATTTTGTACTTATGTCTTATGGAACAGGCGCAGTTATGGCTGTGCCAGCGCATGACCAGCGAGATTATGAATTTGCTAGTAAGTATGCCATTGAGATTAAACCGGTTATTTACCCCTCCTCAGAGGAATTGGATATTTCAGAACAAGCGTTTGTTGATTATGGCGTCTTGAGAAACTCAGGGCAGTTTGATGGTTTGAGTTCTGAGAAGGCGAAGACTGTAATTACTGAATGGTTGGTTGAAAATAAATTAGGCGTACAAAAAATAAATTATCGATTACGTGATTGGGGAGTGTCTCGTCAACGTTATTGGGGCTGTCCAATCCCAATGATCTACGATGTCAATAATCAACCAACACCGGCAACTGATTTGCCTGTTGTGTTGCCAACCGATGTTGTTATGGATGGTGTGGGCTCGCCAATTAAAAAAATGGCATCGTTTATTGATACTTTGCATCCAGTAACTGGTAAGAACGCAATACGAGAAACAGATACCTTTGATACTTTTTTTGAATCATCTTGGTATTACGCACGTTATTGTTGCCCAGATTTAGATACAGCAATGTTAGATGAACGAGCAGATTATTGGTTGCCTGCTGATCAATATATCGGTGGGATTGAGCATGCGGTCATGCATTTACTCTATGCACGCTTTTTCCATAAGTTGATGCGTGATGTTGGTCTGATTAATTCTGACGAGCCGTTTAAAAATTTACTGACGCAAGGCATGGTTATAGCCGATACTTTTTATCGAAAATCAGGTGAAGGTAAGGAGCAGTATTTTAAGCAGTCTGAAGTGACAGTAGAGCGTGATGGAAAAGGTGCCGTGTTAGGAGCAACTCTCGTAAGCGATCGCAAACCAGTTTTAATCAAGCTGGAGAAGATGTCTAAGTCGAAAAATAATGGTATTGACCCTGCTGGCATGATTGAGCGCTATGGTGCAGATACCGTACGACTTTTTACTATGTTTGCAGCACCACCGGAACAATCTTTAGAGTGGAACGATGATGCAATCGCAGGCGCTGCACGTTTCATGCGTAGAATGTGGCAATTCTTTGTGCAACATGAATTGACTTTAGTTAACAGTGGATTAAAGCCGATGGTTGCCGGTGATAATACTAATGGCGCAGTTAAGGAATTGCGTTTGGTAACGCACACAATTATTGAACGTGTATTGCGGGATTATGAACGGCAACAATTTAATACTGTTGTTGCAGCAGCAATGGAGTTGATGAATGCTCTGGAAAAAGCTGATTGGTCGGCGATGGGTGAATCGGGTGAAGCAGTTTTATCCGAGGGCTGTCATACTTTGTTGAAGGTGTTGGCGCCCGTAACACCACATATCTGTGAAACATTATGGGCTTCGTTTGAACCACAACAGCCGATACTTGATAGCCAATGGTTAACCGTTGATCAGCAAGCTTTGGTTAAAGATGAAATTACTTATGTTGTTCAAGTTAACGGTAAATTACGCGCTAAAATTCAAGTTTCTGTCGCTGCTACTAAAGAGGAAGTCGAAGCTCTTGCGCAAAATGAAGAAAATGTAGTGCGGTTTTTAGATGGCTTAGCGATACGTAAAATCATTGTCGTAGCAAATAAATTAGTCAATATAGTGGCGAATTAAATCATCGCTTAGGCTACAATAAATTGTAATTAATAATTATAACTGGTCATACAATTATGCTTAATCAAAAAATTCTCAGTCGTTGTTTAGTGGTGATTCTTCTAGCGAGCGCACTTACTTCTTGTGGATTCCATTTGCGCGGTAGTGCACCACTACCTGAGAGCCTACAAAGCATGTATTTGGATGCTCGTAATGGACCATTTAAAGATCAAATGGAAGAAGTTTTATTACGAACAGGCGCACAGATTCAGGAGCAGCGTGAAGCAGCAAATGTACAGCTATCGATAATACAATCAGAGGTGCAAAGAACAGTTGGGACCTTAGATGAACGCGGTAAAGCGAATAGCTATAACTTAAGGTATTTGGTTAGTTATTCATTACTAGCAGCTGATGGCCGTGTACTACGGAGTAGTTCTATAAATGAGAGCAGACGTTATGATTTCGATCCAGATATTATATTGGAGACTGAATCTGAAGAAGAAGAATTGATTGAAGATATGGAAGAATCAATTGCTTTACGTGTGATGCGCCAATTAGCAACTGTCACAGGGGTATAATCTGTGATTAAAAATTAAGAGTATGCAATTTAATTTAGATGACTTGTCGTCTAAACTAACTTTATCTGGCGGGACACAATTACCGACTGTTATCTTGATCAATGGTAATGAACCATTGTTCACGGAAGAGGCTCTTGACGAACTAAGAAAAAGTTTAAAAGTATACGGTTTTACTGAACGTATTAAATATCAAGTCGAAGCAGGGTTTGATTGGTCACAGTTAAGCGGGGCAGGCATGGAAATGTCGTTATTTGCTGAGCGTCGAATCATCGAGCTACGTGTTCCTAAAAGTCTAGGCGTTGCTGGTACAAAAGCTGTCACTGAGTATTGTGATAATCCTTCCCCTGAGGACATTTTGTTGATTATTATGCCACTCCTCGATAAAAAGCAGCGCCAAGCAAAATGGCTCAAGCGAGTGAGCGAATGTGGTTGGATTGCGGATAGTTATGGTGTTTCAGGACAACAATTCCCAGCTTGGCTAAAACAACGATTGCAAAGCCGTGCATTGCGTGTTGAAAGTGGTGTGATCGAACTGCTGACACAACAGTTAGAAGGTAATGTCATGGCGGCGGCTCAGGAGATTGATAAATTAAAAGTGCTTGCCAGTGATGGCGCGGTAACGTTGAGTTTAGTGAATGAAAGTTTGGCAGATCAAGCCCGTTTTGATGTCTATGCGTTAGCCGATGTTTGTTTGTCCGGAGATTTTATGCGCGCTTGCCGTATTAACCAACGATTACAGTCAGAAGGTGTTGAGCCGGTGATTGTTGTTTGGGCTTTAGTACGAGAGTTACGCACCTTGGTAACCTTAGGCTTTGCTTTACAAAATAATGATTCGCCGCAGAAAAAAACTCAGTTATTTAAACAGCATCGGATTTGGTCTAAACGCCAACCTCTTATCAACGCTGCTTTACAACGTTTGACTGCGCCGCAATGGAGTGATTTGTTAGAGCGCGCAGCGTTTCTTGATCAAACTGTAAAAGGTCAAAGGTATCTTGAAGTGGGCACAATTTGGCACCAAATTGAGCAATTATGTGCTGCAATGTGTGGTGTTGAGGTAGTTAAACACGTTAGACTTAGAGCCTAATTTTCGGCAGTAAATTTTTTTTACGTAACTAATAAATATGTTGGAATAATTGTGAGTATTCTCGATTACATGATTGAACTGGGTCAGCAGGCTCGCGAAGCTAGCCGTCTAATGGCGAGTGCAGACAGTGGCGCAAAGAATGCTGCATTATTTGCCATTGCTAAAGAGATTGAACATAAAAGTAATGATTTGCAGGCTGCTAACGCTAAAGACCTTGAAGCAGGTCGGGCTAAAGGTTTGGATGCAGCTCTACTAGATCGTCTTGAATTAACTGCAGATCGTATCCAATCGATGGCTGAAGGTTGCCGCCAAGTTGCCGCATTGAATGATCCTGTCGGTGAAGTCACCGATTTGAATTATCAACCGAGTGGAATTCAGGTTGGCAAGATGCGAGTACCATTAGGCGTAATTGGTATTATTTATGAATCCCGGCCTAACGTCACTGTTGACGCAGCGATACTTTGTCTTAAATCTGGTAATGCTACAATTTTGCGTGGTGGATCAGAAGCAATTCATTCTAATCTAGCGATTGCTGAATGTGTGTCATCTGGTTTGGCGGTCGCTGGATTGCCGAGCGCAGCAGTACAGGTGGTTAATACCACAGACCGTGCTGTGGTTGGCCATCTAATAACGATGCCTGATTTTGTTGATGTAATTGTGCCGCGCGGTGGTAAAGGTTTAATCGAGCGAATTTCAAACGATGCATCAGTACCAGTTATCAAACACCTTGATGGCATCTGTCATGTTTTTATCGATAAAGATGCTGATTTAGACAAAGCTCATGCAATTGCGTTAAATGCTAAAACGCATCGCTATGGTGTTTGTAATGCGATGGAAACTTTATTAGTGCATGAGTCAGTGGCGGCTCAGGTCTTGCCTGATTTATGCGGGGATTATTTAGAAAAAGGAGTTGAGCTACGTGGCTGCTCTAAAACACTGAAATTATCGAAAGACATTGCTATACAAGCAGCTTCAAATGAAGATTGGGATACTGAATATTTAGCGCCTATTCTATCAATTCGCATCGTCGAAGATATTGACCAGGCCATTGCTCATATCGCCGAGCACAGTTCTGCACATACCGAATCGATTGTGACTGAAAACTATTCGACGGCACGAAACTTTATTCAAAAAGTCGATTCTAGCTCGGTGATGGTGAATGCTTCGACGCGTTTTGCCGATGGTTTTGAATACGGCCTTGGTGCGGAAATAGGAATAAGTACGGATAAATTGCATGCGCGGGGACCTGTTGGCTTAGAAGGGCTAACATCACAAAAATTCATTGTTTATGGTGATGGTCATATTCGCACTTAGTAATCATTTTTTTATAACCGTCGATCTGAAAATGGTTGTAGCTAAAAGTCTAATTCCAAACCAAATAACTCGGAATTTTAGAACTATATGCCAGGGTTGATTGGTTTATTCGGGGGAACGTTTGACCCCATTCATTTAGGACATTTACAGTCCGTAAGTTTGCTTGATAAGGTCTTAGGTTTTAATCGAGTTTACTGGGTTTTAAGTGCTAGACCGCCGCATAAAGAATCGATTAACGTGAGTATTGAGCATCGTTATGCAATGTTGCAGCTAGTTTTACAAAACCATAGTAATTTTGTTGCAGATGATACTGAGATCGCTCGTGCTGATAAGTCCTATACTTATACGACAGTTGAGTCTTTTCGCGAGCGTTATCCTGAAAAATCCTTGTGTTTGATAATAGGCGGCGACAGTCTGCATAATTTGCATACATGGTATCGATATGAAGATTTACTTGAGCAGGTAAATTTGATCGTTATGCAACGACCCGGTTATACGATGCAACTCCCAAGTTTTTTACACAAACGACAGGTACAATCGCGCAATCAATTCAATGCAGATAAAGTAGGTCAATTACTGTTGTTTAGGAACTCCGACTTTGATGTGTCATCGACAAAAATTCGCAATATTTTAGCTGAAAAAAAATCTTCAAAATCTGATCAGATTTTAATAAAAAACTTTTTACCTCAATCCGTTACCAACTATATTGAGCAACATAAACTATATAAATAATATGAATTCAGAGCAAGTAAAGCAGCATGTACTGGAAGCCCTTGAAGATGTGAAAGGGGTTGACGTGAATGTTCTAAACGTTCACGGAATTTCTGATTTTGCTGACTACATGGTTGTCGTTAGTGGTACTTCAGATACACATGTTAAAGCATTGGCTCGTAATGCTTCTGATCATTTACGAAAACTGGGTATTAAGCCTTTGAATACTGATGGTGATGATATTGGTGAGTGGGTTTTAGTCGATTTTGGTGACGTGGTCGTACATGTGATGCGACCAGAAGTTCGCGAGTATTACGATCTAGAAAAGTTATGGGATGAAGATGTACGTAATATGGTTAAGCAGCATCGTGATGAGCAGAAAGCTTAGATAAAAAAGCCCTTAATAAATGTGAGTTGCTAATTAATGCGCATCAAGTTACTAACGATAGGCACGCGTATGCCGCAGTGGGTACAGCAGGCATATCAAGAATATGCACAACGCATGCCACCGGTTTGCCAGCTTGAATTGATAGAGATTGTGGCGAAGAAACGCGGTAAAAATGCCGACACAGTGCGTATCTTAAGAGATGAAGCGCAGTTACTACAAAAAGCAGTACCGAAGGGTGCAATCATGATCGCGCTGGATCGCCAAGGAAAGCAAATAGACACACAAAGCCTTGCAGATGAAATGCAAAGCTGGATAGATAATAGTCAAGATGTCGCTATTATGATTGGTGGTCCAGAAGGGATTGACCCGACTTTATTACAGAGCGCACAAAAAAAATGGTCTCTATCAGCATTAACTTTTGCACACCCTGTTGTGCGAGTGATGGTGGCTGAGCAGTTATATCGTGCATGGAGTATCAATGCTAACTTACCTTATCATCGTGGTGATTAGGAATGTTAAAAAAACACTCTGTTTTAATTTTAGCATCGGCCTCACAGCGGCGAAAAGCGCTACTAGATTCGGTTGGTGTTGAGGTTGAAGTATTAGCTACGGATATTGATGAAACTATCAGTGCTGATGAAACTCCGCAAGCGTACGTGGCTAGGATGGCACAAGAAAAAGCACAAGCAGCAGCGAATATTCTTTCGCAGATGAAAAAACCAGCAAATGCTATTTTGGCAGCTGATACGATAGTTAGCCAAGGCATAGAGATTTTTGGTAAACCTAGAGATAAAGACGACGCAGTACGCACTTGGCGATTACTAAGTGACTCTGAACATCAAGTGATGAGCGCTATTTGTTTGATGTCTAAGAGTGACTCTCAACTCAAAATTGTCACAACCGATGTTCATTTCAGTGTCATCAGTGATGAGCAAATGCAGCGATACTGGCAGACAGGTGAGCCTGCCGATAAAGCGGGTGCTTATGCAATTCAAGGGCATGCTTCAGCTTGGGTTCAGGAAATTCGTGGTAGTTATTCTAATGTTGTAGGCTTACCCTTGTTTGAAGTGAATCACTTATTAAAAACAATTAACCGTGATTGGCTCTAAGCATTTGTTTTTATATTGCTATTAAAATGACAATTAAAGAAGAAGTATTAATCAATGCTAGCCAGTATGAAATACGTGTGGCGCTGATTGCGCAGGGTAGGCTTCAAGAGCTGTACTTTGAGCAGAGTTTGTCGCGAGGTTTAGTTGGTAATATTTTTAAGGCTAAAGTTGTACGTGTACTACCGGGTATGCAGGCTGCGTTTGTTGATCTAGGTCTAGATAAAAATGGCTTTTTGCATGCTAGAGATATACTGCGTTTAGATCACAAAGACTCTCAAAAAATACCTTCTATTGAGAAATTAGTGCGCCAAGGTGAAACTGTTATGGTACAGGTCGTTAAAGACCCAGTTGGCGACAAAGGTGCAAGTTTGACAATGCACATCAGCATTCCTTCGCGAAACCTAGTGTATTTGCCGTACGGTAAAAATATTGGCATTTCACAACAAATCACGAACTCTGAAGAGCGAAAAAGGTTGACTAATTTATTGACAGACTTACAGCAAAAACACCAGATAAAAGGTGGGTTTATTATTCGGACTTCGACTGAATCAGTAATCAATCAACAATTAGATAATGATGTTAATTTGTTAAATAAGCTTTGGCAATCTATTCAAATAGACATGAAGAATGCTAAAAAGGGCAGCCAAATTTATGAAGATTTGCCCTTAGAGTTAAGAGTGATGCGTGACTTTATGCATTTAGATATTGAGCGAGTGATAATTGATTCGCAAGATGCTTTTGATAAAGTATGCAATTTCAGTGATGAATTCATACCTGAAATGCGTCATAAGTTAGAAAAATATGATGCTGAGCAACCATTATTCAACAAGTATGAGATTGAACAAGAAATAGACAAAAGTTTGGATCGAAAAGTTCTGCTTGAGTCGGGTAGTTTTTTAGTAATCGATCAAGCTGAAGCAATGACTACCATCGATGTAAATACCGGATCTTATGTTGGAAATAAAAATGACGGGGAGACTTTTTTACAAACTAACCTTGAGGCTGCTACGGAGATTGCTCGCCAACTTCGTATAAGAAATTTGGGTGGAATCATCGTCATTGATTTTATTAATATGCAAAAAGGCAGTCATAAAAAACAAGTCTTGCTTGCTTTAGAGTCTGCGTTAAGTAAAGACCGCGTTAATATTGAGATTACCGATATGTCACCATTAGGCTTGGTGGAGATTACTCGCAGACGTGTGCGGCAGAGCCTTGAACAATTGATGTGTGAACCGTGTCAGGTTTGTGATGGTAAAGGCACGGTTAAAACTATTAAAACGGTTTGTTACGAAATATTGCGTGAAGTAATGCGTGAGGATGGGCAATATAAGTCTCGTGCTTATACAATTGTGGCAGCACCTAGGGTTATTGATTTTTTATCAGATGATAAAATCAGTGGCTTGGATGACTTGCAAAAAAACATTGCGAGACCAATTAACTTGCAAGTAGAAAAATCATACAGTCAGGAACAATACGACATTATTTTAAATTGAAAAAGATGAATTTATAAAATGAAAATTGTCGTAAAAATTGTCTCGCTTATTGCTGCTGTTTATATCCTTATGTGGCTAGCCTTAGCAGCGTATTTTAGTATTGCAGAACGACATAAGGAATTACTTGAGTCGAATTTATCTCATTTATTTAAGAGATCGGTATCTATTGAGCAAATAACAACTGGTTGGGATGGAATCTCCCCAGTAATTCAGGTTTCTGGATTTGAGGTAACGGGTGATATGAGAGAGTTACCAGCTTTGTCATTCGAGAAATTATCGGCCAAGCTTGATCTCTTATCGATACTATCATTTTGGCCTAAATTTACCGACATAGCAGTTGAAAAGCCTGAAATAGAAATATCAAATACCGATGTTGGTCGGATGCAGGTTGCGGGGATAGATATAAACTCTAATAGTTCGTCGGCGATTAATCCGAAAAAAGTTATTACATGGTTGTTGAACCATGAGCAGGCCGCTTGGCATGAAGGCAAAGTTATTCGACGCAGATGGGATGGCAGTATTACGTATTATTCAGATATTTCGTTTGTTTATAAACGCGAAGGACAAGAGCGTGTAATTCAAGCGATTGCAAATTTGCCAGATGGGCAATTGGCAATAAAAACTATCAGTCAAGGTGATTTAATAAACTCAGACAGTTGGGGTGCTTCTTTAGAAGTGTTAAGTGAGCAAGGCCAAAGTTTATTGGGTTCTGATGATTTTTCATTACATGTTGCTGATGGCAAAGGGCAATTATCTCTTAAGGAAATTGAAGTTCAGCAAATCCGTGATCTTTTACAGTTAACTGGCGCGGTTCAGTCGAATAGTTGGATTCTGCAATCACAATTATCAGGCTTATTGAGCAACGTAGAGTTTGACTTTTCTGGTGCCTTCCTTGATTTTCAAGACTGGTCTTTACAAGGCTCAGCTACAGGGGTTGATTTTGAGTCTTATGCAAGTATACCTTCGATGAGCAATTTGAATGGGACGCTGGAAACTTCTTCCGAGGGTGGAGTGTTTAATTTTTCAACTAATGAAGCTGAGTTTTCATGGCCGAATTTTTTTGATAAACCATTACAAATTAGTCAAGCGTCTGGTCAGTTTGAGTGGGATAGGATGAGTGATGAGAAAGTCACGATTAAACTAAATGATGGTTTGTTCATAGATACAGTTAGCCAAATCAGTAATTTAAATGCAGTGGCTGAAATCACAATCAAGAATAACCGTATTCGTTCTTTAGCAGATGTCTTTAAAGTTGATTCAATTGATGATTTGAATTTTGTCGAAGGTGATGTTGTAAATCAATCAGAGATTGAAACGAGCTCGTCACCTTCAGTTTTCCTCGATGCGACTGCGGATGTAGATGTTAAATCATTAGCAGCGATTAGTGATTATTTTCCAAATACTTCTAATCTCGCGATATTTGATGAGTGGTGGCGAAACGCAATGTTACAAGGGCACGTCACTAATGGTCATTTTCGCTATCAAGGGGATGTTACAAAGTCAGCGTTTTATGATGGGACTGCCAAGCTAACAGGTGAAATTGATTTTAATGACTTAATTATTGATTTTGGATACAAAAATGACTGGCCAGTGCTTTCTCAAGGTCGTGGTAGTGCAACAATCGACAATTCAAAAGTTACTTTTATTCCTGATGAGGTTTGGTTAGGTGATGATAAAGCTGGCGAAACCTCAGTAACTATTGATTCTATTTTCGACAGAGATCGAAGTCTTGAAGTAAAAACCTTTTTGCAGACTGATTTGGCAAACGTAACTGAATTTTTATTTGCCGGACCACTTTATAAACCTGAATTGCGACCATCAGTAGAGCAAATACCTATTGTCACACAAGCTGGTAATGTCGATGCGCAATTACTGGTTACTATTCCCTTAAATAGTATTAAAGATGTAAAAGTGGCAGGTAGTGCTGAGGTGACTGATGGTGCTTTAATATTGCCACAAGGTGTTCCCGTTACTGCACTGAGTGGACGAATTGATTTTACCGAAAATAGTGCAGAGTCAACTAATATTCAGGGTCAGTTTTTAGGAGGTGAAGTTACAGGAAGTCTAGCGACATTAGAATTAGCACAACCACCAAACCTTGAGTTTACTGCGCTAGGTAGCCGAGCTAATGTGACGCAGTTAAAGCCATGGATTGGTGAACATATATTGAGTCGTATAGAAGGTGAAACAAGTTGGCAGGGTCGGGTTAGCAATGATGGGGCTCAGGTATCAATTCTTGTTGATTCAGAGCTACAAGGTGTCGCTCTAAATGTGCCTCAACCTTTAGGTAAACCATCAAATGAGTCTAAACAGATCAATCTTGATATGCGTATTGGTAAAAATGTTGAACAAAGTTTGCAAGTCACTATTGATGATGATTTGTTTGCGAGCTTTGCGGCGGTTAAGTCAGAAAACAATGATCTATTAGACCGTTGTATTATTAGTATAGGTGGTTCAAAAGCTTTAAAAGACGGTGTTAACTTTGATATTCAAGGCGAATCAATTGACCTCGATGCTTGGCTAGGTGTGGTGATTGATTTAGCAACATTGCCAACTCAGGCAACAAAAAACACTCAGTTTTTAGACTCGATGCGTTCCTTAAATATTGCTGTGTCAGACCCCCTCTTGCTGGGCAGGGGTTTAGGTCAATTTGAGTTGTCTGCAATATCAAGAGATGGTTATGAATGGATCGGCTCATTGTCCGGAGACAATATTGATGGAATTCTTGAAGCACAACCGCGTGCAGAAACTGCTAGTTATCGATTTAACTTATCTAAATTACACTTACCTGAAAAACCTGATGATACTGAACCAGTAAACCCCATTGATGAGACTCTCTTACCTGCAAACTACCCTATTGTTGATGTGAATATAAATTCTTTCAATTTTGCAAAAAAACAACTTGGTCGTTTACAATTACGAGGAGAACCCATTGTTGATGCATGGGAATTAACACAATTTGAATTAAACCATCAAGGTATTAGTACTACAGGTGCTGGGCAATGGGTGAATAGTCCAGCAACTGGTACGATGACTACTTTTAATATAGAAACTTCAATTAATGAAGCTGGTGGTGCTTTACAAGAATTAAATATAGATGATGTAATCCGTCAAGGAGATGGTAGTTTGGTGGCTAATGTGAATTGGATTGGTGCTCCGCATGAATTTGATTATTCACGACTTAATGGAGATTTTGATTTACGCATTCAAGATGGAGAGTTAGTTAATGTTGAACCTGGTAATAGCGGGAAATTACTTGGTTTACTTAATTTTAATGCCATCGCGCGTCGTTTAACCTTTGATTTTCGTGATATTTTTGCCAGTGGGTTACAGTTTGATAGTATGCGTTATGCTGGTATTTTTGCTGATGGTCAAGCAATTATGCAAGATGCATATATATTCACGCCTGCGGTTTTTGTAAGCATGGAAGGGAAACTCGATTTGGATCAAGAGTTAATTGATATGGAAATACATATGTCTCCAGAATTGGGTGGCAACTTAGCTTTACTAAGTGCTTTAGCGAATCCTGCTGCTGGCGCTGTGGTTTTTTTAACACAACAAATTTTTAAAGATGAAATGCGTACAGCTAGTTCTACAAGTTTTCGTGCGCTTGGACCTTGGGATGACTTTGAAATGGTAGAATTCGATCTTGATGATCAATAAACTGGTTAATTTAAAGCACAAACATTTTCTCGACTAAAATTTCCTTGAAAAGATACTTTGTCTAAAGAAGGTATTTGCTTGTTTAAGGAGACGATTACCTTTATAAATACTCGAACTTAAATTCCTAGGTTACAACTTATGCAGTCTTCAGTAGAACACAATATGGAACTAAAAATGGAACGACAATTTGCAATAGCAGAGCAACAACTGCTATTGCCGACTGGCCTTGATCAACAATACTTAAATAAAATAATGGCACGGCTGACGGATGTCCGCGGCAATGATTTTGCTGATATCTATTTTCAATATGCCAAGCATGAAAGTTGGTCTCTCGATGAGGGTAAAGTTAAATCAGGAAGTTTTAATATTGAACAAGGCGTTGGCTTGCGTTCAGTTTGTGGAGAAAAAACAGCTTTTGCTTATAGTGAAAATCTTGACCCGAATACAATATTGGCCGCGACAGATGTAGTCGAGGCGGTTGGTCGTCGAGGTCAAAGCGCTGCACAGGCCATACAATGGCAGAGACAAGCTACACCACAAATTTATACAGAAACTGATCCAGTTGCAGCGATGAACGATGCTGATAAGGTAGCAATACTCGAGCAAGTCGACCAAATCGCTCGTGATCATGATTCTCGAGTAAAGGAAGTGATGGCTAGTTTGTCAGGAGTTTACGAAGTAATTCTTGTTCTTAATAGTAATGGCAAACAGGTAGCTGATATTCGCCCGTTAGTACGTATGAATGTCAGCGTTATCGTTGAAGAAAATGGTCGTCGTGAACGTGGTTCGATGGGCGGTGGTGGTCGCCTTGGTTTTAATTACTTTGATAATGAAACAATTACGCATTATGCCCATGAAGCAGTTCGACAAGCATTAGTAAGCTTAGATGCTGTTGATTCTCCAGCTGGTACGATGCCAGTGGTATTGGGGGCAGGGTGGCCTGGTATTCTTTTACATGAAGCGGTAGGTCATGGTTTAGAAGGCGACTTTAATCGTAAAGGTTCTTCAGCTTTTTCTGGACGTATCGGTGAAAAAGTTGCCTCGGAACTCTGCACGGTTGTTGATGATGGTACCTTAGCTGATAGACGTGGTTCATTAAATGTCGATGATGAAGGCAATCAAACACAAAATACTGTTTTGATCGAAAATGGGATTCTTAAAGGTTATATGCAAGATGAACAAAATGCCCGTTTGATGGGAGTTAATACTACGGGTAATGGCCGTCGTGAGTCTTTTGCCCACTTGCCGATGCCTCGTATGACGAATACTTATATGCATGCAGGTCAAGACGATCCTGAGGATATTATTAAGTCAGTGAAAAAAGGCTTGTATGCAGTTAACTTTGGTGGCGGTCAGGTCGATATTACTTCCGGTAAATTTGTTTTTTCTTCCAGTGAAGCTTATCTCATTGAAGACGGTAAAATTACTCAACCAGTTAAAGGAGCCACTTTGATTGGTAATGGTCCTGAAGCTATGCAAACGATTAGTATGGTTGGTCATGATTTAGCGATGGATACTGGCGTTGGTGTTTGTGGCAAAGAAGGGCAAAGTGTTCCGGTAGGTGTTGGACAGCCTACCTTAAAAATGGATGCTTTGACTGTCGGTGGGGTACAAGTATGAAGTCGCAATCACCTGATTTATCACAAGTAGCACAATTTGCATTGGATTACGCTAAAGGCCAAGGAATGCAAGAGGTTGAAGTTTCATTGCATCAAGGTACGGGCATCAGTGTTGCGGCACGCCAGCAAGTTTTAGAGTCAGTAGAAAAACATAATGATTCACAAGTAGTCGTCAGTGTTTACAAAGATCATAAGACAGGTTCAGCAAGTAGCGCAGATATGACCGAGCAAGGTATTCGTAATACGGTCGATGCAGCAATCTCTATTGCTCGGTATACCGGTGCAGATGATTGTTTAGGCTTAGCTGATAAAGAATTAATGGCAACAGATTTTACCGAGCTTGATTTATATCATCCTTGGTCAGCAAGTGTTGAACAGCTAATGCAAACTGCATTTGAGTGTGAACAGGCGGCATTAGATTTTGATCCGCGAATTAGAAACAGTGAAGGTGCATCAGTTGACAGTTATTCTGGTTCTGCCGTTTATGCTAACTCACATGGGTTTATTAGCGACAAAAAAGGAACCCAACACAGTGTTCGATGCTCGGTTATTGGTTCATCAGAAGCTGATGATGCTAGCGGTATGCAGCGAGATTATTATTATGATAGTAATCGTAACGCTGCAAAATTAATGTCTGCTGAGACTATTGGAGTTGAAGCTGCAAAGCGAACTGTGCAGCGTTTAGGGGCAAAAAAAATTGCAACGACAACTGCACCAGTATTATTTGAACCGCAGATTGCTAAAAGCCTTATTAGCCATTTACTTGGTGCGGTTGGTGGTCGAGCTATTTATAAAAAAGCTAGCTTTATGTTGGATAAAGTAGATGCACAAGTTCTACCCGACTTTGTCACAATTTCGGAAAACCCTCATCAACGTGGTGGAGCCTCAAGCTCAATGCATGACAGTGAAGGTGTAGCGACTTTGAGCTATCGACCAATTGTTGCTGGCGGGATACTACAGAGCTATATTTTAGCTTCCTATACCGCGCGTAAGCTTGGGCTTAAATCTACCGCTAATGCGGGTGGGGTGAGAAATATTTCAGTGTCTGATTCAGGACAAAATTTTAATCAGTTAATATCCGAAATGGATACAGGCTTATTGGTGACTGAGTTGATTGGTTCGGGGATCAATATGGTTACTGGTGATTATTCAAGGGGCGCTGCGGGTTACTGGGTTGAAAATGGTCAAATTCAATTTCCTGTTGAAGAAATAACCATTGCTGGGAATCTAACCCAGATGTATCAGAATATTATTGCCATAGGAAATGATATCGATTACAGAGGTAATATGCATTGCGGGTCAATATTAGTTGAAAATCTTACTGTCGCAGGTAGTTAAGGTGCTAGTAAATCCCTATAATACGCGAGCTTTATATCCTAGTTGTGCAGTTTCTAGATAGAGTTAGTCAGTGGCCCTAAGGTTAAAACTTAAGTTTATAAATAATTATGCAAATTTACCAAAACCATCAACATGATCAGCTTTTGTTAAAAAGTGCTGAGGGTGCGCTAACCTAATGGCACGTTTACGACGCTATTTTGTTGCAGGCTTATTGGTCTGGTTGCCGCTAGTAGCGACCTATCTTGTATTGTCTTTTGCGATTAATTTAATTGATCGAAGCTTATTGCTGTTACCACCGAGGTTTCGCCCTGAAAATTTAATTGGTTTTGAAGTGCCTGGTTTAGGTGTGATCTTAACTTTGATTTTAGTTTTGTTAACGGGGTTGATTGTCGCTAACTTTTTTGGTCGTAAACTCGTTTTAGCATGGGAATCAGTGTTATCCAGAATCCCTCTAGTGCGATCAGTCTACAGTGCAGTTAAACAAATCACAGCAAGTCTTTTTTCTGATGCTAGCCAGTCTTTTCGTGAAGTGGTGTTGGTTGAGTACCCACGTAAAGGATTATGGATGCTAGCTTTTGTGACGGGTGATACACCGAAAAAATTTCAATCTGTTGCTGGGCAAGAGTTAATGAATATTTATGTGCCTACAACACCTAACCCGACATCGGGTTTTTATATTATGGTACCGCCAGGAGATGTTATGCGCTTGGATATTCCTGTAGAAGTTGGTTTAAAGATGATTTTATCTGCCGGCGTAGTGAATCCGCTGGATGATCCTGAAGAAGCAAAAAAGATGGCGATAGAACTTAAGCAAAAACAAAAAGCTAATTAATTTTAAATTAGTAAAAAAGCAAAATATTTAAATAAAGAGCGAATTATGAAATCAATGCGTAGCCACGGTTGTGGTGAGATTAATGAATCTTTGATCGATCAAGTCATCACTGTGAGTGGTTGGGCACAACGGCGGCGTGATCATGGCGGTGTAATTTTTATTGATTTACGAGATGCTAGTGGTTTATTGCAAGTCGTTGCTGATCCAGATGCAAAGGCTGCTTTTGCCGCGGCAGATACTGTGCGCAACGAACATGTTTTGCAAGTGACAGCAAAGGTGCGCGCGAGACCTGATGGCACTAAAAATCCTGAGTTGCCAACAGGCATGGTAGAAGTATATGCCACTGAAATAATGGTTTTAAATAAAGCTGATCCGATTCCATTTCAGCTTGATGAAGATGATGTTAGTGAAGCGGTGCGCTTGAAGTATCGATATCTTGATTTACGCCGCGAGCAAATGCAGAATATTTTTCGTCTACGTAGTGGTGTGACTAAATATTTTCGTGACTTTCTTGAACAAGAAAAATTTGTTGATATCGAAACGCCTATATTGACTAAATCTACTCCAGAAGGTGCGCGAGACTATCTAGTCCCAAGTCGGGTTCATGCTGGTGATTTTTTTGCTTTGCCGCAATCCCCACAATTATTTAAACAGTTATTGATGGTGTCTGGTTTTGAGCGTTACTATCAAATAGCACGTTGTTTTCGTGATGAAGACTTACGTGCCGATCGTCAGCCTGAATTTACCCAATTAGATATTGAAACCTCGTTTATGAATGAGGAAGAGATCATGCAGATGATGGAAAGCATGATTGTTGGCTTGTTTAAAAGCCAATTAGATATAGATTTGCCAACACCTCTACCGCGCATGACTTATGCCGAGGCAGTTGAAGAATACGGCATTGATCGCCCTGATTTGAGGATTCCATTAAAGTTGGTTTCTGTCACAGATATTATGCAATCGGTTGACTTCAAAGTGTTTTCAGGTCCAGCTAATGCTGACGATGGTCGTGTTGCTGCTCTTTGTGTGCCTGGTGGTGCAGAGAAATTGAGCCGTAAAGATATTGATGCATATACTGAATATGTTGGCAATTATGGTGCTAGAGGCTTGGCGTATATTAAAGTGAATGATTTAGCCAGTGGGCGCGAGGGCTTGCAATCGCCGATTGTTAAAAACCTGTCTGATGATGCATTGAACGCATTAATGCAACGTGTTGATGCAAAAGATGGTGACATCGTTTTCTTTGGTGCGGATAAAGCCAAAGTGGTAAATGATTCTCTTGCAGCGTTACGAGTGAAGCTTGGTCATGATCTTGAGCTTATCGAAGGTGAGTGGGCGCCAATGTGGGTAGTTGACTTCCCGATGTTTGAAAAAGATGAGGACAGCGGTAATTGGACATCTTTACACCATCCGTTTACAGCGCCTAAAGTTGATCAGATAGATGAATTAAGTACTAACCCCGGCGCTGTTTTATCTCGTGCTTATGACATGGTATTAAACGGCACTGAGATTGGTGGTGGCTCGATTCGTATTCACCAATCAGAAGTACAAAAGTTAGCTTTTACTGCTCTAGGAATCGATGACAACGAGGCTGAAGAAAAATTTGGCTTCTTATTAGATGCTTTACGTTATGGTGCTCCTCCTCATGGTGGCATCGCCTTTGGGATAGACAGAATTGTCGCTATGATGTCGAATGTTGATTCGATTAGAGATGTTATTGCTTTTCCAAAAACTCAACGTGCATCTTGCTTGTTGACCGAAGCGCCAAGTTCAGTAAATTCCAAACAGTTGAAAGAATTGCATATTCGCTTGCGTGCCGCAGCTGATAAAAAACAGGATTAAGACTCATCGATCCGCGGCATTTTAAACGTCCGGAATCCGTTATGGTGGTTGTGCATACAGCCACTGAAGTTCTATTGATAAAACGAGTAGACTCTGCCGACCTATGGCAATCTGTGACAGGCTCACTCGAATGGGGCGAGTCTGCTGAGAATGCCGCTTATAGGGAACTATTGGAAGAAACAGGCATAGAAACCGATACTCTACGATCAACAGGTATTCGGCGTAACTATAGAATTAAAGAGGCTTGGAAGCCTCGTTATCATCCTAATGCTTTGCGAAATCACGAAACTTTGTTTTACTGCGAATTAGCAGAGCGCATTGACGTTCAGTTAAACCCGCTAGAGCATTCTGCCTATGAATGGATCTCTTTTACAGAGGCGGCTGATAAGGTTTTTTCTTGGTCTAACCGTCTTGCTATCTTAAGCTTGATTTAGGTTTTTTTATGAGCTTAGAAATACAACAGAATGTCTCTTTGCAAACTTATAATAGTTTGGCCGTGCCTGCCACAGCAGCTTATTTAGCTGAACTTACTTCGCTAGATAAGGTTAGAGAAGCAATTGAATTCGCACAAAACAAAAAGCTTTCGATGTTTGTGCTTGGAGAAGGTAGTAATACCGTATTCAAAAGCGACTATGCTGGTTTGATTCTGTTGAATCGTCTGCTTGGTATTGAGTTATTAGAAGAAAATAGTAACGAAGTAATAGTGAAAGTGTCTGCAGGAGAAAATTGGCACCGATTTGTCACTTATACATTGAAAAATGGTTGGCTTGGTTTAGAAAATTTGGCGCTGATTCCAGGCTTTGTTGGTGCAGCACCAATCCAAAATATTGGTGCCTATGGTGTAGAAGTAAAGGACTTTATTGAGTCAGTGGATTTAATCAATTTAGAGACTGGTAGTCAGACTACTATGATGTCAAATAAGTGTGCCTTTGGTTATCGCGATAGTATTTTTAAGGAAGCTTTGAAAGGTCAAATCATCATTACAGCAGTTACATTTTGCTTAAAAAAACAAACTGCTGTAAATATCTCATATCCAGCATTATCTAGTTATTTTAAAGATCAGTTATCGCCCACCTCGCAAGATGTTTTTACCGCAGTTTGTACTATCCGTAGTGAAAAGCTACCAAACCCTTGCGATGTGCCGAATGCGGGGAGTTTTTTTAAGAACCCAGTAATCAGCCCTGAACAATATGCAGAATTGATTATTGAGTATCCAAATATGGTTTGTCACCCCTTTGGCAATGACTACAAAGTTGCAGCTGCATGGATGATTGATTCGGCCGGTTGGAAGTCTAGAGTAAATAATTCTGTTCGTGTGCATTCCGAGCAAGCTCTTGTGATCATTAACCCTGAAAAGCGGAGTGGGAGTGAAGTATTAGTGCTTGCTGAGGCAATAAAAAAGGATATTTATACGAAATTTGGCATAGAACTTGAGATAGAGCCAACAATTAGCTAGTTTGCTACTGCTGTTAAAAACCAAACTTTTTGTGATTTTGGTTTTTTGAGAATAAGGTTCTTGTTATTGAGTACTTAACGTACTCGATAAGTCCGAACCTAAGATTATTAATACGATTATTGGATTTAATTATGACTAAAATAAGAATAACTAAGCCGTTACAGAGTTTATTTTCTGTACTTTTAATTTGTTTTACTCAGCTTGCGATTGTGCAGACAAGTTTAGCGCAATCGAATATTGGTTCTGATTCTGTAGATCAACTTCCTTCGTTAGAAGGTATATTGACTGAACAATTGCGTCAAGATGAAAGAGCTAACGCGGAAAAAACGCTTGCTAGAATTATAGCTGTTGAAGAAAAAAACCCAGCGAGAGATGACGAGTCATCAATTAAGATGCAGCTTGAGTTAGGTCATTATTATTTAGTTAAATTAGCAGAGACTGACCCTAATCAAGAGTCAAGTGTTGATTATTTGCGTAAAGCGCATGATTATTTTATGGCGGTTATCGAACGAAATAAAGATATGCCATTCAATCAAGGCTATTTACCTTATGGTGAGTTAGCGATGGCGGCTTACCTGAGTAGTAATATAAATCGTAAACCTGAATTCATTCATGTTGAAGAGGACTCAGATGCTGGTTTTGACCCAACGGCTGAAGGGCGCGGTATTGTTTCAGACACATCGCAGAGAGTAACTTTACCTGCTCCAGCTGAAGATATTGCTTATAACGATTATTTAAATCGCACAATTCCAAATGTGATTGAAGAATTAAAAGAATATTATAATAAGGCTATTACTGAAAAAAATGCTGAGGAAGCTTTGAGTGCAACGATGGCAATCGGAGATTTGAATTTTTTGGTTGGACGTGATGAAACGGCAGATAAATATTATCAATTTGCTTGGAAGTTGGCTGGTGTGTTTCCTGAACAGCATCCACAAAAAATGGCTTTAACAAAACCATCAAAAATCCCTAGTTTTAATTACACGTATTCATCAGTGATGGATAGCGGTAGTGCCGTAACTGTAGATGTGCCTTTACAGTTTGATATTGATGAGAGAGGTCGTTTGAGAGATATCTCATCAACGTCAGATGACATTAGCAGTCAGTTATCGTCTAAAGCAAGAAGAGAAGTACGTGATCTTATTTTTCGACCAGCATTAGATGGCGGAAATCGCGTCAAGACTGATGAGTTTGCTTATATTATGGCAGTTGAACAGTAATTAATAAGATTACAATTTTACTCTTCAGTTAACAAAAAGAGTATTTGAAACACTCTTAACCTATTATTGGTTAAGGGTGTTTTTTTATGAAAAATAGTAACTAATGACTTTTTCTTCGAGTTTTGTCCGACCTTTTGAGGTCAATAATTCTAAAGAATTTGTTAAGAAGCTTGAGATAGGCTCGATGATCATATAGTTTAAAGTTATCGAGAAATACGATTAATGGGTAATCAATATCGTTAACTATTTGTAATAGTAGAATGCCTTCACAATCGGTCAATATTAAAGTAGTAGACTTACTTGCCTATAAAAGAATTATTATAAATGATTTTACAGCGAAACTTACGTGATATTTTGTGTACCAAACCAGCAAGACTGGTGCTTGGTGTGTTTTTTATTATATGTTATGCGCATTCAAGCATAGCCCAGATAGATTCAAACTCTTCAAACGTTACAGACCGTGGTCAATTACAACGCCAAATTGACGCTCAACTTGTCGAGCTACTTGAGACCAAAAAAAACGAAACCCCATTTAGTTTGAAATTGGGTGAGAATTATTTTAATTATGGATTGTTACTAACCGAATTTGGTTCGTATCAAGAAGCTAATGATGCTTTCGAAGATTCTTTGCATATCCAAAAGACTAATCATGGTATTGATTCTGCGCAGCAGCTCCCAGCTCTAGAAGTCTTATTTGATAATAATTTTGCAGTTCTTGATATAGAGAACGCCGAAAGCTATGTTGCTAGGGCGGTTAGAGTTGAAGAAAAAAACCCTGAGATTAAGGATCGTCCTTCAGTAAAAATGCAGCTTCAGTTGGGTCATTATTATCTTGATAAATTAGAAAATAGTGATTTTAGGCATGAGTCAGCCGCTAAGCATTTACGTTTAGCAAGCCAGTATTTCATGGCAGTCATTGAACAAAATAAAGATCGGCCTTTAGATCAAATTGCACTTCCTTTTGGTGAATTAGCAATGACTAATTACCTTGGTAATAAAATCATTCGTAAACCTGAAGTACGATATGAAGACCCAGACCCTTTTCCGCCTACGTTCACGGAAAGACTTGCCGAACTGAATGGTATCTCGCTCGACTCTGAGCCGCTAATTGTAGTGAATGCACCAGTCGATGATATTATTTACAATGATTATTTAAATGGTGCGGTACCTCGTGCTATGGAGGCTCTAAAAGAGTATTTCAACAAAGCTTATGCGGAAGAAGATGTTGAAGAGGCCTTGTATGCTTCTCTCGCACTTGGCGATATCAATTATTTGGTCGGACGAATTAATACAGCGGATGATTATTATGCAGTAGCTGGAAATGTTGCAAACATTCTTCCGGAAACTCATCCGCAAAGACTAGAGCTAGAAAAACCAATGAGTCTTCCTGCGTTTAGTTATGCTTATACAGAGTCAGAAGAAGATAATGAGTTTAATATAGGAGTTGAGTCGATAAGTGTTCCTTTGCAATTTAACGTTGATCAGAAAGGGCGAATTAGCAAGATAGTATCAATCGCTGAAATAGATAGCAGGTTGTTAACAAAAGCTAAAAGAGAACTTCGTGATCTTACATTTCGACCCGCGCTTGTAAATGGTGAACGTGTTACGTTGGATGATTTTATTTATAACGTCTCGGTGCCTCTAAAGTAAGATAAAAAATCATGATGAAAGCCTCTAAAAATAAATTTAATATTATCAAATTAGCTTTCGTTACTTGTTTTCGTTTTTCAATTGTCAGTACAATATTTTTGTTTATTAATTTTGCTCTTGCTCAAGACGGCTCATTGGAAATTTCTGATCAAACTGCAGATGATATTATCGAACTAAAAGTTGTTCCAGAACAAGAGATAGATGCAACATCTGTTGAGCAAGCTGATTTAATTGCAGAGCAAGAAGTTGTTTTGCTTAGAGAGCTAGAAGCGTCTGAAGCCGAGAAAAATATTTTTGACCGCCAACTTATTGCTCAACTTAATGCCAAAGAGCAAGAGATTATTCAAGCCGTGCAAAAGGAAGAGGCATTTAGCCCTAGACTTGGAGAGATTTATTTAGAGTACGGTTCTCTTTTAAAAAGAATGAGGCGTTGGGAAGAAGCTAACGATATTCTTGGCCAAGCTTTACATATTCAGAAAATCAATAATGGTATTTATTCTTCTGATCAGTTGCATGTTTTAAAAGAGTTGATGGATTTAGCGTCACTTTCTCGTGATGAAGAACGAGTTGAGGCGCATTTATCTCGTGCTGCGCTAATTAGTGATAAAAATCAACAAATTGAAGATGATCAAAGTTTGATCGATATCTTTATCACGGCTGGGCATTACTTTTTAGATCAATATTATCTGCTAGGTAGAAGATCTATTGCGCAACGCACAGAGAGCTTAATAAGAGCTAACAATGCTTTTCAGTATGTGATACGTCGTTATCGATTTACTACTTTTGATGAATATTCTTTGCCTTATGGTGAATTGTTATTGATTTCTCATTTAGAGAATGACTTGGCATTAGCAGCTTTTTCCGCTTTTAATCGTAATGCATTTGGCAGTGCATTAAGTGGAGTAGAGTTCTCATCTGAGCAAGATTCGCGTTATTTCTTTTATCTAAGAGGTGCTTATGAGCGAGGGCAGCGTTATTTAGGTCAGTATTTAGATAAGGCACGACGTGAAGGAAGCCATGAAGAAATTTTTAATGCCCTAATAGCTGTTGCTGATACCCATTTTTTGCGTGGTGATGTGGTTAACGCCTCTAAAAATTATAAAGCTGCTTGGGAGCATGGGCAAAAATACGGTTTCGGTGAATTTGCTGATATGGAGCTGAATAATCCTAAGCAACTGCCTGCATACCCTTATTTACTTGAACGTGATACTGAAGTTGCTGGTGACTTTGTTTCGGTTCCACTTGCGTTCTCTTTAAGTAGTTCTGGTCGAGTGACAAATATTCAACCAATTGAGGATGAGAGCTTACAGGAGTACTACAACAAGGCTCGCCTTCAACTCAGAGAGTTGAACTTTAGACCGGCAATAGTTAATGGCTCAATGGTTGCTATGGAAGAGTATATTTACCCCATCGATATAGCGACAAATTGATAAGGCTATACAAATTGAATATTAATATGCGAAATCATCAAATTAAAAAAAGTGCTGTTACAAATTATAGTTTTAGCTGGAGTTTAGTAAAAAGAGCGCTAATAGCTTGTTCCTTGGTATCGTTATTGACTGCTTGTCAGACTCCGAGTAGCAGTGGTTCTCCTAGTGGTGGTTCAAGTGGTAGTCCTTTACCATCAATCCCTTCTGGTGGCTCTGCAGGCACCCCTTCTTCATCTGATTCACAACCTCCAGGCACTCCTCCACAAGGTTCAGAGTCTGGTAGTGAATCTTCTGAGTCTAGTAGTGATAGTCAGGCACAAGGCGAAAGCGGTGGACAAGATGGTGAGCAAGGCGAGCCTCCGCCAGGCTGGGAAGACGACACTTCTATTGCTGACAGCGATGGTGAGTCGAGTAATGGTGAAGAAGGCGATGTGTCTTTTGAAGAATCTGAAGCGGACAATAGTGATGTTTCATTCGAAGAACCCGACTTTAGTGAAGATGGTGGTCTTACTCAGGAAGAATTAGAAGAGCTTGAAAGAGAATTAAACGAAAGTCTTGGTGATTTTGATGAGGACATTCAACGTGAAAAAACATACGCTGAAGAACGTGCCAATGATAGCGGAGATGATGACCTTCCTGGTGGGATAGGAACGTTTGAAACTTATGTAGAGGATGCTGAGTCGGGTAATAGCTCTTCTAGCCAAGCTTCAAGTAGTGAAGGAGGTTCAGAATCTTCTTCCAGTAGCACTGCCGCCGCCAGCAGTGAGTCTGGTGAAGATGCTGGGGATGTTAGTGGTGATCAAACTATTGCAGGTCAAGAAATCGAAGGCAATAATGAAGAAGTTATTGATTTGCCAGAAGATATACCAGAAGATATTTCTAACGATGATATTGTAGCTCGACAAATTAGAGAAGCTGCGGAAAATGAAACTAACCCAGAACTGCAAGAAAAGTTATGGGCAGAATACAGAAAATATAAGAATCAATAATGGTGTCAGTATTATTAAAAGCTACTCGAATGGCTGTTGCAATTTTATTGCTAACAACTTTGAGTGCTTGTGTGACTTATGAGTACCATGAGACGCGTTCAAATCATTTAAGCAAAGCAGACCCTAATGCAGCAGAGCAACTAGATTCAAGGGTATATAACCAATCACTTTTAGATGTTGGTGTGGTGTTGTTTGGTGATGGTGTTGATTTATTAGATGATGACAGTGTTGCTTATGCAAATGTGCGTCGTAGTGAAGCTGTTTGGTTTACTGAGCAGTTAAAGCAAACCATTGATAATAGTAATGCTTGGGGTTTAGTGCGGACTTTGCCTAACAATAATATTGTCTTTGATTTGATTGTTGAAGGAACAATAATTGATTCAACTGGTGAAGATCTAGCGCTGCAAATAAAAGCCTATGATTCGACTGGTGTGCAATGGCTATCAAAAGACTATTTTGAGAAAGTTAGTCAGTATGCTTATAACCCAGAAATAACACTTAACCGTGACCCATTTCAGAATATTTTTAACGAAATTGCTAATGATTTGTTTGAATTGCGTTCACAACGCGATAACACAAAGTTATTGACCATTCGTGAGGTTTCAAAATTACGTTTTGCTAAAGAGTTTGCGCCACAAGTTTTTGATTCCTTTGTTCATCTGGGGGACGGTGATATTTATCAAGTTCATCGGTTACCAGCTGATAATGATCCAATGATTGAGCGTGTAGAACAAATTAGAGCGCGTAACGATTTATTTTTAGATGTGTTACAAGATTACTACCGTGTTTTTCAAAATAATATGTCGAACCCTTATAATGAATGGCGAAAAATCAGTTATAAGGATGTTGTTTATCAGCGCCAGTTAGCCAAAAAGGCTCAACAAGAACGCATTGCCGGTCTTGCTATTGTTGCTTCTGGGGTTCTGGCTGCTACCGGTAATAATAGTTCTGCAACACGTGCTGCTGGTTCTGTCGGTATTGGTGTTGGGGCATCACTTTTTCAAGAAAGCTATGGCACAGCAGATGAAGCCTCTTTACATGCAGAAGCTTTGCGTGAATACGGAGAATCACTGGAGGTTGAATTAGAACCAAGTGTGATTGACTTACGAGAGCGAAGTGTGACATTAACGGGAACAGTTGAAGATCAATTTAAGGAATGGAAGAGAATTTTGCAGGAAATGTTTGATGCGGAACAAGCCATTTTAAACCCTGATATTGACACTTTTAAAGTAGAAGGATCTCAGTCAAAGCTTGAAACCAATGATGTTATAAAGGCATCTGAGCTTGCTCAAAAAAAGTAATCTGAGCGAGGGTCTGGTGCAGTGAACGATAATAACCAACGAATAAAAGCTGTTCGTTATGATACCCCCGACTCTCAAAACCGTCAGGATACAACGACAGGCAATATTTCTAATCATGTTAATACTACACGTCCTATAGGCAATCAGGCGACTAATGCAGCAACTAAAAAGCCGTGGTGGTATTCGCAATTTAATTTGATGTTAACTGTGTTTGCTTTGCTGGCGCTAGCGGTGGTGATGTTTATTGTTTTGATACCGGCACCAACTGTCGAGCAATTACAGGCTGAGTCTAATATTTCTGATCCGAGTAGTAATATAAGTACTAATACAGACACTACTAGCGATGCTCCTTGGGATGAAAGTCGTCGGGCTCAGGCGCGCACTGATGCGCAAGAAATACTATCTAATTTGCTCGATGGGAAAAAAGATCTAGAAGATAAACAAGTTGAAATATGGGCGCCTGTTGAATTTGAAAAAGCCTTAGCAAAAGCAGAATTAGGGGATGAATATTATAAAGAACAAGATTTCCCACTAGCCTTGTCGACATATGAATCGGCAGTTGATGAATTAAATAATTTGTATCAATTGATCCCGACTTATGTGCAAAGTAAAATTTCAGCGGGGCAAAAAGCTTTAGAAGAAGGGAAGTCACAGCTTGCGCAAATGGCATTTTCTGAAGCAGTTGAAATTGAGCCAGATAATTTTACCGCGTTAAATGGCTTAGCTCGAGCTAGTACGCTTGATGAGGTTTTGGAATTAGCCAGACTTGCTCATGATGACGAGCAAGACTTTGCAGAACAAGATGATTTGCAGCTATTGATAAACGCGCAACAAAAATTGGAAAAAGCTATTGCCATTGATAATAACAACGAGTCGATTAAGGAACAATTGCAAGTGATTAAGTCCTTGCAAACAGATAAACGTTATCGTCTGGCTATGTCTAAAGGGTTTAATGCTTTGTTTGTTAATAATTATTCTCGAGCCGGTAGTGCATTCACTGATGCATTGAAAATACGGCCTAATGATGAAACGGCGAGGTTAGCTTACCAGCAGTCATTGGCGTCTAATAAGACTGCTTCTTTGCAAAGTTTATTAGATCGTGCTCTAGCACTAGAAAATAATGAAGATTGGGGCAATGCCTTAAGCAATTATCAGACAGTTTTACAGCGTGACCCAAATCAGATTGCGGCAAAGTTAGGTGAAATTCGCTCTCGCGCACGCAATCAATTGGATACTGATCTGCGGGGTGTCCTGGAGGACGTGTTGCTGCTAAGTCGTAGTAAAAACAAAAGCGAAGCAGAAAACTTATTAAAAGAAGCGCGCGCAATCCGAGTGAGTGGTCCTAAATTAAATGCGCAAATAAGTAAACTGAGCGAAGCACTTGAGTCAACAAGTGATTCGATCAAAGTGCAGATAATTTCTGATTCCTTAACTGCCGTTACCTTAAGTAAAGTAGGCGCTAATCAAGTTACTTTAGGTAGCTTTGCAAGTAAGAATTTAGTTTTGAAGCCAGGGCGTTATGTTTTGACAGGTGTGCGTTCTGGGTTCAAAGATGAACGTAAGGAAATAGATTTGTATTCTGGTAGTAATGATCTGCAGTATTTAGAAATCCGTTGTGATCAACCTATTGGTTTATCAAGCTTGGAGACTAGTGATGACGCTGCATAAAGAATTACAAAATGCAGTCATTAAGCCAGCAGAATATGAGGCTCCAGGGAATAGTAAAATTTCTTCAAACCTTAGAATTACGCCTATCCACCTGTTACTTTTTTTACTTGGCTTACTTTGTTTAGCCTTTATTTTCTTTATCACTTTCGCTAAAAGTATCCAAGTTAAAACATTTGCATTTGATATTAGTAACCCCGATCGACGGATAGAACAAGCATCAAATATTGAAATTCACACCCGTTTTAAGTTGCCAATTGGTAATCGTTTTATGGTTTTACCTGGGCAACATGACTACACCATAACGGCGCCAGGTTTTGAAGTGCTTAATGATGCGCTCAATACTGACGGTGAACGCAATCAACAGTTCGAATTTGTCTTGACACCGTTGCCAGGGATTCTTGATATTACTTTAAATCCCGACATTGAAGCGAGTGTCAGTATTGGTGATTCTAAAGTGGGTAATTTACCTGGCTTGATTAACAACATTCCTGCAGGCTTACAAACAATCAACGTCGATGCGCCTTTGCATCGCGGGCAGTCACGTCAGATTTTTATCGAAGGCAAGGAGCAGGTCCAAACCCTAGAATTCACACTCGAACCAGCTTGGGCGGAAGTTTCTTTAGATTCAGAACCTGGTGATGCGATTGTGCAAATTGATGGACAAGATTATGGAACGACACCTGCAGTATTTAAGCTTGAGGAAGGTAGTCATAGTTTGACGGTCAGTGCAAAAGGCTATAAACCTTATACAACTGATCTGGTTGTTGTGGCGGAACAAGCTATGGTGATGGATGATATTGATCTTAAACCAGCAGATGGGATTTTGTTGGTCGAGACGACACCCGATACAGCGGCAGTTGTGTTAAATGGTGAATTTGTTGGAGTCAGCCCTATTTCATTAAATGTGGCTTCTAATGATGAGCATAATTTACAAGTGTATAAAGCCGGTCATGAGTTATACAAAAAGACAGTCAATTTATTACCTGACCAAAAAGATACTGCAACGATTAATTTACAACAGGATCGTGTTGCAGTGGCATTCAGCATTAAGCCGAATGATGCGGAAATCTACATTGATGGAGTGAAGCGAGGTCAAGGTAGTGAAACTTTATCGCTGACCACATTACAACACCAAATTAGTGTGCGCAAAGAAGGCTTTGCTAGTTACGAAGCCTCTTTGATTCCCACTAAAGATAATCAACAAATAGTAAATATTAGTCTGCAAACAATAGATCAAGCATTTTGGGCAAATGTCCCTGATCAATATACGACAGATGGCGGGCAGACTATGTTGCTATTTAAGTCACCTGGCTTAGTCAAGATGGGTTCCTCACGTGGTGAATCGGGTCGTCGAGAAAATGAAGTTACTTATTCAGCGCAGTTAACGCGTCATTTTTATGTAAGTGATAAAGAAGTAACTAACAGACAGTTTAGAGAGTTTTCGACAAATCATAATGCGGGTAACTATAAACAAAAAAGCCTTGATTCAAGTAGTTTTCCAGCGGTTAATGTAAGTTGGCAGCAGGCAGCTTTATATTGTAACTGGCTAAGTGCTAAAGAAGGTTTGCAACCGTTTTACCAGACTAAATCTGGTTTCGTTTCAGGGAATAATGCACAAGCCAACGGTTATCGTTTGTTAACCGAGGTTGAGTGGTCATGGTTAGCTCGTAGTAAAGATAATGAGCAATTAATTTATCCATGGGGTAATACTGAGAGTGTTGCAAATGATAGTGGTAATTTTGCTGATAACTCAGCACGAGAGTTAGTCGCATTTACCTTAGATAATTATCAAGATGGATATTCGGCTTCTGCGCCAGTAGGGCGCTATAGCCCAAATCATCGCGGGCTTTATGATTTGGGTGGTAATGTGTCTGAATGGACTAACGATTGGTATAGCGCACGCGGCAATCTTGATGCAGGGAATACTAATTTAAATGACCCTTTGGGGCCAGACGTTGGTGAGTTCCATGTTATACGTGGTGGTAGTTGGGCAAAAGGTTATCTGCCACAATTAAGACTGGCTTATCGTGATTTTGGTGCAAAAGGTAAGCATGATGTAGGTTTTAGGATTGCTCGATATGTAGGCGCTTCTCGTTAAACTATGTTGATAATAGATTTTTGTGCTTGGTTTACAAAAAAGCAATTGCTTTTCATATTATGTTGTGCGCTTATAGCTATTAGTAGCGTGTCCGCTCAAAACGAATCACCTGTTCAGCAAGAAGTTGTTATTGAAAAAGATGAACAAGAATCTACTAATAATTCTGAACCAGAAAGTAATATACCAGCTATTCCCGAGGTCTATAACCCTACTGAGGAAATTGCTGAAGACGATCCAGTATCATTTCCCGTTGATATTTAAGGTTGATAAAAGGTAAATAAAAATGAAATTACAAAAATCTGAATTTTTTTACCAAATTGTTGCCTTGGTGTTGTCTTTTATTGTTGTTCACACCTTATATGTAGGTTTAGTAAGACCGAATGCTGAGGCAGTGCTAGAGGTTGAGCGTCAGCTTATTGCTCAGCAAGCCGAAACAGGTAATACAGTATCTATTGAACGTTCGGCGTGGGTAGTGTTAAAAGACTATGAGCAAGAAACGTGCTTTATATTGATGCTTTGGGTTATGGCAATTATCGGGCTCAAAGCGCAAGGTGTTTATAGTCAAAGAAAATTATTGCTACAAGATCTATTGCATATTGATGAAGGTAGGCGAGTATTACCCGAAGATGCGCGACGCTTATCACGACCAATTGAAGCTTTATCTGAACCTGAAAGAAATTTTTTGTTACCACGGTTACTGCGTAGTGGTTTATCACGTTATGGTGCGAGCTCTTCTATTCAAGAAGTGTCAACGGTTATTCGTGAGACATGTGAGGTAGAAGCCGATCGTATGGATTCGGAATTATCTATGGTTAGGTATATCACTTGGGCCATTCCTTCCATAGGCTTTATTGGAACAGTGCGTGGTATCGGCGCTGCTTTAGGAAATGCACATGAAGCAGTTGCGGGCGATATAGCAGCGGTGACAGCAAGTCTAGGTGTGGCATTTAATTCGACCTTTATTGCCTTGCTAATTAGTATTGTGATTATGTTTTTGACTCACCAGATAACGTTAATGCAAGAACGCATGGTATTGCAATCGCAAGATTATGCTGAGCATAATTTAATCCGTCACCTTCAACGTTAATGGTGAAATCTTTGTCAGCAATTATTTCTCTCAATGATAATAATATTTTAATTCAGCAAGGCTCTAAGCTGTCTAGCTCTCGGGGTTTTGCATGGGTGAAAGGTGAAGAGATATTTTTCGATTTTGATCAGGAAAACACCGCGGTAAATTTTTGTCGATTGCAACCGCAGGAAATTCTCAGTCGCTATTGGCAACAGTGCGCTCAGACATCTATTGCGGTGACTAATAAAAATGTTCGTAATTCCGCTGATCTAATTTGGCAACACTTAAGCGCGATACGTAATCATTTAGATGTGCAGGATGTCGTTTTTGTCGTGCCATCGCATTATCAGGCAGATAATTTGCAGTTATTACTGGGTATTGCGAACTCGACTGGTATGCAACCGCAAGCATTAGTAAATAAAGCAGTTCTAGCAGCACAACATTATGCGCAAGGTGATGGTAAGTATCTGCATGTCGATTTGCAATTACATCAAACTGTGTGTAGTTCTATAGAGGTGCTGAATGGGGTTGCTAAATTATTAGACGTAGATATTTTGAATGATGTAAGTATCTATGCAATACAAGATGCTTTATTAAAATCTATGCAACAAAGTTTCGTGCAAGGTGACAGGTTTGATCCTTTGCACTATGCAGAAACTGAACAACAATTATTTGACCAACTTGCGGTCACAGCACAAACCATTGAGAAAGATGGTAAAGCAATGGTGGTAGTTCAGCATAGGACTCATTCTTATAGTATTGCCATTGATAGCAGTCAGTGGAATGCGGTTGTTAAGCCTTTTGCAGACAAGATTTATGCTCTGGGTGATAAAGATATGTCGATATCTTTTTTAATTCAGCTGAACAAATTATTTAATGGTGTAGTAGGCACTGCCTTTAATAATGATAGGGTGATCAATGTTGAAGATGAGAAGAATGTAAAGTTCAATCTATCGGATGATGCAAATGAGGGTGATGGTCTTGAATATAAAATAGAGCTGCCACTACTTCATAACGAGCCAATCACAAAAGTAGCTGAAGCTAAACCACAGCAATCAGTTCGTTTAGATGCTGATCATGTATCGCATTTAATGCAGCAAGGAAAAGCAGTGCCTTTACAAAATGCTATATTGAGTCTAGACAATGGAATGCTTTCCCTTGCTCATGGGGCAAGTTCTAACTTTGACTCTTTACTCAATAAAAAACATATTTTTGTTTTGAATGATTCGAATCGCTTAACATTAAAGCTCAATGATCGAATTGGTTCAAATCATGCCGATGGTGTGATCACAGCAATTCAAGTTTTAGAGTAGGTCGCAGTTATGGCACGAAAAAAACTCAGGAACACCTCGTCATTTAGCTTGTCTTTTTTAGATATCATGTCCTGTGGCTTAGGAGCCGCAGTATTAATCTTTTTATTACTAAAACACACTGTAGACGGACCATCAAAAATTGATGAAGTACAAACATTTGCAGAAGTTTCATTGCTTGAAGAAGAAATCAAGGAGGGTGAAGAAAAGCTAGTTCGGATACGTAATACTATCAGTGATATCAGCGATGAATCGGTGGTGGCTCAAGGGCTTGCCAGACAAATTCAAGAAGAGATTAATGAACTAAAAAGCCAACTTGAAGAAATTGCGCCTGATGCTAGTGTTGATGTTTCAGGGCTCAGGGACAGAATTGCACGCCTTGAAACACAAAAAGATGCTCTTGAAAAAACAGTGCCTGGGGGTAACAAAGCGTTTGAATTTACCGGTGATGGTGAACGTCAATATTTGACTGGATTACGAATTGGCGGGGACAATGTTTTGATTTTGATTGACTCATCTGCCAGCATGTTGGATGAATCGATTGTAAATATAATTCGTCGACGCAATATGTCTGAAGCGCTGAAGAAAAGCGCACCTAAATGGCAGCGTACGCAAGATATTGCGCAGTGGATTTTATCGAATTTGCCATTAACCAGTGACGTTCAAGTATTGTCATTTAATTCTGATACTTCAGCCGTTTATGGAGGGCAAATCAATCAATGGTATGAGGTGAGTGATTCAAATGCGCTCGGGTCGATAGTCAGTGGTATAAATAATCTTGTTCCTGAAAATGGCACTAATATGGCGCAAGTGTTTACTGCCGCAATGAGCATGACGCCGCGGCCCGATAATATCTATTTATTGACTGACGGTTTGCCAACTCTGAGTGATAAAAGCAGCCAAAGTGGTTCGATTAGTGGAGTTCAGCGTTATCGTCTGTTTTGGGATGCTGTTGATAATTTGTTACCAGGTATTCCAGTAAACACTTTGCTCTTACCTTTAGAGGGGGATCCATACGCTGCGGGCTCTTTTTGGAGCTTGGCATTGTCAACACGCGGAGCAATGTTGACACCTGCGCGAGGCTGGCCATGAGTCGCAGACGTTTAAGAAGAAGTTCTGGTGACTCTAATATTTCTTTTTTGGATATTATTTGCTGTGGGTTTGGTGCAATTGTATTGTTATTAGTGATTGTTAAGCCTAATCAGCCGATTGTTTTAGAAGAATCATTGATTAATACCGAAGGACAGGTGCGGGCTTTGCAAGAGCGGCTATTTGCTATTCGTGGTCAGGTAGAATATCTTGAGACAGACTTAAACGCGAAACAAGAGCAGCTGGGGACTGATGAAAGGCGAGTAGCGATTCTGCGAAGTGAGTTTGATGAATTAAATTCACGTTTAGCGAGTGTTGATGTAAGTGGCGCAGATGACGCTACAGAGGCGCTTGACTTGCAGATAGCATTACAAAGTCTAACAAGAGAAATGCAAAGATTATTACAAAATCGAAAACCAGTGAATAATTATATTGGCGGTGTTCCAGTAGATGCCGAATACATTATTTTTGTCATTGATACCAGTGGCAGTATGACTTCTGTTGCTTGGGGTAAAGTGAATCGTGAGGTTAGTAATATTCTAGCCATTCACCCTGTAGTAAAAGGTATTCAAGTGATGAATGATAATGGTAATTTTATGTTTACCGCCTCCAGAGGCGATTGGTTAAATGATAGTCGAGCAATTCGGCAATCAATTAGCCAAAGGTTAGCAACTTGGCAAGGAGGTAGTAATAGCAGCCCTGTTGAAGGTATTAGTCAAGCAATTAGGCGTTATTATGATGAAAATAAAAAAATCAGCCTATTTGTCTTTGGTGATGATTATTCTGGTCGATCAATTACTCGAGTGACTCGCTTAGTCGATCAACTAAATCAAAAAAATAGCCGAGGTGAATCGTTGGTTCGGATTCATACTGTTGGCTTTCCTGTTCAGTTCCGAGGCCGCCCTAATATTGGTAGTAATGCGATGCGTTATGCTCACTTAATGCGTGAACTGGCTGAACAAAATGATGGTGCTTTTGTGGGGTTAAACAGTGTCCGATAATTTCTTGAAACTTATTTTTTTGATTTTTGTGCCATTGTTAGGCGCTTGTACTAGCAATATAAAAGTAACTGGTGATGTGCCGCGGCCGTTAATTGAACCGCTACCGCTCAATGTTGAGCTAATCTACACTGATGAATTCAAACGATATACTTACGAAGAAGATACAAGAGGCCGAGGCCTTAGAAGCATTGCTTTTGGTGAAGCTCAAGTACATTTATTTGATTCAATATTTAATAGTGGCGTTGTACTTAATGAAGGTGACACAGTTAGCAATATAGTTGTACCTGATTTGCGTATCACGCCATTCTTACTTGACTTTCAGTATACTGCCCCTAGAGAAACGAAATTAAACCTCTATGAAATATGGTTGCAATACCGCCTAAAGATTGAAGACGCAAATAGTAATGAAGTGGCTGATTGGGTAGTCAAGGGCTACGGTAAAACGCCAACGGCTTTATTAACTACTCCAGCAAGTGCTTTTGACTCTGCGACTAATGTGGCGTTAAGAGATGTAGGCGCGCAAATTGCAATTGGCTTTCGAAATCAGCCGCAGATAATTGATTTTCTTGAGCAACGAAATAGAACAGGAGTAGTACAGCAACAAACTATTAATCTTAATGCTGATCCTGTAGATATTCAGCCGGAGGAGTTACTTCCTGAGGGGTCGTTTCCTGAATAATTGCTAAATGAGGATATTGAAAGTAAATGATGATTAGAGAAAACATAACTAAATCAATAGTAATAATTAAGCGGTTTTTTATCATATTTGCTGCGGCATTTGTTAGTGCTTGTACCACTATTAATGTCGATCATATCCAAATTGAAAATGAAGTAGGCTTAGCAGATGGTGATGCAGTCGTTGTACTGGGTCGTCACCATTCGGCCGAATTTGAAACGGAGCCAACTTTGATCCGTTGTTTAAGTAATCGCTTGCGCAATGGAACAGATAATTTAACTATTATTTCTGAAGATGAATTTGTCGATCAGTTTTACCCTTGGTTTGAAGCTCGTACAGCTCCTCTACATCCACAAAAATTACAACAAACACTAGCGCAACCATTAGTGTCGCAACGGATTGATGAGCTTAACATTCGTTTTTTTGTTTGGGTCGAAGGCTCTACTGAGCGTACTGGTTCAGCAGGTAGTATGGCTTGTTCTATCACTCCCGGCGGCGGCGGTTGTTTTGGTTTCGGCACTTGGGAAGATACCAGTGAATATGAAACTGAAGTTTGGAATATTGAAACTCTACGTGAGATTGCACGTGTGAGCACCGATGCAGTTGGCACTTCTTATATGCCTGCTTTTGTAATTCCAGTACCATTGTTAGCGCGTGTTGAGGCGGATGCCTGTCAGGGCATGGGGACTCAACTAGTTAAATTTTTTCAAGAGAATCAACCACAAGCTGTTGAGTAAAATTGTATTGAGGTAGTCAAATTATGTTAATGCAAAAAAAACGAATTTTCATTTTATCTTTGTTATGCGTCTTTATCTCTAGTTCTTTATTTGCCCAAAGTGAAGAAAAGGTTAGGAATATAAGTTCCAAAGGAGAATCAATCCATCAACAAATTGTAAGTGAAACACCTATTTATGCTAATTATAAAGTAGCTCAATTTGTTGATCGAGTAGGACAACGATTAGTAGAAGCAAATGATCTTGGTGATTACTATTTTTATGTATTAGACGCACCTGGAATTAATGCCTTTACCCCGGGGCATGGTCTTATTTATATAAACCGTGGCTTATTAGCGTTAATGACTTCCGAAGCACAATTGGCAGGTGTGTTAGCGCATGAAATTGCACATAATACTCAACGACATTTAGCGCGTCGTCAAACGCAAACAATATGGACAAATGTAGCAGCAATTGCTGGTGCAGTTGCAGTTGGCAGTAATAGTATTTATAACGTAATTCAAACTACTGGTGCTGCACGACTGCAAGGTTTTGGACGTGAAATGGAACTTGAATCAGATGAGGTCGGTGCTGAATTTATGTATGCCGCCAATTATGATCCTGAAGCTATGTTAGGAGTGCTGTCGATTTTGAAAGACCATGAACGTGTACAAGACGTACAGAGTTTAAGTGATGGTGGTGATGCGACCTATCACGGAGTTTTTTCTTCACACCCGCGCAGCGATAAACGCTTACAAGAAGTTATTCAAAAAGCTGGAACATTACCACCTGGCGAGGATTATCGTGGTCGTGATGCTATGCGAGATGCTCTAGAAGGCGTCATTGTTGGGGTGAATAATAATGGTAATAAGGTGCTGGGTTATGAGCGCTTCATCAATCAAACCCTTGGTGTCACAATGCTTTATCCAGAAAGTTGGACTCTAAATGTTACTGGTGCCAAGATTATCCTTAAAGACGCAGAACAAACACAGCAACTAAAAATTGAAGTTGAAAAAACAGTCGATAAATCTAAGACCAGTGAAGTAGTATTAAAAGAGAAATATCCACAAGACTTAGTAAGCGTAGAAGCGATCAGAAAAGATCCGGCAAAAGACTTAGGCACAACTGCTCGCTATCAGCAAGAACGTGTTGCAACAATCAATGTCGGTCGAAATACCTATTATTTTCAAGGTATTTCTAGAGATAGTAATTTAAGTAACGCTGAAGATGTTCAGTTTGCGCAAATCATCGCAAGTTTCCGTAAAGCGGTTCGATCTGATGTCCCTTCAAATGTTGTAAAAACAGTTTTTTATAAGCGTTTAGAGCCTGGTGAAACATTTGCTAGTCTTGCTAGTGATGGAGTGCTTGGTAATACGACCGAATTACAACTACGCCTTATGAATGGTTATTATCCGCGTGGTGAAGCTGAGCCAGGTACTTGGATAAAGTTAGTGCGTGATGAAAAATTACAGGATCAAAAGAACCAACCAACGGCTTCAAATAATTAAATGGTCGCTGAGCTAATCTCGCTGTTTTAGATAATGTTTTTGTAAGCCGTGAACTAGGGGCTGAAATGGAATTTCTGGATAAACGGATGTGCCGATAACTGGTATGAAACCTGAGGGTAATGGTAGAATCCTATTATCAGTTTCAATACTCTAAAAAATAACAAATATTATGGCTGGACATAGTAAGTGGGCAAATATTAAGCATCGTAAAGCGGCTCAGGATGCTAAACGAGGCAAAATTTTCACCAAACATATTCGTGAAATAACCGTCGCAGCACGAGAAGGTGGCGGTGACCTTGATTCTAATGCAGCGTTGCGAATCGCCGTTGACAAGGCGCTTGGCGTAAATATGACTCGGGATACTATTGACCGCGCAATTAAACGCGGCACCGGTGACCTTGAAGGGGTTAGTTACGAAGATATTCGCTACGAAGGTTATGCACCTTCAGGTATTGCAGTATTAGTTGAATGCAGTACTGATAATAAGAATCGTACCGTTGCAGAAGTGCGTCATGCTTTTAGTAAATACAATGGCAATATGGGTACCGAAGGCTCAGTTGCTTACATGTTTGAAAAACTAGGTGTTGTGCTGATGCCTGAAGGCACTGACGAGGAAACCGTGATGGATATTGTTCTTGATGCGGGTGCCGAAGACATTGTTACGCATGATGATGGAACCGTTGAAATCAGCTGTCCCGCAACCTCCTACCATGATGTGATAATTGCCTTAGACAAAGCAGATTTAGCGACAGAATCTTCAGAAGTTTTGTATCGCGCGGAAAACGAAATAGAGTTGAATGACGAAGATGCTGAAAAAGTTATGAAGCTTGTTGATGCGCTTGAAGATTTAGATGACGTGCAAGAGGTCTATACTAACGCTGATTTTCCTGAATCGGTATTCGCATAATTATCGTGCCATGTGGATGATTAATTAACCATGGCAAACGCTTCACAAACATCAACTATACTGGGAATTGACCCTGGCTCACAAATAACCGGTGTTGGAGTAATCAAAGCACAAGGCTCTGATTTGAGTCACGTCTTTTCTGAATCGATCAAATTACCCAAAGGTGAATTAAGCCAACGTTTGCGTGTTATCTATGCGCGTTTACAAACAGTCATTGCACAAACTCGCCCAGATGTAGTGGTAGTTGAAAAAGTATTTTTGGCTAAAAACCCAAAGTCGGCTTTAACTCTTGGCCATGCTCGTGGTGCGGCATTGCTTGCTGCAGTCAATAATGAGATTGCTTTAGCTGAATACAGCGCGACGGAAATTAAAAAAACAGTTGTAGGCCGAGGTCGTGCTGATAAGACGCAAGTGCAACACATGATGCGTGTATTATTGAAATTACGGGTTACCCCTGATGTAGACGCCTCCGATGCTTTGGCTGCTGCTGTTTGTCATGCTCATCACCAGCAAATGCAATCAGCATTAGCGAAAAGTGATCTTGCGGCAAAAGTTAAAAATCAAGGATTGCGACAATGATTGGGTGGCTAAAAGGGGAATTATTAGAGAAACAAGCGCCGCTAATTTTGTTGAATATCAATGGTGTTGGTTATGAGCTCGAGGCACCACTGTCCACTTTTTATGAATTACCTGCGGTTGGCGAACGAACAATATTACATGTACATATGGTGGTGCGAGAGGATGCGCAGTTGTTGTATGGGTTTATTACGGCGCAGCAACGTGACTTGTTTCGCAGTTTAATCAAGGTTAACGGCGTTGGCCCTAAGGTGGCCTTAGCTGTATTGTCGACTTTGTCATTATCCGAATTAATGCAGTGCATGGCGAACGATGATGATGCGCAATTATGTAAAGTGCCAGGCATTGGTAAAAAAACTGCTCAACGTTTGATTGTAGAGCTTAAAGATCGATTGCAGAAAACCTTTGGTAATGTTGAGATTGATTCCTCAACAACTTCAACTGGTGCTAACTCTGAACGGCAAGATGCAATTCAAGCATTGGAATCTTTAGGATATAAAAACACCGAAGCAACACGCGTCATCCGCGACTTGCCAAATGACTTAAGTAGTGAAGAACTAATTCGCCAAGGCTTACGGACATTGTCTGGTAAAGTGTTATAAAAATTAATCTAAATCGACTACCATATTTGCATGTCAGACGACTTTTTAGAAAGCGAAGAAATTATTAACCCAGAGAGTCAACTAGGGGATGAGGATATTGTCGATCGGAGTTTACGCCCTGAATACCTTAGCGACTTTGTTGGTCAACCTAAACTTAAGGAACAACTTAGTATTTTTATTGAGGCGACGCGCAGCCGGCAAGAATCTTTAGATCATGTATTGTTGTTTGGGCCACCAGGTCTAGGTAAAACGACTTTATCGAATATTATTGCTCGTGAGTTGAATGTTAAGTTGCGACAAACTTCAGGGCCAGTGTTAGAGCGAGCTGGAGATCTAGCCGCAGTGCTAACCAACCTTGAACCGCATGATGTTTTATTTATTGATGAAATTCATCGATTAAGTCCTGTAGTAGAAGAAATTCTTTATCCTGCTATGGAGGATTTTGAACTTGATATTATGATTGGTGAGGGGCCTGCTGCACGAACGGTCAAATTGTCTTTACCTCCTTTCACCTTAATCGGCGCTACTACTAGAGCAGGCTTGTTAACTTCGCCTTTGCGTGATCGTTTTGGAATAGTACAGCGACTTGAATACTATGACACTTCCGATTTAGCTAAAATAGTACAACGTTCTGCAGATATTTTAGCAGTGCCAACCGAGGGTGAGGGAGTGCAAACGATTGCCGACCGTTCGCGCGGCACACCAAGAATTGCTAATCGTTTGTTACGTCGGGTTAGGGATTATGCTGAAGTAAAAGGCCAAGGGCGTTTAACTGCAGAGATGGCTGATGCTGCATTAGATATGATGGAAGTAGATCCGAATGGTTTAGATGCAATGGACCGACGCTTACTCAAAGCAATTATGCAGAATTTTGATGGCGGCCCAGTGGGTATTGATAGTTTGGCCGCAGCAATTGGCGAAGAACGGGGCACCATCGAAGATGTCATTGAACCTTATCTTATACAGCAAGGTTTTATGATGCGTACTCCTCGCGGTCGAGTCGTTACCAAACGTAGTTGGGCACATTTCGGCTTGAATCACCCAGATCAAAAAGTCGGTGGCCAGGAAGGTCTGTTTGACTCATAAAATTTTTAGTACATCTGCACGGGTCTATTACGAAGATACCGATGCGGGCGGAGTGGTCTATCATGCTAATTATCTGAAATACATGGAAAGATGTAGATCTGAGTGGTTGGAAAATATTGGTTTCAATATTGTTGAACTGCAAGAAAACCAAGGCGTTATTTTTGCGGTGCGTAGTGCCGAAATTAACTATATAGCGCCAGCGAGGTTATTTGATACTTTAACCATAGATTGCGATGTATTGCATGTGGGTAAGGTTAAGTTACAAATTGTGCAAAATATTTATAATGATGGACAATTATTGTGTTCAGCAGCAATAAAGTTAGCGACTTTAGATAGAACATCGTTTAAATTAAGGCCTATGCCAAAAGAGTTGCATGTAGCAATCTTAGCCGGCCAAAAAGATAATTAGTAATTAACCAAAAATAGGTTTAATAGATAGACATGGGTGAAGATGGTATAGCCGCTGAGGCACTTGATGCAGTTACTAATGCTGGTGTGGAGAGTATTGCTGCGCATGAAAGTATGTCGATCATTAGCTTAATTGCTGAAGCTAGTTTTACGGTGCAGTTAGTTATGCTGCTATTGTTTTTAGCTTCGTTAGTTTCTTGGTCAATCATTTTCTCAAAATTCTTTTCGCTACGTCGCGAACGTCGTTTAACCAATGACTTTGAATATGAATTCTGGTCTGGCGGCAGCATGCAAAAGCTTTATAACAAATGGGGAGCGAGTGGTAAAAACTCATCTGGCATGGCGGTTATTTTTGTTGCGGGTTACCGCGAATACGAGCGATTAGCTGAGCGTGGTTATGCCAATAACAATGATTTACTGGATGCGGTACAACGCGCTATGCGAGTAGAGTTGAGTCGAGAAATCGAACACCTTGAAGCGCAAATACCATTTCTTGCAACAGTCGGCTCAACAAGCCCTTACGTTGGTTTATTTGGCACGGTTTGGGGCATTATGAATTCGTTTCGAGCCTTAGGCTTATCGACTCAACAAGCCACAGTGTCCAGTGTCGCACCCGGCATTGCAGAGGCTCTAATTGCCACCGCGATGGGTTTATTCGCAGCAATACCAGCGGTGATTGCCTATAACCGTTTTTCATATCATGTTGAAAAGTTGGTAGGCCAATACGAAATCTTCATGGAAGAATTTATAAGTTTAGTGAATCGCCAGCTTTCGATTGAAAAAAATAATTAAGTTAAGATGAGTAATTACCGCGACCGAAAACGTAAGCCAATTGCTGAAATCAATGTTGTTCCTTACATTGATGTAATGCTCGTTCTGTTAATTATTTTTATGGTTACCGCACCGTTATTAACCGAAGGTGTTAAAATTGATTTGCCACAAACGAGCGCTAACCCAATTCCTTTGAATGAAGAATCTCCTGAACCATTTATCTTAACTGTAGATGCAGAAGGCCGATTTTATATCGATGACCTTGAAAAAACTCAAGAAGAATTACAGGTAGCCGCTGCGGCTCTTTATCGTTTAAAGCCAAATACCGATTTTTTAGTAAGAGGCGATAAAAGAGCTTTGTACGATAATGTTTTACAGGCGATGGTGCTGTTAAAAAATGCCGGCGTTGAGACAGTTAGTTTAGTCACAGAACCGACACCAGAAAATTAGTAAAATTGAGTTATGACAGAACGCGGACAACGATTAAGAAGTAGTAATAAAACGGTTGGCTACATCGCAGCAATTGTTGTGCATGCGGTAATCATTGGTGCGGTATTTATTAATTTCACTAACAAAAACAATAGTGAAACCGTCGAGGCCGCTTTTGCTGAAAAAGTAGATGTAGTGCGTGCGACGACAATTGAAGAATCTGAAATTCAAAAGCAGCAAGAATTGCTTAAACAGCAAGATAGAGATAAACAAAAGCAACAAGAATTAGAACAACAGCGATTGAAAGATTTGCAGGCCAAAGCTGAACAAGAAAAACAACGGATTGAAGATTTAAAGAAACAACAAGAACAAGAAAAAGAAAAGGCCGCTGAACTTGAGAAGGAGCGAGAAGCCTTAGCGTTGAAACGTAAAGAAGAAGAGGAAGAGCGAGAAAAAGAACTTGCTGAACGTAAAAAAGAAGAAGCCGAGGAAGCAGAGCGTAAGAAAAAATTAGCGGAAGAAAAAGAACGTGAAGAACAATTGGCTCAGCAAAAACTCGATGAAGAACAAGCCGAACGACAACGTTTGTTACAAGAAAGCCTAGCGGCAGAACAAGCATTCTTAGCAGAACAAATATCCAAAGAAAGAGCGACGACATTAACGCAGAAACATCTTGCTTTAATTGCTCAGCAAATTAAAAATGTTCGAACTCTAGACCCTGGTATTGAGAGTTGGCGTAAAACTCTAGTGAATATTAAGGTCTCTTCATCTGGTGCAGTAACAGCAGTTCGTACGCTAGAATCAAGCGGTAGTCCACTTTATGATCGATCAGTTGAAACTGCAATATTTAAAGCTAGTCCATTGGACATTCCACCAGCATCTATTGATGCAAACTTACATCAACAGTTTTTAGATTTTGATTTTCTTGTAAAAGTATCGGATTAAAATAATGAACAAAATGATATCGATTGGCCTAAGATTGTTTTTCATCAGCGCGCTGTTTTTTTTCTTTAACACTAATGTCAATGCGCAGAGATTAAGAGGCGAAGTAGGTGGTGGCGAAATACGTGGTATCCCCATCGCAATTGTGCCATTTAAAGCGGGCAACGGTGAGATTCTTCAACATCAAATTGATGAAGTAATTGCTTTCAATTTGCAATCCTCAGGCAAATTTGACCCGATCTCAAAAGCGGATTATTTGTCTTTTCCAAGTACTGACGATCAAGTGCGTTTTAAAGACTGGCGCTTTGCTGAAGCGGAAGTGCTTGTGATTGGTGAAGTTTGGAACTTGGATGGCGGTTTGTACGAGGTACGTTTTCATATTTACGACGTTGCTCGTGAACAACAAATTGGTGCTGGTAAACGAATTCCTAATTTACGCAAAGAAGATTTGCGTACGGCGGCACACATAATAAGTGATGAGGTTTATCAAGCTTTTACTGGTCGTCCTGCTGCATTCAATTCTAATATAGCATTTGTTAAACGTAGCCAGATTGAGTTTCAACGCTATCGCTATCAATTAATGGTAGCTGATTGGGATGGTTATGGCGCGCGTGAGGTGTATGGCTCTTTCAACCCTTTATTATCACCAAGTTGGTCTCCCGATGGTTCGAAATTAGCTTTTGTTTCTTTTGCCGAACAATCGGGTTCACAAATTCGAGTCTTAGAGTTAAACACTGGTCAGCATAATGTTGTAGCAAGCTTTAAGGGTATCAACAGTGCTCCAGCGTGGTCGCCAGATGGTCGCCGCTTAGCTTATTCGACATCACGACATGGTAGCCCAGATATTTATATTTACGACACCTTTAGTCAACAACACCAGCGAATTAGTAACCATTATGGAATTGACACCGAGCCCGCTTGGTCTCCAGACGGTTCAGCGCTTTTATTTACTTCTAATCGCTCAGGCAAACCGCAAATTTATAGCACCCGAGTAGGCCAAGGGAATAGTTCTCGTGTAACATTTGAGGGCGATGATAATGCTAATGCTTCCTATGATTTTGAAGGAAAAAGAATAACTTTAGTACATGAAGGCGGACAGATTGCTGTAATGAACGAAGAATCTGGTAGAATAACTATGCTGACAAATGCCAAATATGATGAGTCTCCTAGTTTTTCTCCGAATGGAGACATGGTATTGTATGCAGGCGAAGAACGCTTTCAGACAGCATTGTTAGTTGCTTCATCTGATGGGCGTGTTCGAACTCGGTTAGAACTAGTATCTGGTGATGTGCGTGAGCCGGCATGGTCACCAATTAAAAGACAATAAAAACACAATAATGCGGCATTAATTAAATTCTTGGAGTCAAAAAAAATGAATCGTAAAATGAAATTATTATTACTACTTGTTCTTGGTTTAACATTAACAGCGTGTGCTAGCAGTAGAAAAGATACAGGTACCATCGGCGATACCGGTACAACCGCACCTTCATCGACGACTGGTGATAATTCTAATGCCTTTAACCAAGCAAATGCTTTTGGCACAGGTCTTTCAAGCTCTGAGCTTGAAGCACTTGGTATCATTGGTGATCCATTAAATTATAAGATCGTGTATTTTCAATACAATAGTACAACCATTGATCGTCGCTCGGATATTATTGTTAAAGCGCATGCGCGTCATTTAGCGCAACGTGGTGGCGCGCAAGTGACTCTAGAAGGTCATGCGGATGAGCGAGGTACACGTGATTACAATTTAGCTCTTGGCGAACGTCGTGGTCAACAGGTAGAGCAATTGATGGCTGCAACCGGTGCTGGTAACAGTTCTGTACAAACCATCTCATACGGTGAAGAGCGACCAGCTAATTCTGGGCACAATGAAAGTGCTTGGAGTGAAAATCGTCGTGTTGAGATTAAATACTAAAACTTTTTAGTTTTAATATGAAAATTATTATCATGATCTAATTATACTATTATGATTTTATCTAGAGAATTTTTTTCTAAATACGGGGCGTCACTTGGTGTCGCCTCGTTTTTTATTTTTTGCCCGATGCTAAGTTTTGCGCAGCAAGGCAACTATCAGGCAGCGTTACTGTCTCAGATACAAGCGATGCAGCAAGAGATCGCTGAATTGCGAGATATGGTTGAGCGTCAGGATTATGAAATCCGACAACTACAGCGTTCAAATGATCAAGCAAATCAGCAGTTTGATCAAAGTCAAAGCAATATTGCTGCGCCGACTTATCAAGATTCATCGGTTTATAGCCAGCCAAGCCAACCTTTAGGTAATTTACCGATTGGTAACCCACAAGCTTATCCAAGTGCGGAACCACTTATTGTTGGTCAAAACCAAACTAGTTTTCCGCAGCCAGTTGAATCGTTAGAAGGTGGTTACCAAGTGTATGAAAACACTGGCGGACAAGTTTATCAAGATCCTGTTTATCAAGACCCTAGCTATCAACAAGTGCCTCAAGTAGGTACAACTACTATTATTGAGGAACGAGTAATTAGTCAACAGCCTGTTGTTAGCCAATCATCTAATGGTGCACCTGTAGAAGAACGTATTGTTGGCGGTTCATTTCCTCAGCAAGTGCCAGTAGCTGTGAATCAAGT
>CAZFEM010000004.1:167-3035 GCA_964517515.1 uncultured Gammaproteobacteria bacterium | reverse complement strand
GTGAATCAAGTACCGAGTGGTACGCAATCAGGTTTTCCTGTTTCTAACCAGCCGTCTGTTTCGTCAAGACAGCCAATTCCTAATAATATTCCTAATGCAAACTCTCAAACAGGCGGGGTTGTGACTATTCCACAAAATATTCCTCAGCAGCAGGTGCCGCAACAAGTAATAGGCAGTACAGTAGGTAGTACAGCTAATACAGTTCAACAAAACACTGCTTCGTTAGACGAGCGTTCATTCTATCAGCAGGGCTTCGAGTTGCTTAACCAATCTAAGCACGATGAGGCAGTTGCAGCATTTAAACAACAAATCAGCAGCTTTCCAAATGGTGACTATTCCGACGATGCTCATTATTGGATCGCTGAATCTCTTTATGTGAACAGAGAGCTTGATCAATCCAAACTTTATTATCGATCGATAGTTGATAATTTCCCAGAAAGCTCACGTGTGCCAGATGCTATGCTCAAAACTGCTTACATTGAGCAAGAACAAGGCAATCAGATTGAGGCAAGAATCTTATTGCAAGAAATTATGCAATACCACCCTCGTTCCAATGCTGCTATTTCTGCTAAAAACCGCCTAGTTGATATTCAATAGCCAACCATCAGTTTTAGAATTAAAACTGAAATTGATGTAAATTTATTGTTCTTAGTTTGTCGTTAAACAGTCGGCCTTCAAATAGCGTGTCTTTAAAAATCACTGAAATTTTTTATTCCTTACAAGGGGAGTCTCGCACGGTTGGTTTGCCAACAGTTTTCGTGCGTTTAACTGGCTGCCCAATGCGTTGTACTTATTGTGATACAGCGTATGCTTTTAGCGGTGGTTCAGGCATGAGTATCGATAATATTGTTAAGGAAATCGAAAGCTATCAAACACCTTACATTACTATCACCGGCGGCGAGCCTCTTGCACAAGCTGAAGTGCACGCTTTAATGACAGAATTGTGTGATGCAAATTATCAGGTCTCTTTAGAAACAGGTAATGCGATAACTATCGAGCAAGTAGACCCGCGTGTAACTATTGTTTTGGATATCAAAACACCAGCTTCAGGCGAAGAGAAAAACAATCAATACTCTAACCTACAGCATATTAAACCCAGTGACTGTCTGAAATTCGTTATTTGTAATGAAGCGGACTATTTGTGGTCAAAGCAAAAGTTAGATGAGTTAGATTTTGCTAAAGGTTGCGAAGTTTATTTTTCTCCAAGTGCAGAACAATTAAGTGCAACAGATTTAGCCGACTGGATAGTGCGTGATCGTTTGTCAGTTCGTATGCAAATCCAGTTACATAAATACCTGTGGAATAACGAGGCAGGGCGATGAGCTTATTTAGAGAGTCTCTATCAACAGATAAACCTAAAGCCATTGTTTTAGTATCAGGCGGTTTAGACTCTGCAACCGTATTGGCTATGGCGGTTGATCAAGGTTATGAATGTTATGCATTAAGCATGGATTACGGTCAACGTCATCGCATTGAATTAGAACGGGCAACCCAAGTAGCAAAAAACAATGGTGCTGTTGAACATCGTACAGTAAGAATTGATATCGGTAATTTTGGTGGCTCTGCATTAACGGATAATAATATTAATGTTCCAACAAAAGAGTCAAAAGAAATCCCAGTAACCTATGTTCCAGCGCGTAATACGGTATTTTTATCAGTCGCCTTAGGGTGGGCTGAAGTACTGAATGCAAAAGCTATTTTTATTGGTGCAAATGCCGTCGATTATTCTGGCTACCCTGATTGTCGGCCAGAATATATAAAGTCATTCCAAGAAATGGCAAACCTCGCGACCAAGGCTGGCGTGGAAGGCTCTACCATTACTATTTCTGCTCCCTTACTTGATTTGACTAAAATAGAAATTATTCAAATGGGTTTAAAGCTTGGAGTCGATTACGCAAAAACAATCTCTTGTTACAGCCCTGCGGATAATGGTGATATATGTAAAGAGTGTGATTCCTGCCGTATTCGAGCGGCCGGTTTTGCTGGTGCAGGTATTGCTGACCCTGCTCTTTAATCTTGTTTGTCTTCTAGCGAATGTTTATCAAGCTGTATTAGTTGTGTACCCAAAATGGATAATACACAGTAGGCAGTAAAATAATAAAACCCTTCATGCAAAATAGCTGATACGGACTCATTGGAACGAGTTGCTAAAAACGCCATAAAAACACTCACTACAAACACATCAGCCATCGACCATTTGCCAATAGCAGAGACAAACTTATACAAGTGCTGACGAGACGAATAGTTTTTAAAAATAAGGACAATAAGAAGTAATACAACTTTGAGCAAAGGCACAACAACACTAAAAAGCAAAATTAACCACCCGACAAAATAATTTTCTGTAGCAAATAGCCGATCTATAGTTTGAATAATACTTTGCGTTGCCTCATAGATTTCAACATTCCCGACAAAAGGTAAAACAGTGCCGACTTTAATCGTTAACATCGCAAACATCAGGCCTGGATAAAGACAGCCGAGAGAAACTAGAATCAGTATTAGCGCACAAATATTACGTGTAGACATAGAATTTCCAAAAATTAATTTCAGGATAAAAAGGTTAAATTGAATTTAAGTCTTTAGAGTAAATATGACAAGTGATTTAAAGCTTAGGGTATTCGCAAAATTCTTCATAAAAAATGGTTGACCAAGACAGGATAACTAAAGATAATCACGCCTCTTTTCTCGGTCTGTAAACAATAGAGATTGTAGAATTAGAAAGTTAATAGCGGTGGTCGCGTATGGCGCAAAACTGCAAGACAATTTGGAATATGGGGGCCGTTAGCTCAGCTGGTAGAGCATCTGACGGTTTACTCAATAGCGGTGGTCGCGTATGGCGCAAAACTGCAAGACAATTTGGAATATGGGGGC
>CAZFEM010000004.1:0-67 GCA_964517515.1 uncultured Gammaproteobacteria bacterium | reverse complement strand
CGTTAGCTCAGCTGGTAGAGCATCTGACTTTTAATCAGGTGGTCGCGCGTTCGAATCGCGCACGGCC
>CAZFEM010000003.1:64775-87083 GCA_964517515.1 uncultured Gammaproteobacteria bacterium | reverse complement strand
ACCTAAGAGCTAGCCATGAACAATACTGCGACTTAACACCACTTATTTAAAAGATAAAATACCGCCTTTTAAATCTGATCACTATCCAATAGTTATTAATCTAAACTCTCTAAACGATAACCATGTCGGTAAACTGACGTCAGTTTCCAATTATCTTGTTCATCAATATTTAATTTAGTCCGCAGTCGGCTCATGTGAGTATCAATGGTACGGGTATTGACTTGCGAGCTTGTACCCCAAACCATCTCTAACAAATGACCTCTTGAAATAATTCGACCAAGATTTTTAAACAAGAATAATGTTAATTCGTATTCTTTTTGAGTCATCGAAATAACTTCATCATTACAACTTACTTCACGAAGCTTTGTATTAATTTTATAAGGTGGAAAATCATATGTGTCTGCCGTATTTATGTCCCCTACACCAACACGACGCGCAATTGCGTTAATACGAGCAACGGTTTCATCTCGACTAACTGGTTTAGTCATGTAGTCATCAGCACCATTCTTCAATGCTGACACAATATCTTCCTCGGTACCCTTTTGAGTAATAAATACAATCGGTACAAGTTGATCAACATGGTCACGAATATGCTTCAATACTTTTAAGCCATCCAAATTAGGTACAATCCAATCTAGTAATATCAAATCGTAGCTGTCGAGCGCATAACCACGCACAAACTCATTTCCATCAGTATAAACTGCTGTCTGATGGCCCTCTTCCTCTAGCCAAGCACACAATAAATCAGCCTGCTCTTGATCGTCTTCAAGAATTACAATTCTCATATTTTTAATTTTTTAATTGATTGTATTGTGTAGCGATACTTAAATACTGTTTTAAGCTCGTCATAATTAATTGTATATAAAACAATGTTAAACACCTTAACATTAAAAGCCTTAGAAATGTACATTGTAAGTCTAAAACCTTTTATCATCTAACATCTAATGAAACAACGCTAAATACTGATGCTTACTTGTAACTAACGTTTTTATCATAACAATATTTTCAAAAGCACAAAACTAATAGATGGATTATTTTACTTGTGCTACCTTTGATCAAAATTGATAGCAAAACTTAACAATAAATTTTGCTACAAAGATTTAGTTAAATTACCAATTCAAATTTCTAAATATAACTATCAAACACTTAAACTTTAAAACCAAAATGTCTGAAAAAAACTCTCTATTAATCGGCGGCAATGGAACAAATACTGTTTTTATGGATGCTTCAATGGCTAATCGGCATGGCATGGTTGCTGGCGCAACAGGCACAGGCAAAACTGTTACATTACAAATCCTTGCTGAAAATTTCTCCAAAATAGGTGTACCTGTTTTTCTAGCTGACATCAAAGGAGATGTATCAGGCATTGGCAAACCAGCTAGCCCTCATCCTAAAATTGATGAACGAATAAAAACAATTGGGATTGACGATTATGAAATGACAGCTAACCCGGTTGTTTTTTGGGATTTATTCGCTAAACAAGGACACCCTATTCGAACCACAATTAGTGAGATTGGCCCATTACTCCTGTCAAACCTGCTAGAACTTAACGACACTCAAACCGGTATTTTATATTCATGTTTTAAAATTGCTGACGACGAAGGCATGTTAATCCTAGATCTCAAAGATCTACGCTCTATGCTGATCTGGATGGGTGAAAATCGTAAAGAACTTAGCATGGAATATGGCAATATTTCGACAGCTAGTATCGGCGCAATTCAGCGTGGATTAATTGTTCTAGAAGAACAAGGTGCTGACTTTTTATTAGGCGAACCAGCAATCAGCTTATCTGACCTTATGAGTTATGATTTCTCTGGACGTGGAGTCATCAACATTCTTGATGCAAGTAATTTAATTCAAACCTCACCCAAACTATATGCCACATTCCTTTTGTGGCTTCTTTCCGAATTATTTGAAACATTGCCTGAAGTTGGTGATGCAGACAAACCGAAGTTTGTTATGTTTTTTGACGAAGCGCATTTGTTATTCGATGATGCACCAAAAGTTCTTATCGACAAGATCGAGCAAGTTGTACGTTTAATCCGCTCTAAAGGTGTAGGAATTTATTTTATTTCGCAAAGTCCTTTAGACATACCAGAAGAAATACTCGGTCAATTAGGGCTCAAAATTCAGCATGCATTACGCGCATTCACCCCTAAAGATAAAAAAGCCGTTCAAACGGTTGCTGAAACTTTTCGCAGCAACTCAGAATTAGATACAAAAACAGTGATTACAGAACTCGGTGTTGGTGAAGCTTTAGTCTCCACTTTGGATAAAGAAGGCATTCCTTCTCAAGTTGAACGAATATTGATCAAACCTCCGCAATCTCGTATTGGCCCGATGTCTGATGAAGAGCGTCAGGAGCAAATTTCGCGCTCTCCACTTAAAGGGCGTTACGATACTTTGGTCGACCGCGAATCAGCCTATGAAATGCTTTCAGAGCGCGCCAAAACGGCAATGGAAGAAAAAATTGAATTGGAAAAACAAGAGGAAGCGGCTGAACTGATTAAGAAAAAAGCTAAAAGTAGTTCCAAAAAATCCACTAGACAAACTCCAACAGAAGCATTTATAAAGAGTGCCGCTCGTTCAATTGGCACGCAACTTGGTGGACGTTTAATTCGAGGCGTACTAGGGTCATTATTAAAAGGTTAAATTAAGTCTTTATTGATAATAAAATCATTTTGCAGCGTGCTCAGATAAGCTATAATCGCCGCCGTTTTGGAATGATTAATATCGTTTTTTCTAAAACTTTTAATAAACCTGTATAAGTAACTTGCATTAGGAATGACCGATGAGCGAACAAAAAATGAACGACTCAACCTTTGGGCGTCTATTTATAATTATGATTATAGTAATGGTTATTTTGACTATTATTATCATGATATTAGCCTCACTAGTATCTAGTGATGTAAACGCCAAATTGGATGAAATCAAAGTAGAAGAAAACAGCACAACCATTGCACAACGACTGATCCCAGTCGGACAATTCAATACACAAATCGCATCAGCTGCACCGGTTGTAGCGGCAGTATTAACAGGCGAAGAAGCTTATACAAGTTGTGCAGTATGTCATGCCACAGGGATTGCAGGGGCACCACAAATTGGAGCAAATGAAGCTTGGTCAGCTCGCATTGCGCAAGGTAAAGACACTTTATACTCAAACGCGATAAATGGTTATACAGGTAAAGCTGGTGTAATGCCTGCGAAAGGAGGCAACATTGCATTATCGGATGATAATGTTCGTGCAGCCGTTGACTATATGGTTGATCAGGTTCAGTAGATAGCATTCAGCAAAAAAAGAGCCCTCAGCGAAAAATTAAAACAATAAAAAAGCCCGCATTGCGGGCTTTTTTATTGTTTTAATTTGATCGTTTCAAATTACAAACTAAATATTAGTTTGTAAATATTCAACTACCTTATCGCCAAATTCTGTTGTAGAAATCATATTAACACCTGAGCCAGGTTTGGATAAATCAGCTGTTGAATAACCCGCTGCAAAAACACTTTGCATGGCTAGCCATACATTTTTAGCTTCAGCAACCATTCCAAAACTGTATTCAAGCATCATTGCCATAGAACCAATCATTGAATATGGATTAGCAATACCTTGGCCAGCAATATCTGGAGCAGAGCCATGCGAGGGCTCATAATAAGCTTTATTATTTTTTCCTAAACAAGCTGAAGGCATTAAACCTAAGGACCCTAAAATACCCCCTCCCTGATCACTTAAAATATCGCCGAACATATTCTCCATAACCATGACATCAAACTGTACTGGATTCAAACAAAGCGCGGTTGCCGCTGCATCAACTAAAATACTCTTTACTTCAACATCAGGGTAATCTTTAGAAATCTCATCCAACACTTCATTCCATAAGACACTCGACTTCAAGACATTACTTTTATGAATATTATGCAAAACTTTTTTACGATTTTGCGCTAGCTTAAAAGCTTCAACTAAAATATTTTGAATTTGATCTTCATCATATTCTAAAACTTCTCGTACATAGCGCTTACCCTTATCATCTTTACCAACTTCCTTGTCACCAAAATATAAGCCGCCAACAAGCTCACGCACCATAATAATATCAATACCGTCACCAATCACTTCCGCTTTGAGTGGTGAAAAGTGTGCTAAATCTTTAGGTAAGAATACTGGTCTAAAATTAGCAAAGGTATTTAACCGTCTACGCATTGGTAACAAGGCACCACGTTCAGGTTGCTCATCAATTGGAATTTTCTTTGATTCTTCATGACCAAGTCCAATAGGGCCTTTCACTACGGCATCAGCTTCATCAACAAGCTTTTTAGTTTCTTCAGGGAACGAAGAGCCATTCTCGAACCATGCGCTTGCACCAAATGGCGCTTCGATAAGCTCAAAGCTCACATCATTACGTTCTTCGATTACTTTCAGAACTTTAATGCCTTCCTGCATTATTTCAGGACCAATGCCGTCACCAGCTAAAATTGCTATTTTATAATTTTTCACGCTGTTCTCTTTAAATTTGATTAATGCTACTAAAACGAGCGCTATTCTATCCGATTCAACAATATTATCGTACTAGCAAAACGACCTACTTTATATATTTTTAATGAAAGGCATCCGCGCTTAGTTCACAACCAATTTGCGCGCCATCTATAACGGCAGCTCCATAAGCTTGACCTCTTGGCAAAAGTTGGCGAATGAAAAATCTTGCTGCAAGAATTTTGTTTTGATAAAAGACAGTATCCGCAGGCTCATTAGCTAATTGCTGTTGCGCAACAATAGCACTACGAAGATGGTACCAAGCACCACATAGATAACCCATCTGCATCAAGAAATTAAAAGCAACAGCTCCAATTAATTTTGGTTTATTAGATGATTCTGCGAGAATAACCTTCGCCGCCTTTTCTATTTCTATCTTAGCCATAGTCGTCAACTCAGCTAAATTTTTAAATTCGGATGGGCAAGAACTTAGGGTCTGTTCAATTTCTTCTAAAAAGACAAAAAACGCAGCGCCATCATCACTAAGCAGCTTACGCCCAACTAAATCATTAGCTTGAATACCTGTCGTACCCTCATAAATAGAAATGATTCGTGCATCACGATAATGCTGTGCAACGCCAGTTTCTTCTACATAACCCATGCCGCCATGCACCTGAATAGCTAGTGATGTAACCTCGTTCACCAACTCACTACTCCATGCTTTAGCTACTGGTGTTAACAAAGCAAAGCGATCAGAATGATACTTACGCACATTTTCATCTTCTGCATGTCCACGTAAATCATGCGACATTGATACATCATAACAAAGAGCGCGCATTGCATCGGTCATTGATTTCATTTGCATAAGCATTCGTTGCACATCAGCATGACCAATAATTTTTGTAACTTCGCGTGTCACTGGGTCGCGGCCTTGTACACGCTCATTCGCGTAATCGAGTGCATCTTGATAAGCTCGCTCAGAAAGAGCAACGCCTTCTAAGCCTACTTCAAGTCGCGCATGGTTCATTAACGTAAACATACATCGCAGACCTTCACCTGGTTCACCAATCATATAGCCAATAGCACCCTCTTCCTCACCAAAGCTCATCACGCATGTTGGACTAGCGTTTATACCAAGCTTATGCTCGGTTGAAACAACCGTTACATCATTGCGTTCACCAAGTGAACCATCAGCATTAACTAGAAACTTAGGAACAAGAAACAATGACAAGCCTTTCACGCCATCAGGAGCATCAATTAACGGCGCTAATACAATATGTAAAATATTGTCCGTCATATCATGCTCACCCCATGTGATATAAATCTTCTGCCCATGCAAACGAAAGTGATCACCTTCTGGGGTCGCTTTAGTCTTTAATGTGGATAAATCTGAACCCGCATGTGATTCGGTTAAGTTCATGGTGCCTGTCCACTCACCTGAAATTAGTTTCGCTAGATAGGTATTCTTTAACTCATCACTACCATGCGCACTTACTGTATCAATTGCACCTGCAGACAACATTGAACATAAAGCGAATGCCGTATTAGCACTATTCCAACACTCACTAGCCACCATATGCACAGTAAACGGTAAACCTTGACCACCATAATTTGGATCTTGCGCTAGGCTCAACCAACCGTTTTCGACAAAAAGTTGATAGGCTTCTTTGAAGCCTTCAGGAGTCTTGACCTCACCGCCTTCCGCACGGCTATGCTCAATATCGCCAACACGGTTTAATGGAGCAAATACTTCAGCTGCGAATTTTCCTGCCTCTTCAATAATTGCGTCAACGATCTCAGGGCTTGCTTCTGCAAACTCGGGAATTTTTCTCAACTGTTTAAAATCTAGTAACTCATCAATTACAAAAGAAATCTCTTGTGCAGGTGCTTTATAGTTCGCCATAGTTATAACTCTTATATTTTTTGAATAGGATGAAAATCAATTATTGAACATAGCATGTAACAGCTCAATTGCATCTACATAACCTTGTCTACCAAGCCCTGATATTTGTTTGATACAAACTGCTTGAATTACTGATTTTTTACGAAAATCTTCGCGCTTATGAATATCGGAAATATGCACTTCTACTGTCGGGACTTGGCATGCAGTAATACAGTCAGCCAAAGCATATGAGTAATGCGTCAATGCGCCTGCATTGATAACAACTCCATCTGACCATTTGCGATTAGCTTGTAAAAAGTCAAGTATTTCACCTTCATGATTAGATTGGAAAAACTTTAAATCATGCCCGCCAGAAACTGTATGCCTTGCTAGCCAATTTTCTAAATCTGTTAAAGATTCACTACCATAAATTTCGGGCTCGCGTTCGCCAAGAAGGTTCAAATTAGGGCCATTAATAATTAGAATTCTCATTGCTCTAGGTTACCACTGACAGACTATCAATAATATCGTCTGGTGCCACATCTTGACAAACCACTCCGTGGCCAATTGCATCTATTAAAATAAAACTTAGCTCACCGTTAATATTTTTTTTATCATGCGCGACAATTTCTAACACTTTATCAGCAGATACTTGACCTAATTCAGGTAATGGAAATTTTTTCAATACTTGTTCCGCACGCTGATACTCAGCGTCATTTAGCAAGCCTTTTTTATGTGAAATGAAACACGCACACTGCATTCCATACAAAACTGCCTCGCCATGATACAAGCCACCATATTCTTGAATAGTTTCAAAAGCATGGCCAATAGTGTGTCCAAAATTAAGTAATTTTCGCTCACCATTTTCAAATTGATCATTCGACACAATTTGAGCTTTTATTTGGCAACTTTTCGCAATTAAATCTGTTAGTAGCGATTGATCTTCAAGCAACAGTAAATCTTGGAAGCGTTGTTCAAATGTCTCAAAAATTGATGGATCACGAATAAAACCATACTTAACTGCTTCAGCTAGCGAAGAGATTACATTCCGCTCAGGCAAGGTCGCTAAAAACCCAGGGTCAACCAAGACTGCTTTAGGTTGATAAACTGCGCCAACTAAGTTTTTACCTGCAGCTAAATTAACCGCTGTTTTACCACCAATGGCCGAATCGATCATAGCTAATAATGTTGTAGGGACTTGAATTACCGGAATACCGCGCATATACGTTGCAGCTACAAATCCACCTAAGTCACCCACTACACCGCCACCAAAAGCTAATAAAATTGATGATCTATCGCAGCCTAAATCAACCATTTGTGACCAAACTTGTTCTGCAAAGCGAATATTCTTGGCCGACTCATCTCCAGGCACAATAATTACTTCAATTCGAAATCCTTTATCACGAAGGTTATCGATTACTGGTTTATATAAATCGTAAATTGACTGCTGCGTTAAAACTACCCACTGCTGACCTTTATTCCAGGTGCCCAAAACTTCGTGCAAAGTATCACGAATACCATAAGCAACAGAGATATCGTATGAAAGAGGACCTAATTCAAGTGGAATAAGATGCGATTGAGAATTAGCCATAATGATCTACCATTTATTATCAACAAAGATGGTGAAAAGCATTAACCTACTACCTAATTATTTGATCGCTTTCTCGAGATCTCTAACCAAAGCATTCATGTCAACATGCGTAACTATATTGCCACCCATCCAGATTTCGACCGAGTAAACGGCCTGTGCAACCAACATCTCTAAACCATTAGCAATCGACGCACCTTGTTTTTCTGCATCCTTTAAAAAAGAAGTTTTAAGAGGGTTATAAACTAAATCAAACGCCAATGTATTTTCATTAAAAACTTCAACACTAATATTTTTATCTAATGGGCTGTCTTTAGTTTTAGGCGACATACCTAAAGTTGTAGTATTGACGACACAATCGATATGTTTAGCGCGCTTAAGTAAATCTTCTTGGCTAACAATATAAACTTTGATTTGATCGTTAACAGCAAGAATCGTAGATTTAAGTTTTTCAGCATTTTCGGGACTTCGATTTACAATCGAAATACGCTTAGCTTCACCTTCTGCAAGTACTGCACCAACTGCTTGTGCACTGCCCCCTGCTCCTAAAATGACAAATTCACTACCATCTATTTGCACCTCATTTTGACGTAATGAATAAGCAAACCCGAGCAAATCTGTGTTATAGCCGATTAACTTATTTTTATCTCTGTCAATACAATTAACAGCATTCAATAGCTTAGCTTTACTATCTATTTCATCCAACATTGGAATAATCGTTGCTTTATGTGGCACAGTGACATTAACGCCATCAAAACCACCTACACGAAATCCAGAAAAGAAAGCTTTTAACCGCTCGTCAGGCAAATCAACTGTTCGATAAGATGCATCATCTATCTCTAACTGTCGATAAATCGCTTTATGCAAGATCGGACTAAGGCTATGTCCTAAAGGCTCACCTATCAAAGCAAATCGTTTCAATTTTTCAGCTCGGGCAAATTATAAAGGTTATGCGGCTTTGACACTGCGTCTTGAACGAACCGCATTGGCAAGTTGACGACATAACTTTTCAGTATCGTCCCAAGAAATACAGCCGTCAGTAATGCTTTGACCGTATACAAGTTCCTGATTAGGGATAACTTTTTGATTTCCCGCTATTAGATGAGATTCAATCATAACTCCAAAAATACGTGTCTCACCATTTTCAATTTGACGACTTACGTCAGCACACGCCTCAGCTTGACGAGCTGGAGTTTTATAACTATTAGCATGACTAAAGTCGATCATAACATTTGGTTTCAGACCTGCATCACTCAACATATCTGCCGATTGTTGAACATGTTGTGATGAGAAATTAGGTTCTTTAGAACCACCACGTAAAATGATATGCGTGTATTCATTACCAGAACTATTAAAAATAGCTGTTCTACCCTCTTTCGTTACTGATAAAAAATGATGTGGGTTACTAGCAGAACCAATTGCATCAACTGCAATTTTAAGATTACCATCAGTACCATTTTTAAAACCAACAGGGCAAGATAAGCCTGAAGCAAGCTCCCGGTGACATTGACTTTCAGTCGTTCGAGCACCAATAGCACCCCAAGCAACTACATCCGCTGTATATTGTGGAGTTATTAAGTCTAAATACTCACTTCCGGCAGGCATACCCATCTCATTGATTTGCAATAATAGACTACGCGCAATACCAATACCTTTATTCACATTATAAGTATCATTCAAATCTGGGTCGTTAATTAAGCCTTTCCAACCAACAGTAGTACGCGGCTTTTCAAAATAGACGCGCATAACGATTAGTATGTCGTCACTTAATTCTGCTTTTAGCTTTACCAACTTACCTGCATACTCTAGCGCAGACTTTGGATCATGAATTGAACAAGGTCCTACAATAGCGACAATACGATCATCGTCACCAGACATAATATTTTGTATTTCTAGGCGCGCTGACGCAGTACAAGCTGCCGCTGCTTCAGAAATAGGGAACTGCTCATGTATTTGTGCTGGGGAAACCAATTCTTTGGTTGCCGCAATTCTTAGATCATCCGTTTGTTTCATACTGACTGCTAAACTGTAATATTAAAATTATATAACGTAATATAACACACCATTGAATGATTTGGTGATTACCACTCACTAACAAAATCAAAAACACATTATGACTATAAACAATGAGTTAAGCCTCTATCTTCATCCAGAATTGAGCTTGTTAGCATTTAATGAACGGGTGTTAAGTATGGCATTGAAACCAAACACTCCGGTCCTAGAGCAGCTGCGTTTTTTATGTATTTTCAGCTCTAATATGGATGAGTTTTTTGAAATCCGCGTATCTGGACTAAAAGCACGATCGGAAAGTAATTTAGCTACTGAAGGCATTGATGGATTGACGCCAGCCATAGCATTAGAAGAAATCGCAAAAAAAACTCATGAGTTAACTGATCTTCAATATCAAATACTTAACACCAAAGTAATGCCTGAGCTAAAAGAGCATGGCATTGACTTTTTACCCGTTGAACGATGGAATAAACAACAAGAAAAATGGCTAAAACGTTATTTCAAACGAGAGGTTTTACCAGTATTGACGCCTATCAGGCTTGACCCAGCACACCCATTTCCTTTAACTATAAACAAGGGCTTAAGTATTGTTGTTGATTTACACGATCCTGAGCGCGAAGACGCGCATAATATAGCTGTCGTTCCAGCACCACGCATTCTCCCTAGGTTCGTACGCTTACCAAAAGGACTATCTAATGCTGAATATGAATACGTTTATCTATCAGCGATTATTAACGCTAACATCAATCATTTATTTAAAAATGTTGACGTGGTTGGATGTCATCAGTTTCGAATCACTAGAAATAGTGATTTGTACGTCGATCTTGAAGAGGTTGAAGATTTAGCACGCGCATTAGAAGGTGAACTGCCCTCGCGCCTATATGGTGAAGCCGTTCGCTTAGAGGTATCACTAAATTGCCCTAAACGCATTATTAAGTTCCTGCAAGAACGATTCAAACTTACTAAAAGTGATGTCTACAAAGTAGATGGCCCGGTGAACTTAAACCGTTTATTGAATCTACCTGAATTACTCAATCGACCAAATATCAAGTACTCTTATTTCTCCCCATCTGTTCCCGAAAGCTTACACCAACAAGCTGATTTATTTTCCAGCATCAGTAAAGCTGACATATTATTACACCATCCCTTCCAATCCTTTACCCCAGTAATAGAATTATTACACCAAGCTTCCACTGACTCTCAGGTTCTTGCTATTAAACAGACCTTATATCGCACTGGTTCAGATTCAATACTCATTGATCACTTAGTCAATGCAGCAAAATCTGGCAAAGAAGTCACAGTGATAGTGGAATTAATGGCTCGCTTTGATGAAGCAAATAATTTGAGTAACGCACAACGTCTACAAGAAGCTGGCGCACATGTTGTGTATGGCGTTGTTGGCAAAAAGACTCATGCGAAAATGTTACTTATCGTACGCAAAGAAGGTAAGCACTTAAAACGCTATACGCATATTAGTACAGGCAATTACCATCAAGGAAATACCAGAGTCTACACTGACTATGGGTTGCTGACAGCCAACGCCGAGATCACTCAGGATGTGCATGAATTATTTATGCAGCTGACTACGCAAGGTCCGAACCCAGAGCTAAATAAAGTCTACCAATCGCCACACGGCATTAATAATATGCTGTTAGCAAATATCGAACGCGAAGCATTAAACGCCGAGGCAGGTAAAAAAGCACGAATTATTGCTAAAACAAATGGTCTTTCCAGTCCTAGCATAATAAATGCGCTTTATAATGCGTCACAACGCGGTGTGAAAATTGATTTAATCGTTCGCGGCATTTGTTGTCTGCGACCCGGCCTCGCAGGCGTTTCAGACAACATTAGAGTTCACTCAATTGTTGGACGTTTTCTTGAACATAATCGAGTTTATTATTTTGCCAATAGCGGGGAAAGTAAAGATGCCAATAGCGAGGAAAGCTCCGAGGTCTTTATTTCGTCTGCTGACTGGATGCCTCGTAATTTAAGAAACAGAATAGAATTATGCACACCAATTTTAGATAAAAAAATAAAATCATCCATTATCAATGATTTAGAGAGCTATTTAAAAGATAATTCTAATTCATGGATTATGCAAGCGGATGGTCAATATGTGCAATCAATCAAGCTAGAAGGTGAGATAAAGGCACACAATGCACAGGGTTTTTTGCTGGAAGACCTAACAGACTCTTTATAAAACAGCTACAACCATACTCCTACTAAACAATCGACTTGAATTAAATTCTTTGTAGAGTTATCTGAAACTTAACTTTATGCCAATTACTTTAAGTCTAGACTCTTCTCGATCTAAATCAGTATGAGTTAAAGGGTTTTTTTGTAAAAAATCATCCTTAAATTTCAGCTTAATTTGATTACCGTGCGCTTCTACAGAACAATTACTACGGTCAAACTCTCCTCTGCCGCGATGCAATAGCACTGCTAAACGCAAAATCACTGCCACCCTTTTAGCAGGAGTAACCAAGCCTGATGGTAAGTTTTCAAATTTTTCAATTGGAAATTTTTGTCTTTGACCAACAATCAAGGCTGATAACAAAAGTTGATCACGCTGAGTAAAACCAACCATATCTGCTTTTGCTACAACATAGGCGCCATGCTTATGATAACCATCATGACTAATCAGCAAACCGACTTCATGCAGTAAAGCCGACCAACCAAGCGTATTACGAAATAATATATCTTGAATATCCCAATCAGCGGCAACAGAGTCATACAAAGCCAAGGCAGTTTTCTTAACTTGCTCACCTTGCTTAACATCAATGTCCCACCGATTTAACATCGCTGACACAGCAACATCACGAATATCCTCAGCAGAAGATCGCCCTACCAAGTCATAAAGCACACCTTCTCGCAGCGCGATATCAGATATCGACATTTGCTCAATATCAAAAACATCAAATAGCGCCAATAAAATAGCAAAACCACCAGCAAATACAGGTTGCCTGTCTTTTGTTAATCCAGCTATTTCCAGTTTATCAACATGCCCAAACTCTATAACTTGTTGCAACAACTGTTCCAAACTTGATCGTTTAATAATGCCATTACCATCAACAGCTAAGGCCAATGATTTCATTGTTCCTGAACACCCTATCACTTTATTCCAACCCGCTAAACGGAAGCGTTTTACTACCGGTTGCAAAGCCAATTTTGCAGCTAATTTAGCACGTTCGAAATTGACATCATCAAGAACACCATCAACAAAAAAACGTTGACTAAAGACGACACATCCCATTTCAATACTTTCACGTACAGTCGGCATATCGCTGCTACCAGCAATAATTTCTGTACTCCCACCGCCAATATCAATGACTAAACGCGATTCATCGGACAAAGATGACCATTTGGATACACCTAAATAGATTAATCGCGCTTCCTCACGACCAGCAATAATCTCAATACTATGGCCTAATGCTTTCTCAGCTTTTCCCAGAAAACGATTCTTTTTCTTAAGCCTGCGCAAAGTATTAGTACCAACAACACGAACTTGCTCTGCAGGAAACCCTCTAAGTAGTTGACCAAATTTTTCTAAGCAACGTAAGGCTTTTTGAGCGACATCATCCGCAAGCAAGTTATTTTCATTCAAACCAGCAGCAAGCCTCACAACTTCTCGCTGACGGTCCAAAACAACAAATTCACCATGCTGATACTTAGAAATAACCATATGAAAGCTATTAGAACCAAGATCTACAGCAGCATATACATTATCTATCGCAGAAGGCGCATCGTCAGCACTATCTGTCCTAATATCTAGCATTCAATTATTCGCAACATTATTAAATTCAATTTTTTGAGGATATTTATTCAAATCTTCAATTTAGGACGTTATTAGGCTGGGTTTAAAACTAATTATATACAACTCGTAATTAATTTAAATATTTTATCCCTTCACTAGTCATATTTTAAAGCTAGTCGCATTTATCAATCGTAAGATAATTGCTCAATCATCATACTTAATATTAAAAATCTCAAACACAAAGTGTTATAAAAATATTACAAATATCGAACTAAATCACTTGAGTTTAAAGCCAACAATAATTAAAGTTCGAGCTGATTTTTTATCCAGAAAAGACTTAATGTCAAAAACAATGCAATCATCAAAATTTGTTCGCATTCGATGCGCAATCACACTAGTAAGCACCATTATTGTTAGTTCTTTTTGTCTAGTATCCAGCAGTAATGCCGCCGAACCAGATATTGCACGCGGAGAAAGTTTATCGCAAACTTGTTTAGGCTGCCACGGCGCACCGGGGCTACGTAACCCTGGACCTGTTTACCAAATTCCAATGGTCGGTGGGCAACACTCAACATACATAATTTCTGCCTTACAAGCCTATAAAGATCAAACCCGCTCGCATGAAACTATGCAAGCACAGGCCGCTAATTTAACTGATCAAGATATGGTTGATATTGCAGCGTATTTTAATTCCTTAGGAGGGAATACACGCCCTTCAAGAGTCAATGCTTCTTTAGCGGTTCAAGGTCAACAAGAATCAGCTATATGTGCGACCTGCCACGGCGCGACTGGTGATGGTAACCCAACTGCAGAACCTACTCCTCCCAAATTGGCTGGTCAATACGAAAGTTATATTGCTGAAAGTCTTAAGGGCTATCGCTCCGGAGAACGGAATAATGCAGTTATGGCGGGATTTGCAAGCACTTTAACAATCCAACAAATTAAAGCATTATCAGCTTGGTATGCCAGTCAGGCTGGTGGTTTATCTGCTCCAGAGTCGAATATATTTAAATAATTTAATATTAAAATAACCACTTACAAAGCTATTAAAAAGAGCCTATCAATAGGTGCAAACTTTATAAACACACGACAATTTCTACTAAAAATCCACACAATTGTGGATTAATATTACGGAAATATTACGAAAAATTATTTTAATATTAATGTAGACTTAAATGCATAATAATAAAAACTAAATTTTCGAACCATTACATTAATTGGAGATAAAATGAGAACTTCTAGATATAAACTTCTTGCAGCAATTGCACTCACATTTGCGAGCTCACAAGTCTTTGCAGCCTGCGACCTACCCGCTTCACCAATTATTCCGGATGGCAATGTTGCAAGCTTAGATGAATTAGTATCGGCACAACAAGCGATGAAGACATATCAAGGTGCACTAGGCGATTATCGTGATTGCCTTAAAGTAATGGAAGAAGAAATGGATGCGCACGCTGATGACGCTGAAGAACAAAAATCGAATATTATAGCTAATTATAATAGTTCGGTTGATAGTGAGGCCTTAATTGCTGATGAATTCAATGTAGCTGTTCGCAACTATAAAGCAAGACAGCCTGCTGAAGCAGCTGAATAAATAGCAAATTTATTTCTATAGTTACTTTTTTAAGTTAAATATAGATAACAAAAAAGCGGTGCTCCAGTAATTGGAGCACCGCTTTTTTTGAACGTTTAGCTTTAAGCAATAAAATAACTTAGCTTAATAGAGCGGCTTTTACTTGCTCATGTTGCTCGCGTAATTTAGCTGGCAATCGATCACCATAACTATCAAGATACTTACCAAACTCGTCCATTTCTTGGCGCCATTGGTCGTCGTTAACTGAAATCAATGACTGCCATACTGCCTCAGGAATATCTAAGTCAGCAACATCTAAACCATCTTCTTCAGGTAAATAGCCAATTGCTGTTTCTTGCGCATTAACTTCACCTTTGCAACGTTTAATAATCCATTGCAATACACGCAAATTCTCACCAAAGCCGGGCCACAAAAAGTTACCGTCGTCATCTTGGCGAAACCAGTTTACGTGGAATATCTTAGGCAACTTATCAGCATGCTTTGAAAAGCTCAGCCAATGAGACCAGTAATCAGCAAAGTTATAACCACAAAATGGTTTCATTGCCATTGGGTCACGTCGTACAACCCCGACTTCACCTGTCGCAGCTGCGGTCGTTTCTGAAGCAACACTAGCTCCAACCAAAACACCATGTTCCCAAGATTTAGCTTGATAAACCAAAGGTGCTAATTCACGACGTCGACCACCAAAAACAATTGCTGAAATAGGTACACCTTTTGGCGCTTCGGCAAGTGACGAATAAGCACGGTTTTCAGTTGCAGAAACAGTAAAACGTGAATTAGGGTGCGCCGCAAAGCCATTACCCTCATCGAAAGGTTGGCCCTTCCAATTACGTACCGCCGCACCTTCTTTTTTATCTTCCCACCAAGGTTGGTTATCATCAGTAACACCAACATTGGTAAAAATCGTATTTTGCTGAATCATATCAAACGCATTACGGTTCGTTTTTTGGTTGGTTCCTGGAACTACACCAAAATATCCTGCTTCAGGGTTAATCGCGCGCATTTGACCTTCTTCATCCATGTGCAGCCAAGCAATATCATCACCCAGAGTCCAAATCTTCCAGTCTTTGAATTTTTCAGGCGGAATTAACATCGCTAGATTTGTTTTACCACAAGCAGAAGGAAATGCCGCAGCGATATAATGCGTTTCACCCGTAGGGCTTTCCAAGCCAAGAATCAACATATGTTCAGCTAACCAGCCTTCTTGTCGAGCCTGCCAGCTAGCAATGCGTAAAGCGTGGCACTTTTTACCCAATAAAGCATTACCACCATAACCTGAGCCATAACTCATAATGCTCAGCTCTTCAGGGAAATGCATAATAAAGCGTCTTTCAGGGTCAAGCTCACCTATTGAGTGTAAGCCACGCACAAAAGTATTATCGTTTTCAATGCGTGCTAATGCAGCGCTGCCCATGCGTGTCATTAATTTCATATTAACAACTACGTAAGGACTGTCAGTAATCTCAACACCACAGCGCGAATACGGCGAATCAATAGGTCCCATACAATATGGCACAACATACATCGTGCGCCCCTGCATACAACCTTCATAAAGGCTGTTCATTTTTTCCTTCGCTTGATCAACTGACATCCAATTATTATTATCGCCAGCATCTTCCTGATTACTTGTACAGATAAAAGTAAGATGCTCAACTCGCGCCACATCATCAGGGTCTGATAAATGCAGATAACAGTTAGGATGTGTATCTTGATTTAAACTAGATAATGTTCCATCTCCAAGCATTTGTTGAGTGAGCGCTTCATACTCTTGCTCACTTCCATCACACCAAACGACTTGCTTAGCTTGAGTTAATTCAGCAACTTCAGTTACCCAATTTGAAAGTTCTTGATTTTTTGTAGTCATAACATCTATTCGCATCATTGTTTTTGTTAAGACATCAGATAACGATGTCAATTAAGGCAGATATTCTAACAACCTACTGTGTTGTTTCAAGCATAGACGAGTGATTATTATATAAATATGATCAATACTCGTTAAGAAGCAGCTAACCTTGTGAAGGAATACGTAATCTTTGCCCTACTTTGATAATTGAAGAGCGACTTAAACGGTTAGCATCAAGCAGCGCACTACATGATACGCGGTAATTTTCAGCAATACCGCAAGCACTTTGACCTGTTCTAACGACATGCCAAGAATTACTAGAAGATACATTGAGCGTCTGACCAACTCGAATTACGCTAGTCATAGTTAAGCCATTAATCGCTAAAAATTCACTGCATTTCATTGTGTGTCGACTTGCAATCGAACAGGCTGTGTCACCGCGACGAACTTGGTATTTTTGAGTACCAGCGCTACTACTTCCTCCTCCAGGCACTTTGATACTTGTCCCCACATAAATAGTCCCTCGACTATTAAGGCCATTGAGTTGAAATAATTCACGGCAAGACGCGCCATTACGTTCAGCAACACCACAAGCAGTATCGCCAGAGCGAACTTTATACCAGAAAAAACCAGAGCTTTGCTCAGCTGGCAGGCTCATAACACTTGTCATCGCTAAATCCCAGCCTGTTTCTCGGTAAGGCAGTTTTAATTTAAAGTTCTTTGGTACTAATGCACCATCATTCCAAACAATCTTATTTAAAGAAGGGTTGAGTGCTTTTAGTTCATCACTACTGACATTTAATTCGCTGGTTAATCTTTTTATTGATGTTGCCTGAACTAAATCAACTTGGTTATAGGAATTAGTTACTCCTTGATTGTTTCGTGGTATGGCACCAAAAAATAACTCGGAATTTTTAGCTACGTGACGCGCCGCTAAAAAACTGGCATAAAAATTCTTAACCGCCGTTTGAAAACTAGGTGATTGATACTCACGTAACAGGCGCTCATAATCTAGACCCACCTGTTTAATTGCCCTCTCCATCCCCCTAACTCCATAGTTATAAGAAGTAATAACAAATGGATTCAAATTCTTAGGGGTTACAGAACTACCATTTTCAAACGCCGCTTCACTCAAGTTATCAATACTATCTCGAAAATACTTGGCTGCCGCATAACTCGCTATTTTAGGGTCATATCGTTCATCAACAATACTATCGACTTTAAGCCCTAAAGAACGCCCTGTAGCAGGCATAATTTGCCATAAACCAGCAGCACCAACATGCGACAAAGCATTAGGATCAAAAGCCGATTCGACGAATGGTAAATACTGCAATTCAAGAGTTAAATTGTTTTGCTCAAGCGCATCAAGAATTGCAGGTCGGTATTGATGAAAGTTTGATAAAGCTGTGCGCATTCGGTCTCTATTACCCGATTGGCAACGAATTCTGTCTGCTGCTGCACGCACTTCTTGGTGGGAACTCGTACCAAACGCACTATATAGCGCTTGTTCATGCGCATTAAAAGCTTTGCCATCTCGGAGTTTATCGGCAACGCTACGTAAACTACTCTTTAAGCTTGTTCTCTCACGGTCGATAATATTATCTCTACTGCTATTTCGACAACCTTCGTTACGAGAGATTGTTGAAAAAACACGATGCGGGTTATCCCTATCATGAAAAATTGCAGTATTCGTATCCCAGCGACTAAAAACCTCTACCCAAAAACCAACTCGTGTCGATAAAGAACTAGGGCAAAAAAAGGTTTCATCACATTGTAAGGGATAGATAGATACAGGCTTATCAAGTGTCTTGCCCGCCACTCCTTGCATTAAAACAATACTTAAAAATAGAATACTTATTGAATATATTTTTTTATCCATCAAGGTAATAACCGTTCTTTTGATATAGCTTTACAGGCAACTGCTTTATTAGTAATTGTTAGTGTTATTATGTGTTTTTATATTATTAATTAGATATTAGCATCCCATTTGTAAATAGCTTGTTATTAATTAAATAATCACAAATAAATCATAATTTGACATCATAATAGAACAGTCGAAACAGTTACTAATTACAAAACTAATTGGAATTTCAAAATCAATTTATGGAAAAAAACTCACTAAGAAAAATTATAAACTGGTTTGATAGTTACGCCGAGGCAGATCAACAATCAGCCGAAGCGAACACTTCACTTGAACAGCTCAATTGGCTAAGAATTATTCCATTCATTGTCTTGCATCTTGCTTGCGGCGCAATTTTATGGGTTGGTTGGAGTTCCATCGCAGTAATCGTTGCTATCGCTTTTTACGCAATCAGAATGATTGCTATTACGGCTTTTTATCATCGTTATTTCGCCCACAAGACTTTCAAAACAAACCGTATTGCGCAATTCATCTTTGCAGTTATTGGTTCTGCTGCAACTCAACGCGGACCACTTTGGTGGGCCTCTCATCACCGCCATCATCATTATTACTCTGATACAGATGATGACGTTCATAGCCCTAAAAAAGGTTTATTTTGGAGTCATATGGGTTGGTTCCTGTCTAACAAACATTTCAAAACACGCTTAGATTTAATTCCAGACTTCGCTCGCTATAGAGAATTAGTACTACTAGACCGTTTTGATGTTCTAATTCCTATAATTTGCATGTTACTACTATATGGTCTTGGTAGTTTGCTCGCAGCATTAGCACCAGAACTTGGTACTAATGGTTTACAAATGTTGGTTTGGGGTTACGTGATTTCTACCGTTGTTTTACTACACATGACGCTATGTATTAATTCGATGGCACATCGACTAGGTACACGGCGATTTAACACTGAAGATACTAGTCGCAATAATTTCCTTCTGGCTATTTTCACTTTTGGAGAAGGCTGGCATAACAACCATCACCGTTTTCCAAATTCAGCTCGACAAGGCTTAAAGTGGTGGGAAATAGATATCAGTTATTACTGCATTAAAAGCTTAGAAAAACTTGGTGTCGTTTGGAATGTCAAAACTGGGCCAACTTCTCTACAAATAGAAAAAGCATTAAAAGAACCTGCGCATTAGCATTTACTGTGACAACTAATCATTCTCGCAAATCAATTGCCATAATTGGCAGTGGCATTTCTGGGCTATCTTGCGCTTATCATTTGCATAAAAATTTCAACGTCACTGTCTTTGAAAAAGAGTCTCGACTGGGCGGTCATACCGACACTCATTTATTCAATATCGACAATATAGACACTCCTATCGATAGTGGCTTCATAGTATTTTGTCGACAATACTATCCCCATTTTTCGGCCATGCTAGATGATTTCAAAATCGAGTCACAAACAACTGATATGAGTTTTTCAGCATTTAATCGCAAAACAGGGTTAGTCTATAACGCCACTTCGATTAGCGGTCTATTCTGTCAGCGCAAAAATTTATTCAACCTACGCTTTTACAGAATGATTTTTGATATTGTGCGTTTTTACACTAGCGCGAAAAAAAACTATATGCAGCTTGATGAAAGCATCAGTCTTGATAATTATTTATCCGCTAAACACTACAGCACTACTTTTAAAGAAGACCACTTATACCCTATGGTTAGCGCCCTATGGTCAGCCACCCCTGAACGGGTAAAAGAATTCCCGATCAAACACTTGATTGAATACATGTCTAAACATGGCATGATGAAATTAATAAATCGACCTGAATGGCTAGTCATTAAAGGTGGTTCAAAACAATACATTAGCGCGCTACAAAAAAAGATCAACTGTGAATGGCGCACAGAGACAATTATCAACAAGATCATGCGCAGTAATAATGGTGTTGAGATAGCTCTAAGCTCTGGTGCGATAGAAAAATTTGACAAGGTGATTTTTGCAACACACTCGAACCAAGCTCTAGAATTATTGGATGCTCCAAGTCAATCTGAACAAGAAATACTCGGCGATATAGAATTTGAAAAAAACCATACTGTTGTACATACAGATGAAAGCGTCATGCATGCAAATAAACTGTCTTGGGCAAGCTGGAATACAGAAGTCCCTACTGAATATAACCCAAATACTTTAAAGTGCTGCACGGCTAACTATTGGATGAATTCATTAATGTCCTTATCATTAAAAACCAATGTATTCACTTCACTTAATAGCCATCAAACTATCGACCCGGAAAAAATTCTAGTAGAACGATATTATTTTCACCCTATTTTTACTGCTAAAAGTGTTGCTGCACAAAAGTCCAAACATATTATTGACGGGCAAAATCATAGTTATTTTGTTGGTGCCTATTGGGGCTGGGGTTTTCACGAAGACGGTGCTAGAAGTGCTGTTAATGTTTGCCGGAAAATTAAAGAAGAATTTATCTCAGACTAACTGTCATGCCAATTACTTTCTCGAATGTCTGATAACGCAATAAGACTTTTTAAAGGTTGGGTGCAGCACAAGCGTGTCAAGCCGCAGCCACATAGCTTTCGTTATCGCTATTTTCAAATATGGCTAGATGTTGAACAAGAAGGTGTGATAGATATACTTAGTTCTTTTTGGTCGAGTAAAAAATTAAATTTAGTTCGTTATCGAAGACAAAATTATTTACCTGATGATGACTCTCTCTACGACACTATTTGTAGAAAAATTAAACAAGAAACTAATCAAAACTTCCAAGGCAAAGCTTACTTACTAGGCAGCTTATCTTATTGGGGCTATTGCTATAACCCTGTTTGCTTCTACTTTTGTTATAACGAAGAAAGAAAATTAGAATATATCTTAAGTGAAATTCACAATACTCCTTGGGGTGAGCGTTTCACTTATGTACACAACTTGTCAAAAGCAGAATCAGACGATCAACTAACTGACCCGGCAAACACAGACAACCATCGAAGTGGGCATTCAAAATTCAAATTCGAAAAGCAATTTCACGTCTCGCCTTTTATGCCAATGAATATTAATTACGACTGGACATTCAACATAACTCCCAACAAAGTCATAATAAATATGAACCTACAGCAAGATAATAATTTAATCTTTAATGCTGCGATGAATTTAACTAATGCAGAATTAAATACCCAAACAGCACGCAAAATCGCTTTGCGCTATCCATTCATGTGTATTAATGTATTATTTGCAATTTACTGGCAAGCATTTCGACTTTGGCTAAAAAAGACACCATTCTATGGCCACCCTAATAAATAGCCACCCTAAT
>CAZFEM010000003.1:0-64675 GCA_964517515.1 uncultured Gammaproteobacteria bacterium | reverse complement strand
CTTTGGCTAAAAAAGACACCATTCTATGGCCACCCTAATAAATAGCCACCCTAATCAATAAAACATTGAGCCCAAATTGATACAACATAATCCATCATTCACTAGCGAAATAATTGACGCACCAAGCCTCAGATCAATTTTTGCTATTGAACAGTTAAACCAAACGAACACTAGGCTCACTAATTCATTTTGGGCACGTTTTTTTCGAACTCGTTTCGTTAAGCTTTTTCAAGAAATTCAGCATGGCTGTCTGCTAATAGAAGACCCTTTAGGAAAATTTGAATTCGGTAACAAAGATAGCGACCTGAGATGCAAGGTTACGATTAAAGACATTAATACTTATCAACACTTAGCCTTAGCGGGCAGTAATGGTTCTGCGGAAGCTTATATAAAAGGTTTATGGAGTTGTGATAACCCTGCAAATTTAGTGCGTGTATTATTGCGAAACCAACAACAACTCGACAGCATAGAAAACGGGCTCGTCAAACTGAGTCAATTTGCTTATCAAATTTGGCATGGTTTTAACCGTAACTCAAAATCTGGTAGCCGCAAAAACATTTCTGCACACTATGATTTAGGTAATGACTTCTTTAATCTATTTCTAGATAAACGCATGATGTACTCGTCTGCTCTGTATCAACAAAATGATGATTTACAGAGCGCTTCAGATCGAAAGTTACAACGTATTTGCGACACACTAAAGCTCACGACTGAAGATAAAGTTGTTGAAATTGGTTCTGGTTGGGGTGGCTTTGCTTGTTATGCCGCGGCTAAAACAGGCTGTCATGTCACAACCATCACTATTTCAAAAGAGCAATTTGAAGAAGCTCAAAATCGTGTTTCAAGAGAAAATTTAAATGATTTAGTCACTGTTAAACTCATTGATTATCGTGATCTTGATGGTGAATACGATAAGCTTGTGTCGATAGAAATGATTGAAGCAGTTGGTCATCAATATTTAGATACTTACTTCGATAAAATTAGTCAGTTACTCAAACCTAATGGTGAAGCTTTAATACAAGCTATTGTAATTGATGATGAGCGATATCAAAGAGCTCTTAAAGAAGTAGACTATATAAAACGTTATATATTTCCTGGAAGTTTTATCCCTTGCTATAGCGTGATCGAAAAGACAGCGATCAACAACTCACTTAAATTAAATGATTTATATGACATGGGCAGCAGTTATGCACAAACTCTTAGAGATTGGCGACAACATTTTTACAACCAACAAGATAAAATATCAAAACTTGGTTATAACAATGAATTCAAACGTATGTGGGAATTTTACTTATGTTATTGCGAAGGAGGCTTTTCAGAGAAAACCATAAGCGTTGGGCAATTACTGTTTTCTAAAGAAAAAAATAATGAGTAACTGTCAAAATTTTAATGCAATCATTTTTAAAGAAATTAGTTAATAACAAAAACACTTTAATTAATGCTGGTCTTTTCCAAATGCTATGGCTGTCGGCTGTTCTTGGCAGCGCCAACAATTTAATTTGGCCTTGTTTAATAATATTTGCTCTTCTAGCCTGTTGGCAACTACACCCTCAACGTCGAGCTGCTAAAGATATCTATTTAGTAGTCATTGCTATATTCATAGGATTGATTATTGATTCACTCTGGGTAGTCATAGGTGTAATCGAATATACTGACAAACGTCCTATCGATGTTATTGCGCCATTATGGATTGTAACTCTATGGGCAGGTTTTGCCTTAACGATAAACCATTCAATGGCTTGGATGCAATCTCATCCCCTGCTACCAATATTACTAGGTCTTATTAGTGCTCCTTTATCATATTTTGCCGGCACTCGATTAGGAGCGATAGAATATCATCAAGATTCACTACTCGTATCTGCTTATATTGCTATTAGCTGGGCGATTGCGCTACCAATACTAGTTCAGCAAAGTAAAACTAATTGATTAGTTAGTATCACCAACAAAACTCAAAGTTAATTCCCTAACCCCCTGCTATTCTCTAACTCGCCACTAGCGTATGCCAAAATATTAAGCTTATGATCACTGGGCAAACATACTTAATATAGGTTGGCCAAATTTTCCAAAACAATGTCTGCTCCGCCTCGGGTAACCCTTGTTTAATTTCAGCCAATATTTTTTCTCGCTGCCACACCCAACCTGCAAAAACACAAAATAATAGACCGATCAGCGGCTCACTATAACGAGTCGTCAAACTAATTACGAAAGAAAATAAAGTAGAAAAATTAATAAGAATAATGACACTAATTATAAAAATAAGTGACCCAACTAAGTGGGCTGCTTTTGATCTTTTCATTTCATAACGATCTGCAGCATAAGCGACAGGAACTTCTAGCATTGAAATTGATGACGTTACTGCAGCTATCGTCATCAAGGCAAAAAATATAACCGCTAAGATAGTTCCACTAATACCCATAGTACTAAAGAGCGCAGGCAAGACATTAAAAATTAATCCATCACTATCAATCAACTTTCCTCCGTCATATATCTCGACACCATTATGAAGTGCAACTGTCATGGCAGGAATAACTAATAAGCCCGCTAGAAAAGCAATTGCAACATCAACTACCGCTACTGAAGCACCTAAACGAACTAAGTTTTCTGATCGACTTACATACGAGCCGTAAATCATCATAGTTCCAACCCCTAATGACAAGGAAAAAAATGATTGACCCAAAGCCGACAAAATAAGTTCTGCTTCAAACAAAGAACTAAAATCTGGTTGTAAATACAATCGCCACCCAGTAGCTGCACCCTCTTGTCCAGCAATATATACAATTAAAATTATAATTAAAACAATCAAGGCTGGCATTAATCGAGTCGTCCATTTTTCGATTCCAGCAGTAACGCCTTGCGCAACGATTTGTATAGTGAAGAGATAAAAAACCAGTGTGAAAATCAAATTTCTACTTAAAGAAAAATCTTCAAGCCATTGATTAAATTGATTAAAACCAATTAAATTAAACGATGCAGATAAACAAAAAGCAACCATCCAACCAGCCACAATTGCATAAAAACTCAAAATAAGACTCGCAGTAACAACTCCCCAAAAACCCGTTAATCCAGCAAAAACTTTAGTCCGCGTGCCACTGACCATACGCATGGAAGTAACTATATTACTTTTTGCATGCCGCCCAATTATTAACTCCACCATTAGCACTGGGTAAGCTAATAGAAAAGTGAGTATTAAATAAACAACAACAAAAGCACCGCCACCATTTTCAGCAACCTGAATGGGGAAACCCCAAATATTGCCGAGGCCTATGGCAGAACCAGAGGCAGCAAGAATAAATGCTAATTTAGAACTAAACTCTGCACGAGTGTTTTGCATAAGAGCTAAACTAACAATCCCTATCAATCATTGAGCACACTCGCTACTTGATCTACCACTATCTCTAAATTAGCTTGTGAAAGACCAGCTACATTAATACGCGTGCTTTCTAACAAATAAAGTCCATATTTTGAACGTAATTTCAGCACTTGGTCTCTACTAATTCCTAAGAAACAAAACATACCTTTACTTTGTGCCACGAAACCAAAATCGAGTTGTGTTTGAGCTGAGTTTAAACCCTCAGCCAAATCCACTCTAACTCGATTCATACGGTTACGCACACTTTCAAGCTCGTCTTGCCATTCATTTTTTAAGCTTTCATCACTTAATAACTCAGCAACAATACCTGTGCCGTGATAAGGCGACATACTGTATGAGCGACGTGCTGCTGACATGATATGTGATTTCGCTGCATTGGTTTGCTTAGCGCTTTGAGTAACTACAATTGCCGCGCCGGTTCGTTCGCGATATAAACCAAAGTTTTTCGAACAAGAGTTACATATCAATACTTCTGGTAATTTTTCTATTGCTCGGCGCACACTGTAAGCATCTTCAATAAGACCGTCACCAAATCCTTGATAGGCAACATCAAAAAATCCTGTTAGTTTTTGCTTAGCCAATAGGTCAATAACTTGATCCCATTGTTCAGGCGATAGATCAGCACCTGTTGGGTTATGACAACTACCATGCAATAACACCACATCACCCTCGGGTATTTGCATCAATGAGTCGAGCATTGATTGAAAATTTATTCCATGCGACTTAGAGTCATAATAAGAATATTTTGATAACTTTAAACCAGCACTCTCTAGTAACGGGTAATGATTAGCCCAAGTTGGATCACTAACCCATACTCGTGCATCCTTATTCGCTTGTATCAATAACTCCGCGCTCATTCGCAAAGCACCACAACCACCTGGTGTTGCAACACTAGAAATCCGATCACCTAATTCACCAACTAAAGTGTCACCTAATAATAAACGAGTGATTTTATCTAAGAAAACTGCGTCACCAGCTTGTGCAATATAAGCTTTTGAAGCTTGTTTTTTTAACAATTGTCGCTCTGCTTTTTTAACGGCAGAAAATATTGGTGTATCGCCGTTAGCATTTTGATACACCCCAACCGACAAGTTTATTTTCTGCGGATTATTATCCTGATGAAAAGATTGATTTAATCCTAAAATTGGGTCGGCTGGTAGAGCCTCAATATGTTCAAACATGTTAGTTATAAATAATTTAAGTTAATCGAAATCAATCGATGTTTCAGGCGTTATATTTTCAGACTTCATACGTGACAAATATTGAAATAAACTGCGCGCCGATTTAGGTGGCTTATTATTTTTTCTCTCTTGTTTCGCATTACGTATTAATTGGCGTAAATATTGACGGTCAATACCTTCAAACCGATCAATAATCTTGCTCAACAAAACCTCATCACCAGCAATTAAATTGTCGCGCCATTCTTCTAATTGATGAAATTCAGCTGTTTGCTGTCGACTCGGTTGCTTCAAGCGAGTTAATTCTAGATTAATCGCAGCAACATCTTCATTTTGCAACAAAGTCGCTATTCTGCGTAATTGACGTTGCAATGCACCTCTAGAAAAGCGTCGACCATCGGCAATTGCTTGTAATATAGAGTCACTTAAAGAAATATTTTTTAAAGAAGATTCAGGTAATTTAATTAGCTCTTTACCTAAATCATTAAGCGCTCGCATCTCTTTTTTAAGCTGAGTCTTATTTGGCCTTATCGCGTATTCTTTTTCGCTCATAGCACAACACCTATATAAAAATTAAAGGCATTAATATTAATCATAAGTCGGTTTATTACAGTTGGATTATGCTTGCCCTATTCCTTGATTACCAGTCTTTTTAATTCGGTAAAATAAGCTCTTTTAATTAAAAAAGACTTCTATATTTGTACCTTGATCAATTTTGCTTTTAACATCTAGTGTCCAATTAAAGCGGTTAGATAATCTCTTAACGATCGTCAACCCGACGCCATAACCTTTTCGTGAGTTACTCTTTTGTCGACTTTGATCACTTTCAGAGACTCGATAATATGGTTGGAATATTCTTTCAATTTGCGTACAGTCCATGCCGATACCAGTATCACTGATAACTACAGATTGCTCCTTAACGGTCACAACAACCTGTCCTTTTTTAGTATAAATCATCGCATTTCGAATTAAATTTCCTAACACGATCGACAATACTTGTTTGGCTGTATGTAAAATTAAGTCATGTTCTACATCAACTCGAACTTCAATACTTTTGTTTTCAAGAAGAATTTCAGAAGCGCTCACTTCATTTTCTACTAACTTTACAACCTCTACATCTTCATAATCAAACTCCTTGTATGTTTCACGGGCTAGAACCAGAAACACATCAATTAATGCCCCGATATCCTTAGTTGAACTTTTAATTTTTTCGACATATTTTTTTGAATATTTATTCAAATCAGGCTCATTTGACAGCATATCTGAAGCCATTTGAATAACTGTCAATGGTGTACGAAATTCATGACTCGCATCACGCGTAAAAGTACGTTCGCGTTCAATAAAACGATTAATACGAATACTATAGGCACGAAATGATTTTATTAGCTTTTCAACCTCCCAATCAACATCTCCTGGCACATCGTCAATATTAAAGGCTTTGATACTATCAAGACGAGGGTCGACTTCATCAAACTTATTCGCCAACCATACAATTGGACTTAACAAAATATTAGACTCTCGATAGACCCACCAAGCTGTTATATAGATCAGAATCAAAATGATTGTCAGTGGCACGACACCAAAAAAAATGGCAAGGCGCGTTACACTTTCACCATCAAATAACAAATGCAGTCGTTGATCTCCCTCTTGACTGACAAAAAGTAAAGAATGCTCCGTTTGTCCATGGATTTTATGATACCCAAGTGCGTAACCACGTAACTCCTCAGGTAACTCATCAAACACTCCACCAATCGTCAAATAACCTTTAAGGTTATCAGTATTAGGAGCAGGATAGTCTATATTTTCATTATAGATTTGCCAATAGTGGATAGCTTCGCGATTAAGAGCTTCGCGAACCAAAAATTGCTCTAAAATAATACTAGAAAATCCAATAGCTAAAACTGCTACAAGTGCAATTAAACAAGCCTGTAAGGTCATCTTACGACTAATCTTGCTGCTAATTGAAGTTTGCTTTACCTCTTTGGTTTGTTTTAAGTCTTTAATAGAAGGCATGTTTCTATAACCCATGAATAAATAATTCTAAGACATTACTAATCATGAAATAAGTTACAGATCCACATCATCAATTATTGTGGACCATCTCCAATTCGGTAACCACGTGATTGAATGGTTTGCAAAAGCTTAGTATCGAAAGGTTTATCAACTACTTTTCGCAAATTATACATATGGCTTCGCAATGTATCGCTATCAGGTAAAATATCACCCCAAATTTCATGCTCAAGTTGATTTCGACTAACTACTTTCGGTGACTCTTTTAATAATATTGTGAGTATTTTTAAGCCAATTGGCGATAAATATATAGCAGTGTCACCACGCTTAACTTCTAAAGTCCCAGTATCTAAACTTAAATCCCCTACCTCTAAAAGTTCAGATTTAGTCATCGGTCCTTGGCGACGTAGTAAAGCTTTTACTCGGGCTTCCAATTCACGAATATCAAAAGGTTTAACTAAATAGTCATCGGCACCAACCTCAAGCCCCAAAACTTTGTCTTCAAGAGTGTCGCGCGCCGTTAACATAAGAATAGGAGTGTAAATTTTAGCCTCTTCGCGAAGCTTTGTACAAACAGTAATACCATCCATTTCTGGCATCATCACATCTAACAAAATTATATCGTACTCATTTTGACAAGCTAAGTTATAGCCTACTCGCCCATCACTGGCATAATCCATTTCGAACTCACGTCGTTCAAAATAGTCATATAACATTTCTGCGATATCTTTGTTGTCTTCTACGATTAGGACACGGGTATTGTTACTCATAGCTTTGTGTTTATTAATTATATATGGAGGTAATAATAACTAACTGAATTATAAATAACCACCGCACTATTCATTATCAAACTCTAAAAGACTGAATATCACCTTTCATAATTAAGATGATGGCTTTTTATTCTCTTTGATTCTTTTTTGTATTATTTTTTTCTGTAAAGCTGAATCAGCTATAACGCGCACGCACAGCCCCGGTTGATTATCTGCAAAAATTAATTCAAACTGATGTAATTTCAATACTGCAAAAACTAAGGCTAAACCAAGACCACTGCCAGGTGTTGTGCGACTTTGATCGATTCGATAAAACCTTTGTAGAACTTTTTCATGTTCATCATCAGGAATACCTGGTCCATCATCGGTTATTTCAATAATCCAACTACGATTTTCCTTATAAGATCGAAGTCGAATAGAGCCTTTTTCAGGCGTGTACTTAATCGCATTATCAAGCAAGTTTGCAAATGCTTGAAACAACATATCTCTATCTGCCATAAGCTCTATAGAGTCACTGATTTCAAATTCAAAAACCTGTTGTTTCTCCTCGGTAAGCGGTTCATACAACTCTTGCAAATCATATAAAATAGAGTTGACATCAACTAATTTGAAATTTTTACGTTGTTCACTGTATTCAATACGGGCAATCCTTAATAAAGCATTAAAAGTTGACAACAAACCATCTGCTTCACCAATAATTTGCTCAATAGCATTCTCTTGCTCTATATCCCCTAAGTTCGCGCGCCTAAGCTCTTCCACCCTATTTTTAAGTCTTGCCAAAGGGGTTTTTAAATCATGCGCAATATTATCTGAAACTCGGCGCACACCTTCAACGCCATATTCAATTTGATCAAGCATACTATTTAAATTTGTTGCTAACTCATCAAACTCATCACCAGTACCTCGAGTTGCAATTCGTTTACGCAAATCTCCCATCATTATTTTGCGGCTAGTTTGGTTAATCGCTCCAAGTCGACTGCGCAAAGTGCGCCTCAACATATAACCTGCTAACGAACCTAGAGCAATCGTTAATAGAAGACCCCAAACCAACGCTCTACCAACCAATGCTTTAAGATTTGTTAGGTCTTTCATTCCTTGACCAACCAACAAATTAAATCGATTTTCTACTTCAAATGTTTGTGCTCTGGCGCTGAATTCACGCCCACCATCATCCTCAGTATCATCTAACTTAAAATCTAACCAGCCTTCTGAATTATATGCAATCGAAGGCCAGCGATTGATGTTTCCAACCAACGGGCGAAACTGATCGTCGGTCAATAAATATAAAGTTGAATCACCAGGTCCCTGTAATTCGACTCTTTCTAATAAAGCAGCAAATAACCCTTGATAGCCTCGCGTCGCATACACGACAGATAACGAGGTTAGTTCTGCATTAATATCTTCATCCGTCTGACGAGTTTCATAAACAATCGTGGACCAATAAATAAAACCCAAGATAATGAAAACAGAAAGACTGAAGAATAAAACATAAACCAGCGTTATTCGAAACGCCGAACTTTTAAATGGACTAATCTGGCTCACTCAACATATAACCTGCACCACGAACAGTGTGTAATAACTGTACATCAAATTCTTTGTCTATTTTGCCTCGCAAACGACTAATATGAACATCAATTACATTTGTTTGCGGATCAAAATGATAGTCCCAGACCTTTTCTAGTAACATTGTGCGAGTGACAACTTGCCCACTATGACGCATTAGATATTCTAAGAGTCGAAACTCTCGAGGTTGTAAGTCGAGTTTTTTATCACCCCGGCGAACCTCACGCTTAAGTAAATCCATTTCTAAATCAGCTAAATGTAAAATAGTATCAGGTGAATCAGGCTCTGCACGACGCACCAATGCTTCTATACGTGCTTGCAATTCAGAAAAAGCAAAAGGCTTGACTAAATAATCATCGGCACCTGCTTGTAGGCCGACAACACGATCATCAACATCGCCTAATGCACTAAGCATTAAAATTGGTGTGCGGTCACCACTGCCTCTAAGTGTACGAGTCATTGTCACACCATCGACTTTAGGTAACATGCGATCTGCAACAATAACTTGATACTCATTTGAATCAGCCATTAAGAGACCTTCTCGACCATCTTCAGCATGATCAGTAGTATGCCCACATTCATGCATACTTTTTACAATGTAAGAAGCTGTTTCTTTATCATCTTCTACAATTAAGACTTTTATTTCACTTTTTGCGGTCATTATTTCTACTCCAAAGTTTCAGCGATTCTTAATAAACCCATACGTTAGTAAACTATAAAATTAACGATCGCTTAGGTTAAAAGGAATAAAGCGACTACCTGTATTACGTTGTAATAAAACTACAATTTTTTCGCGACCTTCTTTTTTAGCATCTTCAAGAATATCTGCAACATCGTCTACATCATTAACTTTAACGTTGTTCATTGAGGTAATCACATCACCAGAACGAATACCATTTAATGCTGCTAAACCATTGTTATTCACGTCTAACACAACTAATCCAGAAACGTTTTCTGTGATATTAAATTCACGTCGATATTCTTCCGTCAGCTCACTTAAGTTTGCGCCAAAAGCATCATTGTCTTCAATTAGAGGTGCTGTATCAGGTGATACTAAACTTGCTACCGCATCATCGTCAGGAAAGCGATCTGTGGTGATATTTAAATTGCGTATTTTGCCATCACGCCAAACTTCCATTTTAAACCTTTCGCCAACTACCGAATTAGCAACAACTCTTGGCAAGTCACGCATTTCATCAATTGGCTCATCATTATAAGAAAGAATAATATCGCCTGTTTGCAATCCTGCTTTATCTGCAGGCTTACCTGCGACGACTGAAGCGATTAATGCACCTTTATTATTATCACGACCAAAACCTTCTGCCAGTTCATCATCAAGCGGTTGAATTTGTACGCCAATCCAAGCTCGCTCTACTTTTCCAGAGTCACGTAATTGCGCAATAACATTAGTCGCCTGTGATGAAGGAATTGAAAAGCCAATACCAACACTACCTCCATTAGGTGAATAGATTGCAGTATTAATACCAATCACTTCTCCTTGCAAATTAAACAATGGTCCTCCAGAGTTTCCACGGTTAATAGCCGCATCGACTTGAATGTAATCATCATAAGGGCCTGCATTAATATCCCTACCACGTGCAGAAATAATACCAATACTAGCTGAACCACCCAAACCAAATGGATTACCGATTGCAACTACCCAGTCTCCAACTCTCGATTGATCCGCATCACCAAATTCAACATACGGTAAATTGTTAACGCCCTTAAGTTTGAGTAACGCTAGATCAGTCTTGCTGTCTGTACCTTGTAATTCAGCTACATACTCTTCACCATTTGTCGTGGTTACTATAATTTCATCCGCATCATTAATTACATGGTTGTTGGTAACGACATAACCATCTTGACTAATAATAAAGCCCGAACCTATTCCCAATGGCTGACTACGTTCTGATTCTTGTGATGGTGCTTGATTGCGAAATTGCTCGAGAAAATCTTCAAATGGAGAACCTTCTGGAACATTAAATTGAGGTACTTGGTTATCACTAACAACGCCACTAGTAGAGACATGTACAACTGCAGGGCTGACTTGTTCAATTAAATTAGCAAAACCATTCGCCGGCGACCAAACAGTTATTTCTGCAGGTTTAGCAGTCTGCGCATTTACCGGTAAGGCAAGCAGTATTGATACAGCAATAACAGCCGTAATTGTTTTTGAAAAAATAGGCGTAAACACATTTAAAATATTATGTGACAGTGCTTTTATCATTGAATGCTCCAGTTTATTAAATCTAAAAAAAGTGGTTAAATCTAAATAGATTAATCTATTTTATTTAAAATAAACATTACTTACGATACACATGGTAAGAATGTAATCTTTTAAAGAGTTTAAGGTCAAATTACTAACTCTCAAGTGAATAGACCATTACTTTTTAGTAATAGAAGGAATTATTTTCAGTATATGAAACAGGTGTCTACTAAAAAAACACCGCTAAAATTGAGATTACAATATTATCGTCACTTAATTATAAAAATTAGCGCATTTCTGATTCCTTAACATATTCCTTGTAAAGCTTATCTTGTAGTGAAGTATCATTATGAGCTTTAAGAGCTTGATCAACCACCGAATGACTTAGATGTGAGGCAAATAATTCAATAAATTCATAAATATATTGACGCAAAACAGCATTTTTACGAATTGCTAAACTGGTCACACTGGAATCAAATAAATGACCAGCATCTAACAAAACTAAATCCTGGTCTTGCTTGCGGTCATAGGCCATACGCGCAACCACACCAATACCTAAACCAGTACGCACATAAGCCTTAATGACTTCAGCATCAGCAGCAGTAATAACGACATTAACATCAAGCTCTTCCTTGCTAAATGCACGATTTATCGCCGAACGGTCGGCTACACCAAAGGTATAAGTAATCAAAGGGTGTTTAGCAATTGCTTCAAGCGTAAGCAAGCCCTCTTTTACTAAAGAGTGTTTCTTGGGAACAATAATGCAACGATTCCAACGGTAACAAGGTAATAAAATTAAGTTATCAAATAACTCTAAAGCCTCCGTAGCAATACCGATATCAGCGCCGCCAGAATCAGTCAAACTCGCTATTTGTTCAGGTGTCCCTTGATTAATCTGCAACTGAACATTTGGATAACGTTCACGAAATTTAGTAATAATCGGGGGTAAAACATAACGTGCTTGTGTATGCGTTGTTGCAATTGATAAGACCCCAGCATCTGGATGACTAAAATCTTCAGCAACTTTTTTAACATTTTCAACTTGCTCTAAAATTTTAACAAAGCGCTGCGACAGTAATTTTCCTTCAGGTGTCAAACCATTGATATGTTTGCCGCTGCGTTCAAAAATTATAACGCCTAACTCTTCCTCAAGTCGTTTAATCTGACTACTAACACCAGGCTGGGAAGTAAATAGCTTTTGTGCTGCGGCAGTTACATTCATACCATTGTTAATAACCTCAACAACATACTGGAACTGTCGTAATTTCACTTAAGTAGCTTCACTTAATTAGTTTGACTTAGGTATATTAAACTCGCTATCTAAAGAGCCTGATGACTCATATAAATCACAATTAGCTAAATAATTTTCTGTTGTTAAAGGCATCGTTACTCGCAAACCACTCAAGTAACTAATCACATCTCGCCCCATATGTAATAGCCGTAAACCATCTTCGATACGACGAATACGATCATGATCTTCTGAAGCATCTTCATTCAGCGCAGACATATCAGGAACAAAATTTGAAATAGCTTCTTTACTAGCAACATAGATTGGCCAGACTTCATAAATCACTTCATCACGACGCATAGTTTCCATTTCAATTTTAGCTGCTTCACGTAAGTCTTCTAATAATTGAATCACATTATGAAAACCAACTACATCAGAAAAAACAGCAACCATCCGATCAATTAACATATCAACAGCAGAAAATGTTTGAGCCAATTTGATATAGCGGCTTTCAAAAAAACGATCAATCGGCATTGAAAATGCTTTAAATGGTTCCCCCCATAATTCATCAATTCCTTCTTCGCCGCTAAAATGTTTAACTTGTTTACCCAACTCTAGTGCTTCGATAAAACATGACTCACATTGTTTAAGCAAAGGATTATCATCTTCAACATGAATGCCTTTTTCTTCAATATTTACAATACTAGTAAAGATATCTGTCGCGCGATTAAACAACGACCCGGCTAACATCGCTGCATTGACTCTTTTACGAGCAGGATCTTGTTCAGACTCATAGAATTTACGTGCTATTTCAAGACGCCATCCTGGCGAATTAATACCCTCTTCTGTATGGTGAAAAAGTCGTCTGCGCAATGAAATAATAAGAGCGCGCTTTTCAGCCATGGTATTTGCTGGCGGCGCATAATAGCGAATCCAATAACCGTCAATATGAATACAAATCTTTCCTTTGTGTTCGCGAATAGTACCGTTTTCACAAGCTTCATCGCTATTGTTTTGTGTTTGAGTTGCTTGCATCGGTTCTATGCTCATACTAGTTTTATACTCATACTTAAATGTCCTTATAACTAATCTAAAAGAGCTTTGCGTTCCATTTTACGTCGCCGCTTACATTGTGATTTTATCTCACAGATATCACAGGCACCTTCTAACCCATCAATATCATTCAATCCACCACAACTGCCTTTTATAGATCGATTACTAATAATGACTCCAATAGCCATTGCTAACATTAAAACGACAAACGCAACAAAAGAAATAATAAATGTACTCATTAAAACTGTAAAACTCTCAAGTAGTAAGAAAAAAATCGTAATTAAAAACAATACAAAACAATAAAATTTTCAATCAACTTATCGCCGATAAATTTACTATAGTGACAGTATAACGTAAGGATACAAGCACTTTATAAAAATAATCTAATAATCACTTTCAATAAATTCAGCGAAACTGGGTGTATAGCGATTCTCAAACCCTGCACCGTCACCACTACGAATTGTAAAATAGGCAGCCAAGCTTTGCTCTTGTGCAAACACCCATGCTCTCTCTTCGCCCATTGCCATCATCGCAGTAGCAAGCGCATCAGCCATTGTCGCATTGTCGTGTATAACGCTGACTAGGGCTAACTTATGCAATACCGGCGCCATAGTTTTAGGGTTAATTGTATGTGAATAGCGTTGTTCGTCGATCAATATAAAGTTTAAATAATCACCAGATGTTGCGACCGCTTTATTTGCCAGCCTAATAACTTCTTGAACACCACCAGTCAACTGAGGTTTTTCTATACCGACACTCCATACTTCTTGATCAATATTCTGCCCTGCAGCACGTAATTCACCACCTATGTCGATTAAAAAATCACTAACCCCATTACGTTCTAATGATTCAGCTACTTTATCGACGGCGTAGCCTTTAGCGATTGCCGACACATTTAATTGTGTCGCAGCATGAGATTTTGTTAACGCTTCATCAGTAAGGGTTAAATTTTTATAACCGATTGTTGGCGCAACTGCTTCGACAGCTTGTCCGCTTGGTTGTTTATTGATTCTACCGTCTTCCCCAAAACCCCATAAATTTATTAATGGTCCCAAGGTAATATCAAATGCACCGTCACTTAACTGTGAAACTTGTTGAGCATATTGCAATACTTCCATTAAAGGTTTAGAGACATTCATTTTTTTGTTTGCTACTAAACGATTAATTGCATTTATTTCAGACGTTTCAATATAAGTAGACATGCTTTGGTTTACGCTTTCCATTGCAGATAAAGCATCTTTATGCAGCAAATCTTCATCCAAGGCTGAATCAACAACGACTGTAATACGATAATTTGTACCCATCATGGGTCCAGAAAAAACATGTATCTGTTGCTGCTCTTGTTTCGCACAAGCAGACAGAAAAATAATAAACAGCAGATACTTAATTAAAAACAGCGAGCATTGCTCGCTGTTTTTAAAAGTAAATAATTTAGCTATTTTATTGGTCACTAATTAGCCGCCAAAATCATCCAACATGATATTTTCATCTTCCACACCTAAATCTTGCAACATATTAATAACCGCTTGATTCATCATTGGTGGACCACACATATAAAATTCACAATCTTCGGGTGCGGGGTGATCTTTTAAATAATTCTCAAGTAAAACGCTATGAATAAAGCCCGTATAACCTGTCCAGTCATCACCCTCTTGAGGATCAGATAATGCGACATGCCATTCAAAATTATCATGTTGTGCATCAAGCCGATCAAAGTCTTCCACATAAAACATTTCACGTAAACTACGTGCGCCATACCAAAAACTTATTTTACGATCAGTACCAATACGTTCTAACTGATCAAAAATATGAGAGCGCATTGGCGCCATTCCAGCACCACCGCCAACAAAAACCATTTCAGCAGCTGTTTCTTTAGCAAAAAATTCACCAAAAGGACCAGAGATTGTCACCTCATCACCCGGCTGTAGGTTGAAGATATAGGATGACATTTGCCCTGGCGGCAACCCTTCTGTACGCGGCGGTGGTGAAGCAATCCGCACATTCAACATAATAATGCCTTTTTCCTCAGGGTAATTCGCCATTGAATAAGCGCGAATGACCGTTTCTTCAACGACCGACTCGTATTGCCAAATATTAAAATGATCCCAATCAGGCTTATACTCATCCTGAACTACAAAATCTTTATAATTAATTTTATGTGGCGGACATTCAATTTGAATATAGCCGCCAGCACGGAAATCAACGTTTTCACCTGCTGGTAACTCAAGTACGAGTTCTTTAATAAAAGTAGCTACATTTTCATTAGAACGTACTTTACAGTCCCATTTTTTAACCCCGAACACTTCTTCAGGGACCTCAATCTTCATATCTTGTTTAACAGTAACCTGACAAGACAAACGTTCACCTTCTTTTGCTTCACGTTTAGTGATATGAGTCTGCTCGGTAGGCAAAATAGAGCCACCACCATCATGAATTTTGACTCGACACTGAGCACAAGTACCACCACCGCCACAGGCAGAAGAAACAAACAATTCATTATCGGCAAGAGCGCCAAGTAACTTACCACCAACGGGAACTTGAATCGTTTTTTCGCTATTAATCTCGATATTTACGTTACCGCTAGCAACCAAGCGATTTTTCGCGAATAAAATAATCGCAACTAGCGCTAATACAATCAGGGTAAAAAACCCAACACCTAAACCGACTTCTAACATATCGTTACCTTAGTGGCTTTTAAATTACTCAATATTTAAATTAAAAGATAAAACTCAATTACAGCTGAATACCTGAAAAAGCAAGAAAACCCAATGCCATCAAGCCAACAGTAATAAATGTAATTCCTAGACCTTGTAAACCATCAGGCACATCACTGTATTTCATTTTTTCACGAATACCCGCAAGTGCAACAATCGCTAATGCCCAACCAACGCCACTACTAGCGCCATAAACTAAGCTCTGTGCAAAATTATAGTCGCGTTGCTCCATAAATAGTGTCGCGCCTAAAATTGCACAATTAACGGTAATCAACGGTAGGAAAATACCCAATGCGTTATACAAAGCTGGTACAAAACGATCGAGAAACATCTCCAAAATTTGCACTAGTGCTGCGATAACACCAATATAACTAATTAAGCCTAGAAAACTTAAATCGACATTTGGCAACCCTGCCCACGACAAAGCGCCTTCGCGTAAAATATTTTGATAAAGTAAATTATTAATAGGCACTGTAATTGATAGCACTACGAATACTGCAAAACCTAAACCTAAAGCTGTTTGAATTTTTTTTGATACTGCTAAAAAAGTACACATCCCTAAGAAAAATGACAGCGCAAGATTCTCAATAAAAATCGATTTAACCGCTAAGCTAACTAAATCCATTACGCACCTCCATGAGCCGCATTAGTATGCGAAGAGGCAGGATTATGAGCATCCTGCATTTCAAAATCAGGATCCTCGACTTGTTCAGGGTTTAATGCACGAATTGCCCAAATAATCAGGCCGATAATTATAAAAGCACTTGGTGCTAATAACATCAAACCATTAGGCTGATACCAACCACCTTGGTTGACTGGCGTTAAAATTTGATAACCAAGCAAAGAACCTGAACCAAACAACTCACGAACAATCGCTACTAATATTAAAATCAGGCTATAACCCAAGCCATTACCAATACCATCTAAAAAAGATTCCCATGGTGGATTTTTCATGGCAAAGGCTTCAGCGCGCCCCATGACAATACAGTTAGTAATAATCAAACCAACAAATACCGCTAAGGTCTTACTAGTTTCATAGGCATATGCTTTTAATACTTGATCTACCACAATAACCAAAGAAGCAATAATCGTCATTTGCACAATGATACGAATACTGGAAGGGATATGATTACGAATTAAACTAATAGATAAATTTGAAAATGCAGTCACACTAGTCAGTGCGACACACATGATGAGCGCAACAGATAATTGTGTTGTAACCGCTAGCGCAGAACAAATACCAAGTATTTGCAGTGCAATAGGGTTATTTTTAACTAAAGGCTCTAATATCGTTTTTTTAGCATCAATTGACATAATTAATCTCGATTACTAGGTTGGTTTGTTATTGAAGCAAAACCCGTCTGACGAATAGAAGAGTTAGCTGCAGTACCATTACTTCGTACACGATCTAAATATGGCCCAAAACCATTTATACCTGTCCAAAATCGAATTAAATTGGTGACTCCATTACTAGTCAACGTCGCACCAGCTAAGCCATCAATTTTATATTGTGCATCAGCACTGTTTTCACTGACAATGCCTTTAATAAGTCCTAATTGTTGGCCTGCGTCACCCGTTAATTTCTTACCATTCCAACTATCTTGCCAACGTTTGTTATCAATTTCACCACCCAAACCAGGTGTTTCGCCATGATCATAAAAGGTAATACCAGCAACAGTTTCTGCATCACCTTCTAGAGCTAGAAAACCATACATTGTTGACCATAAGCCATAGCCTTTAATTGGCAGAATGATTTTGCTGACATTGCCACCATCACGAACCAAATAGACATTCGCGTACTTTGAACGACCACCGATTTTAGCTAGATCTTGTTCATTACTTAGTTCAACACGAGTTTCAGATTCTTTAGCAGCGCGAACTTGGTCAAAGGTTAAAGGATCTATATCAGCGGCAATTTGACCATTCTCTAGATCAATCACAGTCGTTTCAATTTGCTCAAAGAGTTCATCAACCGTTTTAGAGCTATCACTAATACCAGCAACGGTTAATATATTTTGTTTCTTGTCGATTAGCTGATTGGCAACTTGTGTCGGTTTTAGCAAAACCGCAGCGGAAGAAACAATAATCGAACAAACCAAACACAATAACAATGCCACGCCAATGGTTTTAACCATATTGTCGTTAGGCAATTTTAGAAAACCCTTTTGGTAAGTGAAGTGGCAAGTGAACTTACACATAGCGACGCGCCCTCCTACGAATATTAGCTTGTACTACAAACCAATCAATTAATGGAGCAAAAATATTTGCGAATAAAATGGCCAACATAATGCCCTCTGGAAAAGCAGGATTTACCACTCGAATAAGCACTGTCATGACACCAATTAAAATACCATACCAAAGACGACCAGTATCGGTCATAGAAGCACTAACAGGGTCGGTTGCCATATATACAGTACCGAATGCTAATCCGCCGATCACTAAATGCCAAACAGGTGTTAAAGAAAACATTGGGTTAGTGTCGCTACCAACCAAATTGAATAATAGACTAGTCGCAATCACGCCTAAAACTACGCCTAACATAATGCGCCAAGAAGCGATTTTAGTCAGCAGTAGAAATACCGCGCCAATACCAATAGCAATTAATGATGTTTCGCCGATAGAACCAGCTATACCGCCATTAAATGCTTGTTGCACTGAAAACCCAGCTTGTTTTAAACCTTCAATACCATTCACTGCAGCAACGCTTAAAGCCGTTGCACCGGTATGGCCGTCTACTGCAACCCATACCGCATCACCAGAGATTTGTGCAGGGTAAGCAAAATACAAAAATGCTCGACCAGTAAGAGCTGGATTGAGGAAATTTTTGCCGGTACCACCAAAAACTTCTTTACCAATGACAATACCAAAACTGATCCCTAATGCCGCTTGCCATAATGGCAAACTGGCTGGCACGATCAAACTAAAAAGAATAGATGTAACGAAAAATCCTTCGTTAATTTCATGTCCACGCACGGAAGCAAATAAAACTTCCCAAAAACCGCCAACAATAAACACAACCATATAGATTGGTAACCAATACCAAAGTCCATGAAAGAAATTATCGTAAAAAGAGGTTGGATCAACGCCTACCCCAAAAAATGACAATATATCTCCTCGCCAACCGATTACTTCAGTTAGCCCCATAGACTGCATAACCGTATTAGCTTGTAAGCCTACGTTATAGCAACCAAAGGCGACACATGGCATGGCAGCCAACCATACATAAATCATTACGCGTTTTAAGTCGACTCCATCACGCACATGATTACGACCAGTATTAACATCAGCTGGTGCGTAAAAAATTGTATCAACTGCTTCGTATAATGCATAAAACTTTTGATACTTTGCACCCGGCGCGACATGCGGATGAATGTTATCAAGAGTACGACGTAGAAAAGACATTAACCTTCCCTCTCTATTTGTGTAAGTGTGCTTCTTAAAACAGGTCCAAAATCATGCTTACCAGGATCTACAAAAGAACATAACGCTAAATCTTCTTCAACTAGCTCTAAACAGCCCAGCTCTTGAGCTGCATCAGTATCCTTAACTAAGATTGATTTCAGTAATGGTGTTGGCAATATATCCAAAGGCATTACTTTTTCATAAACACCTATTGGCACTAAGGCTCGCGGACTGCCATTTTGCGAACTAGTGATATTAAAAAATTTAGGTTTAAATAAACTAGAAACAAAAATATTTAATGCCGAAAATTTACTCGCCCCTGGCGCAATCCACCCCATAAATTCACGATCATCATTCTCTTCAATAACCGAAACTTGAGTATCGTAACGGCCTACAAAATCAGTTTCAGCAGAAGCTTGGTGGCCACTTAATACTGAACCACTAATTATCCGCATACGACCTTCATTAACACCGCCTTCAAGCAAATCACTAATTTTAGCTCCTAAGCGAGTACTAAAAACGCGTGGTGAATTGACATATGGACCACCCACACCAACATAACGAGTATTATCCAAACGCCCATTTGAAAACAATGAGCCAATGGCGATAATATCTTGATAACCCACAGTCCATACTGTTTTCGTTGAGTGAACAGGGTCTATATAATGGATATGAGTACTACTAAGACCTGATGGGTGCGGACCAGCAAAAGTAGCTACATTTACATTTGCCACATTTAATTCAGGAAGTTTTGCTTCGGGTGCCTTACAAATATGAATAGGCACGTCTAGCTTTGCTAGAACAGAAACGCCGACAATAAAATCACTTGCCCGTTCATTAATAATAAGCTGAGGATCTAATGCTAAAGGGTTTGTATCCATAGCATTAATAAAGATGGAATTCGGAGAAGAATCAAGCGTTGGTACTTTTCCGTAAGGACGAGTACGAAATGCAGACCAAAGACCCGATTTTTGCAAATTATCACGAATTTGCTCAGCGCTCAGTTCAGATGAATCATTGATTTTGTCAAAAGATTCTGCCGCATCACCATCTACATCAATAACAATCGATACTAAAGCACGTTTTGCGCCACGATTAATCGCTTTAACCGTACCGGCCGCTGGAGAAGTAATAATGACACCAGGATTTTTTTTATCCTCGATTAAAGCTGTTCCTTCTTTTACTGTATCTCCTTCTCGCACTAACATAGTTGGTTTTAAACCAACATAATCAGCACCCAAAACTGCAACACTAGTAACTTCGCGCGCAGCTTCTATTCTTTGATCAGGCCGACCTCGTAAGGGAATTTGTAACCCTTTTTTTAGTTTAAAATGCAATGGAACGCCTCTCACTCTTTAGGATAGTCTGGAATCAATGTTATATACAAAATCAGTTAAATTAATAAAAGATTTATATCAATAAAAACAAAAACTTTTTTAACAAAAAATTTACCAAGCTAGGTGGTGCGACATTATACAACTTTGCCTATAGTGGGCAAGGAATAGTTATAAAAAGTCGACAGTTATTTACAGTACATTAACTTGCATTAATGCAAAGCAATTTGATACTAGCGAGTGCTGGTGTTTATGCTAAGCTCGATGGTTAATAGATAATATTAAATTACGCTAATCGAGGCAATACATCACACCATACATTGCACCACAATGATTACCTGATAATTCTAAAAAACAACAATTAAAACTCACAACTGTAACGGCTACAAATGCAAAAATTAGAATCCCTCTTTGAGCAACTAGACCAAATCATCCTCGGCAATTCACAAGCCACAAAACTGGCTGTAGTTTGTTTATTAGCTCGCGGTCACCTTCTGATTGAAGATATACCTGGAGTTGGTAAAACAACACTGTCTCATGCATTAGCAAATCTTTTTGGTTTACCTTTTAAGAGAGTGCAATTCACCAGTGATTTATTGCCAACCGATATTATTGGCATGACTATTTTTGATGTTGAAAACAATAAATTTCATTTTAAAAAAGGGCCAATTTTCACTTCTACATTATTAGCCGATGAAATCAATCGAGCCACCCCAAAAACACAAAGCGCGCTTTTGCAAGCCATGGAAGAACAAGAAGTCTCAGTGGAAGGTCAATCGGTTGACCTTCCAAGTCCATTCTTTGTCATTGCTACTCAAAACCCATTAGAACAAAGTGGTACTTTCCCATTACCTGAATCACAATTAGATCGTTTTTTAATGCGAATATCACTAGGTTACCCTGGCGCTGAATATGAGAAACAGCTACTCAAACAAGATGGCTCTATTGAAAAAGCAAAATCACAGAAAGCCGTATTCACCCCACAAGAGATTAATGAGTTATTTAAAGAAGTCGAATCAATTCATGTTAGCGACGCGATAATTGACTACCTTCAAACTCTCGTCAGCCTAACACGCAGTTCTGGGCTATTTACTAACGGCTTATCTCCGCGCGCAGGACTACAATGGCTAAAAGCAGCTAAAGCCTTAGCCTTAATCGAGGGGCGTGATGCAGTATTACCTGAAGATATTAAATCACTCGCTCCTTATACAGCTGCGCATCGCTTACAAACAAATGATGGCGCTTCAACAACAGACGAGCTTGCATCTATTATTGACACAACGGAAGTAATATAAAACAACACCGTAACGAGAAAAAATGTCCGAATTCGTTATAAACCGTCGTCAGTTATACATTCTACCAACTCGCATCGGTTGGTATTATGCGATGATTTTATTAGCGTTGTTCGCTATCGCGATCAAATACAATAACCAAGCTGCTTTTATGATGTTATTTTTGTTAGTGGCGGTTGGCATTATCGCCATGCACTATACTAATAATAATATTATTCGCTTAGAACTTAACGGTGGCGCGGCAAAAAATATTTTTGTTGGTGATCATGCTGAATTTCCAGTTCAAATCAAAAATCAGAGTGACAAAGCACGACAAGCTGTATGGTTAGTGTGCGCCGGTTTTAAACAAGTTTTTGACCTTCCAGAAGCGACTAGCAAAGACCTAAAAATAAAATTACCGACTGTAAAAAGAGGTCTATTCCTTTGTCCAGAAATGGTATTAAGCTCGCAATTTCCACTGGGTATTTTCTTCTGTTGGAGTAAACGTCACGACATTCAAGAACGATGCATTGTTTACCCTCAACCAATAGACTTAATCCCTTTCCCTGATAGCGGCGACAGTCAATCTCAGGAACAATCGAAATCACATATTCGCAATAATTCAGCCGACTACAGCGGCATGAAAGCATATCAACCAGGTGACCGTCCACGCGACATTCATTGGCCATCATTAGCTAAAACACACAAATTAGTAACGATTCAACACGATGATCAACCAAGCAGCTCGGTTAACTTAAGCTGGTTTTCTTTACCTAGCAATATGAATACAGAAGATCGCCTAAGTCAACTTTGCTATTGGCTGATTGATGCTGAAAAAAATGGTCAACGTTATCAATTAGAAATGCCAAACCATACTATTGGTTTTAATAATGGCACAACACATCTCAATGAATGTTTATCTGTTTTAGCTCTTTGGGGGATTGAATAATGTCACCTTCCGCCCTGCCAATCAGTGAAAATGCCAGTTGGCTTCGACGCTTTTTTGCGCGTTTTAATATAACACTCCCTCTTGCACCTGTTGCACCGCCAACTCATCAACCTCTTACTAGCACGCTCTTACAATTAGCAATTTTAATTGGCCTAGCAATTGGTTTTCATTTCACTATCGCTGACTCAATAATTGCTGGTTTCGCCTTATTTGTTTATCTACTCAAACTTGTTTTCATTAGCGGAAAAACAAAACGTACAGCACCACCACAACTAATGATTATGGCCCTCACTATTGTTTGTGTTGGCTTAATAATAATGCTTTATGGAGGCTGGAATGGTCAGCGCGCAGGCATTAGCTTTCTAGTTTTACTAGTAAGCTTAAAATTCTTAGAGTCACGAACTTTACGGGACTACTATGTTGTTTGTCTAATTCTATACTTCTTAGCTGCCTCTAGCTTTTTGTTTAACGCCTCAATACTCAACATAAGTATCATTATAGTTTATACATTAGCGGTAACCGGCATAATGTTAAAGCTATCTAGCCCTAATTCGATAAACTGGCATGCAACTGTCTCATTTGCAGGAGGCATCGTCACAAAAGCTTTGCCTATTGCTTTATTGCTGTTCTTATTTTTTCCTCGAATTTCAGGTAATTTTGGTTTTATCCCTGGCTTAGAAAACAATCAATTTGATAGTGAACTCAGTAACTCACTAGTTGCAGGTGATATTGCAGCTTCTGCATTTAATAATAGACTAGCTTTTCGAGTTGAGTTTGATGATGAAATCCCACCAAGTAATCAACTTTATTGGCGCAGCAAAGTAATGCCTTTCGAAGACAATTTTACTTGGGCTGTTCGCTCTCCTTCACCTAACGACCTCCGCAACGCTTCAAGCAAGTTAGGCAATTTATCTAAACTACCTAATGAAGATAACTTCATCAGATACTTAATACTTCATGAAGCATCAACTGACATATTTTTACCTTATCTAGATTACGTCACAAATTTTTCTCTTGGCACATTTTTAGACGATTATTCCATTTGGCAACGCCAACCTCTTGGGCGTTCTTTCAGCTATCGCGGCAGCTCAATTGTGTCTGCAAATATTACCGAACCAAATCAAATCAATACTGCCCGACTATTACAAACGACGAGTCAACCTACTGCACGAATTCAACGTTTACTCAGAGAATGGCAACAACAAACAACAAGCCCAACAGAACTTGCACAGGTCGTTCTAAATCACTTTAACCAAGATCAATTTGCATACTCCCTTGCTCCTCCTGGCTTGGACGAATTCAATCCTATTGATGATTTTCTATTCAATACTAAGACTGGCTATTGTGAACACTACGCCAGTGTATTCACCACGGTTATGCGCTGGTTAGGGGTACCCGCTCGAGTCGTTGTCGGCTATCAGGGTGGCTTAACCAACCAAAGTGGTGAATATCTAGAAGTGCGTTATTCCGATGCCCATGCTTGGAGTGAAATCCTCGTTAACCAGCAGTGGATACGTGTTGACCCAACCGCAGCTATTAGCCCTGAGCGTATTGAATTTGGTATGGATGCATTTATGTCTGCATGGCAATCTGATTCTGATAGTTTTTCTGGCGCTAGTTTAAGCAATTATTTAAATCCAGGCGGGATTAACAAGTACTACCGTTTAATTGGCGAACAATGGAAAAACATTGGTTATCAATGGAATAAATGGATTGTTAACTATAATGCCGACACTCAGAAAGAGTTATTATCTAATCTCGGCATTGAAACTCAGCATACTTACCGTTACTTAGTATTGATACTGTCTCTTGGTATCGGCAGCTTTATGATTTTTTATTTTTGGCGCTTACTACCAAAACGAGTTAAGAAAGGTGAAGCACAAGAACTTTATTTAAAATTTGTTCGTCAGTTCAAAAACTCAGAGGTGATTAAAAATGCTTCTGATACACCTTATGAGTTTGCTACTAAAGCAAGCCTAAAATGCCCACAGAAAAAAGAGGATATCGACGAAATCACGAAAGCCTATGTCCAGTTACGTTACAGTAAATCAGGCTTCGACTTAGTAAAGTTCAAACACTTGATCAATAATTTTAAACTAGCTAAATAAACCTCTACTTTAAATAGATCACGCAATAAATCGCAAAACTGACATTTAAGCTATTATCACAAACTGATTTACCTAACTCAATCACACTCATTTATGAAACAACTTTATCAATCTCTGTATGTTCAAGGACAAATAAGCGAGCAAGACTTTAGCGATATTTCTGCAAAAGGTATTAAGACCATTATTAATAATCGACCTGATAATGAGGAACCTGGGCAACCTTCACATGAAGAAATAGCCGCAATTGCGGCTAAGCAAGGTATTGATTATGTTTATTTACCTATGGTTAACGGTCAACCATTACCACCTTCGCTAGTTAATGATTTTAAAACAGTCTTAGACAACACCAACGACCCCGTTCTCGTTCATTGTCGCAGCGGTATGCGCTCATCCTTTATTTGGGCATTAGGCCAGATTGAAAGTGGTCAATTAAGTCCAGATGAAGTTATTGATGCTGCACAAAATGCCAACATTCCTTTGGCAAACTATCGGACTGTCTTGGAAAGCGTTGTAACAAGCTAAATCCTTATACTATGGGCTTTTCTATTAACATCGAATCACCATAACTAAAGAAGCGGTACTTTTCTTTTATTGCATGATGATAAATCTGCATCGTTGTTTGGTAGCTGGCAAATGCTGAAACCAGCATCAATAAAGTTGATTTCGGTAAATGAAAATTTGTTTGCAGTACATCGACTACTTTAAAATCAAAGCCTGGGTAAATAAAAATATCGGTTTCGCCTTGATAGGGCTCTATTAATGAGTTGCTTGAATTTTGCGCTGCTGTTTCCAAACTGCGTACAACTGTAGTCCCTACTGCAATAACACGCTTACCAGCTTTTTTGGTCCTAATGATTGCATCACAAACCGCTTGATTTACAGCAATCCATTCAGAATGCATCTTATGCTCAGCAACTGAATCGACCTTTACTGGTTGATAAGTACCCGCGCCTACATGCAATGTTACTGTGGCTACATTAACCCCTTTACTTTTAATCGCTTCTAATAAGGCTTCATTATAATGCAAACCAGCGGTTGGCGCGGCAACTGCACCAAATTCTTGTGCATAGACAGTTTGATAGCGGCTTTTATCTGTCGACTGATCATCTCGATCAATATAAGGTGGCAGTGGGATATGACCTACCTTTTCAAACCAATTAAGTAAATCTATATTCTTTGAGCCGTTTAATGGAGATATTTCTAAGAGAAAAAAGCTATCTTGCCTACCAACCATTGTTAGCCTAACGTCATTATCACTATCAACTACAATAGTTTGCCCAACCTTAGGCGACCTACTTGAACGTAACTGTGCGAGAAATTGATGTTTAGCCACGATTCGTTCCATCAGAATCTCAACCCGCCCACCAGTGTCTTTTTTACCAAAGATACGTGCCGGAATGACTTTTGTATCATTTAATAATAATAAGTCACCAGGCGACAATAAAGCTCCAATATCAGCTACTTTTCGATCCTTTAATCGTCCAGCACCATCGGCATGCAATAAACGGCTATGAACTCGCTCAGAGGCAGGAAACTGCGCAATTAGCTCAGTAGGAAGATCATAGTCAAAATCAGCCACTTTCATGCAGCAGGATGCTATCACAACATAGCTCTATCTCAAGCAAATGCTGATTATCAGCTCTTTTGTTTTCAGACACATGTCTACTACAAGACTTTCATTAAATAGACAAATGCTTAGCTACTGACTTGAATTCACTTATGACAATTTTTGTTTGCATAAAAATATGACCGACAATATTTTTCAACCGCAAAATAACGATTGACAATTTCTATCAGTAAAATTATTTAGTAAAAAATTAATTTATATATTTCAATAACTTAAATGATTTATGCTTATTTGCGTGATGACAAAAAACGCTCTGTTGCAGCCTCTAAACAGTATCTCTATATTTAAGTCGTTAGATAAAGACACGAATAAAATTTATTAACTAACTTAGTGAGCAAGAGACATGTTGCAAAACACAATTAATACTCAAGATATGCAGGAATTAAGTATATTGCCGGAATATCAAGAGCTTAAAAAGCAATACAAACAGTTAAGCATTAAATATAAAGTTCGCACCGCTAAGTATAAATTGCTAAAGAAAAACTTTTTACTAGCATCTAGACAAATACAACGGTGGGCACGGCGCTATCAACGCTTAAAGATCACTGTTGCAGCGTCAAATATTGAAATTGCCAATTTTGAAACTTATGCAGCAAGCATTGAAGAAAATCAAAATGTACATAGAGATTTGCAGGCACTTGTCCACAAACTGTCAGAAAAAAACCAAAAGCTTGAGCAGGAACTCGAGTTAAGTAAAACTCAAAGTTCAATGCCACAATGGCAAATTAGTGCGCAGCAAGAGCTTTGCCCGACAATTTAAGTCCTACAAAATTTGCGCCTAAGCATTTGTCAATTAAAATCATTAAGCTAGTTTGTGACAATTTTTATGCATAACATAAAGCACCGACAAATTTTTTCACTAGTAAAAAATTAACTGACAATTTCTGTTAGCAACCGCATGAAAAAATAATAGTTATTTATATTCATGGGCTTATAAGCCTAATCAGTATTAGCACTATGACAAAAATCGCCTCGTTGCATGATTAATAATTAATTACTAGTATAAGAGCCATTAGAACAAAAGATATTTGAATTCATAGCCCAAAATTAGAGTGAGTAGAGATATGTTTAAGAAAAACACTAATGATCAATCTGAAGTCGAAATGACAAATGATTATGAAAAGCTTAAAGAAGAGTATGAACAGCTGAGTCAAAAGTACAAGAAGCAAACAGCTAAGTACAAAGCGATAAAAAAACACTTCTTCCTTGCCTCTAAACAAATTCAACGCTGGTCTCATCGTTACCAACGTTTAAAAGTCACTATCGCAGCCTCAAGTATAGAAACAGCTAGTTTCGAAAGGTATGCAGCTAGTATTGAGACGAATCAAGATGAACAAAAACGTTTGATTACACTTGTAAAAGAACTATCAGTTAAAAATAGTAAGCTTGAACAAGAACTTCAATTAACTAAGACTAAACATTAATTGATAGTCTTTTGATTCTTCTAATTGGAGCGGAATGACCGCAACAACAAGCCAAGTCCACCAACGGCTAGCACCAGAATCACAATCAAATCAAAAGCGCTCATTCTAGCGAAAGTAAAATGAATTGATGCGATAGCGCCAAATACGAGAGCGACAAGAGAGCCTCCAGCAAGCAGCCATCCATACCATTTGCGTACATCATAAAACATAATTCCGACCCCAAACATGAATGGAATCATGATCATACCGCTGGTAATTGAAAAACCACCAAAGTTATAAAGCCTTGCACCTAAACCATAGGGCGCAGAAACAATAATCGAATTAAGCAATAAATAAATTCCACCACAGAACATAATTAGACCAATAAAAAACTGCCCCGAACCACCTGAAGTACCACCTGCTCCTCGCATAACACTGTCTCTCGATTATTTATTTTGTTAATCGTAACTATACAGATTTAAAGCTAAAATTAAATACCGAGTTTATTTAGAAGCATCATTTGAGCATTTTAGGATAATCAAAATAAACTAACTCACAAAAACTGCTATCTAACTCTTGCCACGAGGCAATATCACAATCAACACTAACAATAGCTGATGTCGGCACATTGCTAATATTACTAGCACATAATTGATTAACTACTTGTGTAATTGCTGGATTATGAGCAACGACTGCAACGCTATCAGCATTGTCTGGCAAGTTTTTTAAAATCTCTAGTAGTTCAAAATCACTAAAGGTATAAAAGGATAGATCGGGAATTAAGGAAGCATAAGTATATTCACTTAGGATTTGTGCATAGTCCAGTGCCCGAGTCGCTGTACTCGAGTAAATAACATCCAATTGCGGGTCTTTATCCGCTAAATGTCTCGCCATTGCCAAAATATCACGCTGCCCGCGTTTATTTAATGGGCGCTCGTGGTCATCTAACTCTGGAAACTTCCAACTCGATTTAGCATGCCTAATTAGTAAAAGTTGTTTCATTTTAACTGTAATGCTTGCCAAGTAACCTCACATTCACCCTGCTCAGTGGCAATATACGCGGAGTCATTCGTAATGGTTACTGAATAATCCATAGTGCGTGTTAATAAATCAGCGAGTGAGTTAATATCTTTAACATTAAAACGAAAAACAGATGCTTGTAGCATCACGAAATCTTGTTGATTTTGTTGCCACCAAATATCTGACTTGCTATTAAAACTATATACTTTTACTTGCTCTGCCTGTCGGGTGGCTTTTTTAATTCGCTCTACACTGGGCTCACCAACATCAATCCATAGAGATATTTGTTCATCCATCTCTCTAATCCAGATATCAGGTTGATCAATTTCATTTAGCCCTTTAGTGAATACGAGTCTGTCTTGAGCATTAATTACATACGCCAAGACTCTTGCCATTAAACGTTGCGTCGTTTCCGATGGGTGTAAGGCTAGTGTTAGGTGGAGCGTATTATAAAAATTACGTTCAAGATCAGATACGCTGATCTGTTGTTTATAAATAATTGGCTTGCGCGCCATAATTAATCAACGTCGGGCTTATTAGCTGAATTACCTAGAAAATTTGGATTTTTATTAGCTTTAGAACGCCGACGGCGCGATCGATTAGAGCGCTTCTTATGCTTAGCATTACCTTCTTGGCTTTTTTCTTGCCCTTGTTTTACGTGCTTATTTTTTCGCCCTTTATTAGGCTTTTTTTTACGCTTAGGCTTATTCGATTTATTCGGTCGAGAATCCACTGCTGATGATTCCGGCAAGCTATTCAAGGGCTCATAACCATCAAGTTCTTGCCGAGGAATCTTCATTTTAATTAACTTTTCAATCTCTTTAAGCATTTTTGCTTCGTCATGGCTCACTAAAGAGACAGCTTCACCGCTAGCACCTGCTCTGCCTGTTCGACCAATACGATGCACATAATCTTCAGGCACTTGCGGTAAGTCAAAGTTAACGACATGCGGTAGTTCATTAATATCAATGCCTCGTGCAGCAATATCTGTGGCCACCAGCACACGACACTTACCATCTTTGAATTGTGCTAACGCCTTAGTGCGTGCTCCTTGGCTTTTATTACCATGAATCGCGGATGCTTCAATATTACGCGCGAGGAGCTTTTTAACCATTTTATTCGCACCATGCTTAGTGCGTGAAAAAACAAGCACTTGAAACCAATCATTCTCTTGAATAAGCCTCGTTAAAATATTGATCTTATCGGCTTTCTCAACAGCGATTACTTTTTGTTGAACTAGTTCAACCGTCGTATTAGGCGGACTCACCGACACCTCTACAGGCTTGAACATAAAGGTTTTTGCTAGATTCCGAATATCTTGTGAAAAGGTCGCTGAAAACAATAATGTTTGCCGTTTTTTGGGCAGCATTTTAATAATACGGCGAATATCATGGATAAAGCCCATATCGAGCATACGATCAGCTTCATCTAAGACTAAGACTTCTAACTTATCAAACTGAACAGCATTTTGGCTGTGTAAGTCGAGTAAACGACCAGGCGTTGCGATCAAGACATCTGTACCACCGCGCAATTTTTGCATTTGTGGATTAATTTTAACGCCACCAAAAACCACAACCGACTTAGTTTTGAGGTTTTGTCCGTAGGTTTCAACACTCGCAGCTACTTGTGCGGCAAGCTCTCTGGTTGGGGTTAAGATCAAGGTTCGTGCTTGATTGCCTTGCCCTTGAGGTTTTGCGTTAGTGCTTAGGTAATGCAAAATAGGTAAGGTAAAACCCGCCGTTTTTCCGGTACCCGTTTGTGCGGCTGCCATAACATCTTTGCCTGCTAGCACATGCGGAATGGCTTTAGCTTGAATCGGCGAAGGCGTATCGTAGCCTTGCAATTCAATTGCTTCTAGTAAGCCTTGACTTAGACCTAGTTCAGTGAATTTCATATCTTAGGTCCTATCAATAGCTTCTATGATTAAGTTATAGAATTGAGTTCTGAAAAAAAAAGAGCTCCAAAATTAGAGCTCTTATGGTTAGTTATTTCTTTAATTAAAATTAAAGACTTTTATGAAAAAGCCTTAATTCCAGGGTAAACCGCTTTATCAGCGAGTTCTTCTTCAATTCGCAAAAGTTGATTGTATTTGGCAACACGATCAGAACGACATAAAGAACCCGTTTTAATCTGACCAGCGGCAGTAGCAACTGCAAGATCCGCAATTGTTGTATCTTCCGTCTCACCTGAGCGGTGGGAAATAGTCGCCTTATAACCCGCATCATGCGCCATTTGAATGGCATCAAAAGTTTCGGTTAACGAGCCAATTTGATTAAATTTAATAAGAATCGAATTGGCTACCTTGTTATCAATGCCTTTTTTAAGAATTTTGGTATTCGTGACAAATAAATCATCACCTGTTAGCTGAACCTTATCGCCGACGCGATTGGTCAAGTCAGTCCAACCATCCCAATCATCTTCTGACATACCATCTTCAACAGTGATAATCGGATACTTATCCACCCAGTTCTGCAAATATTCAGCAAACTCTTTTGAATTCAGTGACTTACCTTCTGCACCTAATGTGTATTTACCATTTTCATAAAACTCTGTACTGGCAACATCAAGGCCAATCATAATATCTTTACCTGGTGTATAACCGGCTTTCTCAATTGCTTCCATCAAGATCACGACTGCCGCTTCATTTGATTCAAGATTGGGTGCAAAACCGCCCTCATCTCCAACAGCAGTATTTAAACCTTGCTTATGCAGAACTTTCTTTAACGAATGAAATATTTCTGCTCCTGCTCTTAGTCCTTCACTAAAACTAGGTAAGCCTGTTGGCAAAATCATAAACTCTTGAAAATCAATTGAGTTGTCAGCATGTTCTCCGCCATTAATGATATTCATTTGTGGCACGGGCATTGAGTAAGTGTCGTTACCAAAAAGCTCGGCATAGTGTTGATATAAAGGCACGCCTTTACTAACCGCTGCTGCTTTTGATACCGCTAACGAGACTGCCAAAATAGCATTCGCGCCAAGTTTCGATTTATTCTCCGTGCCATCGAGATCCAGCATAAGCTGATCAATGGCGCGTTGCTCTAATGCATTTTTGCCTTTTAATACTTCAGCAATCGTTGTATTGACATTGTTAACCGCCGTTTTAGTCCCTTTACCAAGGTAACGGTCTTTATCACCATCACGTAATTCCAATGCTTCTAATGAACCAGTCGAAGCACCAGAGGGTGCGGCAGCACGACCAAACGAACCATCACTTAAGGTAACATCAGCTTCAAGGGTGGGGTTACCACGCGAATCTAAAATTTCACGCGCGACAATAAATTGAATAGTAGACATGTTAGTAATTCTCTTATTGAGGTTTATTTAGATATTGAAAAACAATAACTTAAATTTATTGTTTAATTTAAATACTATAAAGACTCAGCGCTAAAGCCTTGCGCTTTAACAGACTGATCGAGCTGCTGCAAAACAGTTAATAACGATTTCAGTTGTTGCGTCGGCCATGCATTCGGCCCATCACTTTTTGCATTAGCAGGGTCTGGATGAGTTTCCATAAACAAACCTGCAACGCCTGCTGCAACAGCTGCTCTTGCTAAGACTGGTACAAACTCGCGTTGACCACCAGACTTATCCCCTTGCCCACCGGGCAATTGCACCGAATGGGTGGCATCAAATACGACAGGACAATCAGTATTACGCATAACCGCTAAACCACGCATATCGACAACTAAATTGTTATAACCAAAGGAAGCGCCTCGTTCACACACTGTAATGCGGTCAGTACCACCAGCCGCTTGTGCTTTTTTAGTAACATTGACCATTTCTTGAGGTGATAAGAACTGACCTTTTTTTATATTAGCAGGAATTCCACACGCACCAACCGCTTCAATCAAATCCGTTTGACGACATAGAAATGCAGGCGTTTGTATCATATCCACATAGTTAGCCGCTAGCGTTACTTGCTCCGGCGTGTGCACATCGGTCAGCACTGGAATGCCTACTGTCTCTCGCACTTCCGCAAGAATTTCTAACCCTTCTTCAATACCTGGACCACGAAAAGAAGTACCCGAAGTGCGGTTCGCTTTATCAAAAGATGATTTATAAAGCGTATTGATACCTAACTCACCAGTAACATCGGCAATCATGCGCGCTGTTTCTAGCGCAAATTCACGCGATTCAATGACACAAGGGCCAGTAATAAGAAAAAATGGCTGATCTAAACCAACCTCAAAATTTGCTATTTTCATATTACGATATTACCTAGATTTGAGTCATTCAGCCAGCATTGACTGAATCATGTTCCACTCTTGCGGCTTCTCTTGCAGCTTGGACGAAAGAAGTAAATAACGGGTGCCCGTCACGTGGACTCGAGGTGAACTCAGGGTGGAATTGTACGCCAATAAACCAAGGGTGATCGGCTATTTCGATCATTTCAACCAAATCATCATCGGAAAGGCCACCAATAATAAGACCGGCATCTTCAAGTTGCGTACGTAAACTGTTATTAAATTCATAGCGATGGCGATGACGTTCAATAATACTATCAGCACCATACACTTCACGTGCTTTAGTATTTTCTTTTAGATTACATTTTTGTCCACCTAAGCGCATCGTTCCGCCTAGATCAGAATCTTCATTACGTTGTTCGATTGAGCCATCCTCATTCGTCCACTCAGTAATCAAGCCAATAACCGGATAAGGGGTATCAATATCAAATTCACTACTATTGGCATTATTCATCCCCGCCACATTACGCGCGTAGTCAATGACTGCAACTTGCATGCCTAAACAAATTCCTAAATATGGGATTTTATTTTCTCGCGCATATCGAGCTGCTTGAATTTTACCTTCGGTACCACGATCACCAAAACCACCTGCGACTAAAATAGCATCATTACCAGCTAAACTCGCCTCGCCATCTTTTTCAATATTTTCAGCATCAATATAATTTATGTTCACTTTATTTAGCGTATGAATACCGGCATGTATCAACGCCTCAGATAAAGACTTATAAGATTCAGTTAATCCGATGTACTTGCCGACTAAAGCAATTGTAATCTCGCCCTGCGGATTCGCTTTACGCTCAACGACTTGCTCCCATTCCGATAAATCAGCAGGCGGGCAGTCTAAACGAAAATGATCTACAACCAACTGATCTACTTTTTGATCACGATATAAAATAGGAATCTGATAAATATTATCAACATCAATACCAGAGATAACCGCCTCTTTTGGCACATTAGTAAATAAGGCTATCTTGCGTTGCGCATCTTCAGGTAGAGGCTCATTAACACGACATAGTAAAATATCTGGCTGAATACCAATGCTTCGCAGTTCTTTAACTGAGTGTTGGGTTGGCTTAGTTTTAATTTCACTTGCTACTGCAATATAAGGCACCAAGGTTAAATGCAGATACATCACATTGTGATAACCTTTTTCGATACGCATTTGACGAATTGCCTCTAAAAAAGGCAACGACTCAATATCGCCAACCGTTCCACCAATTTCTACAATTGCGACATCAACATTACCCGCACCGGCTTCAATTGATTCTTTCATTTCATTAGTTATATGCGGAATAACCTGCACTGTGCCACCTAAATAATCACCGCGCCGCTCTTTTCTAAGAACACGCTCATAAATGCGTCCAGTGGTGAAATTATTTTTTTGTGACAGCTTTGTGCGAATAAATCTTTCGTAGTGACCTAAATCTAAATCCGTTTCGGCGCCATCTTCCGTGACAAATACCTCACCATGTTGAAACGGACTCATAGTCCCTGGGTCAACATTTATATATGGATCTAACTTCATTAAAGTTACTTGCAAACCACGCGATTCCAATAAAGTCGCCAACGACGCAGCCGCAATGCCCTTCCCTAATGAAGACACTACCCCACCCGTTACAAACACATATTTAGTCATTAATCACTCATGCGCTCTAATTAAAAGCAGCGTTATTTAATATTGATAGACTGAAAATAAAATCAAATGCAAAACGGAACAGTTCATGTGATGCTCCAGAAGGTTCTACATGATACTAGACAGAATAATCCTGAACAATCAGTTTTACTTAATTCTGCAGATTAAATAACGATAGAGATATTCTATCCGTGAAATTAATCTTTAAATAATAGTTCCTCGTTAATTTATAAATAATGCTCAGTGAATGGAAGACTCATCAAAGCCCTCCAGCTCATTACGCTTCTTGTTATTGAGCTTTTCCAACTCATTAAAAACCTTTATTCTTGAAACTTGGATGTCGGTAAGTTTCATAAAGCAGAAGGGAATTAATTCTTCAGCATTAAGCATATCTAAACATAGCTTACCGTTTGTATAAATAGTGCCGTTTGTTTTTTTACTTCACCTTCAGGATCATCCACATCTCTAACGTCAATACTGAAATTACTTTCGTAGGATATAAACCCTCTAACTTCAAAAACATTAAGCTTACCTTCTTGATCTGACGATACTAGCCACCCTTCGGCATTTTTATCTAGCTCCATACGGACATAAAGCAAACTTATATGTTCCCAAGTTCCTTCAATTTGATTAGGCCAAGGATTTTTGACTGGAACACAGCCATTAAGAAAGATGGCTGCTGAAAGAATGAACGCTCTGATTTTCATGACTCCTCAATCACGAAAATTATTTTCTCAATGCGTAGATGTCGATTCAAATGAAACCCAGTCATTGCTTAGTTGCTGATCAATAGGACTTAATACTAAGTCACTGTCAGTGTCACGGATAGTAAGCAATGGTACGCTTTGTCTCCGCCATGGAGGAATACCAGCTTCGTGCAGCCATTTCTTTAAATTAAGCGAATGACCTTGCAAGGCTTTAGGGTTCACTATATGTGGGCGTGAAGATAATCTTACTAAAGATGAGTTTTGCTTTCGCAACAAATCTATTAACTTGTTAGTAGCACCTACTCTGATTTTACGCTCAAAAAGGTCAATCGGCTGATCGATGTTCTGCCAGTCAATAATAGGCATAACTTCAACATCATCGAATGCAGGCATTACATACATATATCCTCGATAAAACCTAAACTGACTGCCACTCTCCTGTAACTGCATGGTGCTACTTGGATTAGAAACAAAAGTATTGAGTAAGGCATCCAACAAACGCTTACTTGGGGTATGTAAATTTAAACTTTGTAACCAAAAACGCACTAAATTTGATTGTCGGGCAACACTCATATGCACAAAATCTTTATAACAAATCGCATATGAGTTATCAATTGGGTGCTTTGCGTGCTCGCGAACTTCAACTAAATCGGCAATCGCTATTTCCCGTAAAAGATTGTTTTCTTGTTCAAGGTTATTAGCCGCACGCACAATATTTTGAATAGCATCCGGACGAAACTCTGTCATTGCAGGTAATACTTGATGACGAATCCGATTACGCATGTAATAGAGCTCTTCATTACTTGGATCGTCTACCCAACTTAACTTATGCGCATCAATATATTCTGACACCTGTTGTTGCGACATGTTCAATAGTGGACGTACTAATTTAGACCCATAAAAAGGCGTTACTGAACGTAAACTTGATAAACCCCTACTCCCCGAGCCACGCATCAAATTAAATAGCAATGTTTCAGCCCTATCATCACCATGGTGACCGGTAAATAAATATGAATCACGCTCAATTTGCTCCCTAAACCAACGGTATCGTGCAATCCGTGCATTCAATTCACTTCTATCACTTAGATTTACAGAAGCCTGTTTGATTTCCACACCCATCTGCGAACAGACTTGCTTACAATGCTTTACCCAGTTATTAGAGTCATCGTTTAAATTGTGATTAACATGCAGAGCCGTTAAAGAAAACCCATACTGCTTTCGAATTGAAACTAACAAATGCAATAGCGCAGTCGAGTCCTTGCCGCCGCTAAAGGCAACATAAAAGTTCTTCTGAGAATTTAAACCAAGTTTATCGAACAAATGCTCGGCAAACTTTTCGACTGTATAAGTCATAGCCCCTATTCAAAATATTATTTAATTAAATCAGATATTTAATCAAATATATTAAAGTCTAATAAGAGTGATTACCTTTAATAGACCAAAATAATATTAATTAAACCTTTAATACCCTACAAAGTACCGCAAATTAGCTTCACCCTTTCAAATGATAGTTTAACATGGCAGGATAAAACATAGAAGTAGCAATGACTTACATGCACTAACTCAAGAAAATACTAATAAATTAAGCGAATTTTTTCTTGGCCAATTAATGAATCTAATCGATCTAACATTATACGATTTGGAATAACTCGCCAGTCATTATTTAAATCAAGCTCACATACTCCATCATCAGACTGATATTCAAAACCTATACTACATTGCGCTTCTTGATTAGGAGCAAGGATAGTTTTTAGCTGTGAGAGCATTTGACCATTCACTTGAGTAGCCTGTAATTGAATTTGCATATGACGGGCAAGTTGAGTACGCGCTTGCTCTATATCAAATAACTCATCAGCTGATAATTGTATGCCTCCATTAAAATGATCGACACCAGCTTTACCTTTAATCACTAGAACTTTGTCTTTATGAATCACATCACGACGTTGATCATATAATTCTCCATAAACTTTTACTTCAATACGCGCAGTTTTATCATCTAGTTGAATAAAAGCCATGCGCGAACCAGATTTGGTATGCATGGTTCGAACACCAACAACAAGACCAGCAACAGTCACCGCTTTTTTTTGTTTGCCTTGCCCACCATCAACATTAACTAATCTAGATGTTGTAAATTGATCTAGTTCTTGAATATACAGGTCAATCGGGTGACCGCTGAGATATAAACCCAAAGTATCTTTTTCTGCCGCGAGCAAATCTTCTGTTTTCCATTCAGGCATATTCTGATAAGTTTGCACTGTTTCAGCTGGCGCAGAGATACCAAAAAAATCCGATTGCCCAGCAGCAGCACTCCGATGTTTCTGATTCGCAGCATCTAACGCAAGATCAACACTTGCTACCAAACTTGCTCTATGCACGCCTAGTGCATCTAAAGCACCGGAGCGAATTAACGCTTCTAGGGCACGTCTATTGACCTTTTTTATATCAACGCGAGCACATAAATCATACAAATCTTTAAAGGCACCCTCGCTCTCGCGTGCTTCGATAATCGCTTCAATTACAGGCTTACCAATACCTTTAATAGCTCCTAAGCCATAAACAATGGTTTTTTCATCAGTCGCACGAAAATGATGCACACATAAATTGATATCCGGGTGTTCAACATTAAGCTTCATTTCATTAGCTTCATTCAACAGAATTACTACTTTATCGGTATGCTCCATATCTGCTGACATACAAGCTGCCATAAAGTGCGCCGGATAATGAGTTTTCAACCAAGCCGTTTGATAAGAAATTAAAGCGTATGCCGCTGAATGAGATTTATTGAACCCGTATTCGGCAAAATATTCCATCAAATCAAATACTTCTTTAGCTGTACTGGTTTCAATATTACGCTCGGCCGCACCTTTTTCAAAAATAGCCCGCTGCTCAGCCATTTCTTCAACCTTTTTCTTGCCCATAGCACGACGTAAAATATCCGCCCCACCGAGAGAATAACCACCCATCACCTGAGCAATTTCCATTACTTGCTCTTGATAGAGAATAACACCGTACGTGCCATTTAAAATTGGCTCAAGAATTTCATGTGGGTAATTAACTGCCTGTAAACCATGCTTACGATCACAGAAAACTTTTTCCATCCCTGCGCCTAAAGGACCAGGGCGAAACAATGCAACTAACGCGACGATATCGTCAAATTGATCCGGCTTAAGATTTTTAATCAGTCCTTTCATGCCCGGTGATTCAAGCTGGAATATCGCCGTAGTGGATCCTTTTTTTAACAGCTCATAAGTAGCCGAATCATCCAATGGCAACTTAGCAACATCAATTGCTTGTAGTTCTTGTTTTTGACGAAAACTATTAATCGCTTTTTCTGTCCAATCGATAATGGTTAAGGTTTTTAATCCCAGAAAATCAAATTTAACTAAACCAATCTTTTCTAAGTCATCTTTATCGTACTGCGCAACAATTTGCTCGCTATCTTGATCACAATACAGTGGTGTAAAGTCGGTTAAATCAGTCGGCGCAATAACAACACCGCCGGCATGCTTACCGACATTACGAGATAAGCCTTCAAGCTTAAGCGCCATATCAATTAAAGTAGTAATTTCTTCTTCATTGTCATAGCGTTCGCGCAATTCAACTTCTTGATCTAGAGCTTTAGTCAACGTCATGCCTAAATCAAAAGGAATTAATTTCGCAATACCATCAACATGACCATAAGACATACCAAGAACACGACCAACATCACGCACAACTCCTTTGGCAGCCATAGTGCCGAAAGTAATGATTTGAGAAACTTTGTCGCGCCCATATTTATTAGCAACGTACTCAATTACGCGCTCACGGCCTTCAATACAAAAATCGATATCAAAGTCAGGCATTGATACACGTTCTGGATTGAGAAATCGCTCGAAAAGCAAAACATGCTCAATAGGATCAAGGTCAGTGATTCCTAAAGCATAGGCAACAATAGAACCTGCACCAGAACCTCGACCAGGTCCAACCGGCACATCATTCTCTTTTGCCCAGCGGATAAAATCCGCAACAATCAAAAAATAGCCAGGAAAACCCATCTCATTAATGATTTTTAGTTCAAAATTCATCCGTTCGTGGTATTCACTTCGCGTTTTTTCGTCGATACCATCAGGAAATTGCCTTAACAGTATCGCTTGTAAACCAAGCTCTGATTGTTGAGCGAGAAAAGACCCAATTGATTCTTCCTTCGGCACTGGAAAATCAGGCAAGAAATATTCGCCCATATGCAATTTAAAATTACAGCGCTGAGCGACTAATACCGTATTCTCAATGGCACTGGGAATATCGGCAAATAACTCAATCATTTGCTGCGAGTTTTTATAATACTGTTGAGGAGTATGGTGCTTTACTCTGCGAGTATCATTTAACACTCGACCTTCACTGATACAAACTCGAACTTCATGTGCATCATATTCATTTTCTTGCATGAAATGAGCATCATTAGTCGCTACCAGTGGCACACTATATTCAGCTGCTAATTTTGCTGCATTATTGATATATTGCTCTTCATAAGCGCGACCAACACGTTGGATTTCAATATAGAAACGATCTGGGAACAATCGACAATATTCTTTTAAAACTGTTTCTTGCAATTTAGGTCGATTTGCCGAAATTGCTGCACCAAGCTCACCGCGTTGAGCGCCAGACAATGCAATCAAACCTTCAGTATTATTATCTAACCACGCTTTTTTTATTATCGGTACACTTTGATGTTGACCTTTTCTAAATGCTCGCGAAATCAACTGCGAAATGTTTCTATACCCTTCATCATTTTGCACCAATAAAACTAATGCATATGGTTGTGAAATTTTATCCGGATTTTCTATATATACTTCAGCACCAATAATAGGTTTAATTCCTTGCGCGACACACTTGTTAAAAAATTTAACCGTTCCATAAAGATTACCAATATCAGTAATAGCTACTGCTGGCATCTGATTTTGCAATGTCTGATCAATCAATGCAGGTAAGCGAATCATTCCATTCACTAAGGAATATTCGGTATGCAAATGCAAATGAACAAAGGTATTAGACATTAAATAATTATAGCCTAAAGCAAAAGACTCTGAATGACTCCATTTCTTAAAGTAGTTTTTTTACTGGCGCAAAGCTTCGTCGGTGGATCGATGTTATACCATGTTCTTGTAACGCATCTCGATGCTGTTTAGTTGGGTAACCGCTATTAGTTTCAAAACCATAATGAGGATAGTGCTGAGCATATTCATGCATGATTGCATCGCGGCTAACTTTAGCGACAATCGAAGCTGCTGAGATACAAGCTTCAATACCATCACCACCAACAATAGCTACGGCCGGCATATCAAAATCTGGGCAACGGTTACCATCAACCAATACTCTAGTTGGCGTTATTGGCATATTAGAAACGGCTCTTTGCATGGCTAACATCGTTGCATGCAAAATATTCAATTGATCAATTTCTTCAACTGTTGCCTTACCTAAAGCCCAACTTATAGCGCATTGTTTAATATCATCAGCAAGTTGCAGACGTTTTTTTAGCGAAACTTTCTTTGAGTCATTCAAACCTGGCAAATTATAATCGCTAGGTAAAATCACTGCTGCAGTAATCACAGGCCCAGCTAATGGTCCCCGACCTACCTCATCAACACCAGCGATCAATTCGGTCACTATTGAACCTTTGATGCTTTCTTTTTGTTCAGCAATTCGGTAATCGCTGAACAAATTAGCTGACCTGAGTTTTTATTTAAATCAGGTGCTATCTGAGCTAATGCCGTTTGCATAGATGTAAAACGTTCTTCATCAATCAGTAGTTTTTGTGCTTCTAAAACAAGATTATTAACAGTAGCATTATCTTGAATCAACTCGGGAACAATAGGTGGATTAGTTAAATGATTCGGCATTGAATAGTGCTCTACTGTTATTGAGTTTTTATACACCCAAGCAGAAAGTTTAGAAACTTTATATAAAACAATCATCGGTTTCGCAAAAAGAGCAGCTTCTAGTGCCGCCGTGCCCGAAGCCAAAATAGCCATATTACACACTGCTAATAAATCTCGAGAATGACCTAAAATAATATCAACTTCTGCATCTTGATATTCAGGCATAGCAACAATTTTATCGAGCAACTTTTGATTTGCAGCTGGAATAACAAATATTAAATTTGGAAATTTTTGTTTTAACTGTACTGCCGCATCTAACATTACTGGCGCAAGTTTAGTCACTTCACTAGCACGACTGCCAGGCATTAAGGCGATCAATTTTTTATCTGCTAAGTGATCAATGAACTTTTCAGCAAATTCTTGTGGAACTTGCCAATCAAGAACTTGTTTAGCGAGCGGGTGTCCGACATACTCAACAGGCGTATCATGCTGTTGGTAATATGTTTTTTCAAAAGGAAACAATGTGAGCATGAGGTCAATCGAACGGCGAATCTTTTTAATTCTACCACCGCGCCAAGCCCACACAGTTGGACTAACATAATGAATAACGGGAATATTTTTTTGCTTTAATTTAGCTTCTAATGCCAAATTAAAATCAGGTACATCAATTCCTATAAATATATCTGGTTGCCATTCGATAAAATGTTCATACAATTTTTTTCTGATCGAGAGAATTTCTCGTATTGAACCTAATAATCCATCTAGACCAAAAATACTGATTTTTTCCATCTCAGCTAAAGTGACTGCTCCTTGCTCTTGCATTAAAGGGCCGCATAACCCGACAAATTCAGTGTCTGGGAAATGCGCGCGCATAGCTTCAATTAATTCACTACCGAGATAATCTCCCGATGTCTCACCCGCAACTATTGCGACCTTCATAACTGAGTTTGATATAACAATTTAACGTATAACACCACGCTTAGAGCTTTGAATAAAGTCTGTTAATTCCTTCACTTGTTCACTAGTGAAATTATTTTCAGTAATTTCTAATAATGCATTTTTAAGCGTGAATCCTGAACGATAAATTATCTTATAAGCACGTTTTAACTGCGAAATATCATCTGATTCTAGGCCACGGCGACGCAAACCCCGAACATTTATACCATGTGTGATTGCACGGTTACCAGCGGCTAAGGTATAAGGCGGAATATCTTGAATTGCAACAGCACTTGGGCCGACAAAAGCATGTGTCCCGACTCTACAAAATTGATGTACTAAGGAATAGCCTGACATTACAACATAATCGCCCATATGCACATGCCCTGCTAAACAGACACTATTAGCAAACATGACAGATGAACCAAGTCTGCAATCGTGAGCTATATGACAATAAGCCATGAAAAAATTATCATCACCTATTGAAGTAATACCTTCGTCTTCAACCGTGCCACGACTTACCGTAATATTTTCACGAAAAACATTATTACTACCAATTACTGTTTTTGTCGGTTCATCTTTATAAGCTAATGATTGTGGAGTGCCACCGATAGCGCAGTAAGAGAAAAAATGATTATTTTCCCCGATGGTAGTATGACCATTAATAACAACATGTGAATCAATGCGGTTACCTTCACCTAGCTCAACATTACTACCAATAATACAAAACGGACCAATAGTGACATTGTCACCAATTTTTGCACCATCTTCGATGATTGCACTAGGGTGTATATTAGTTGCCATTAGAAGTTAAATTTACTTGATTTATAAATCTACAAACGTAAACATAACTTCTGCTTGCGCAGCAACATTATCATCAACTTTAGCCACTCCTTTACACTTCCACATATTCTTTATTTGTCGCGTCAATTCAACCTCAAAGATCAATTGATCGCCAGGTTCAACCGGTCGTTTAAATCGAGCTTTATCGATTCCTGTAAAGTAATAAACCCTATTCTCAGCACCAGTCTGATCTTTAATATCTAAAGAAGCCATTAAAGCAGCCGCTTGAGCTAACGCCTCGATGATAAGCACTCCAGGCATAACTGGCCTGTTTGGGAAATGACCCTCGAAGAAAGGCTCATTATAAGTAACATTTTTCAATGCCGTTAATTTTTTCCCCGAGTCGGCACTAATAACTTTATCGATTAATAAAAAAGGATAACGGTGCGGCAGATGATTTTTTATTTCATGAATATTCAGTGATGGCACAATAAAAACCTCTAATCTAATTTATAGCTTTTATTGAGCTGATAATCTTTTTAAGATTTCTTGAGTAATATCAACAGCTGGACTGGCATATAAAATTCCACTACGCAAAATCAAATCATAAGATTGTTCTTCAGCGAATTTAAGTACTTCTTGATCGACCGTCGCTTGAATATCTCGAACAACCTCATTCTGTCTCACTTTAAACACTCGTTCAGTATCTTCTGCTAACAATTGGTATTCTCGACGCATACTCGCATACTCTAATTGCTTAGCCTGTATGTCTCCTTCACTTAAAATAGGAGCATTTTTCTCAATATCATCTTGCAGGCTTAATAACCGTGTTTGCAGGTCGTTAATTTTTTTCTCTTCTGGCTCAAATTCTGATTTTAAGTTTTCAAATTGTTTTTGTAAATTTGGTAAATTATCAAGAATCGCACGATTGTCATAAACACCAATTTTTAATTGTGCAAAAGCAGTATTAGAAATAAGCATTGCATTTAGCAACACTAGGAGATAAAGACTTCGTTTTAACATTTTATATACCTGTTAATTTTAAATAAATTTATTGTAACAACTGACCGATACTGAACTGAAACCTTTCAATTTCATCACCCTCTTGCTCATTCAAAGGAGTTGCATAGGAAATCGATAGAGGTCCTACTGGTGAGATCCAGTTAAAGCCAATGCCAACGGAATAACGGATCTCATCAAATTCAATATCCTCTTCATCAGCAAAAACCTGTCCGCCATCTAAAAATATGTTTAGCCGTTTATCAAGCGCACCACTGCCGACTGGTAATAGTAATGAGGCATTAAACAAAACTCGCTTACTACCACCAAAAGGATTAGGAAATTCACTAGAATCTAAAGGCCCCAAGGACCGTGCTTCAAAACCACGTACTGATGTAGAACCGCCTGCAAAATAGTTTTTAAAGAAAGGTAAGCTTTCTGTATCACCAAAACCATCACCAAATCCTAAGCCAAGACCCAGCTTAAGGGCTATACGTGAAGTAAATGGAAAGTAGATGCTTGAATCTAAGTTTGCTCGATAATACTCTAAATCACTACCTGGTACCGTCGCTTCAAGTGATAATCGAAAGTTTTTACCCGCCGTAGGGTATATCAAACTATCACGCGTATCATGATTAAAAGCAGAGGTGAAAGTAAACAAATCATTGTCAGGAAATTGGTCAATAAAATCGACCACTTCGGGAACTGAAAAAATCGTTGATTGCAGATCAATTCTCTCAAAGCCGCCACCCAGAGAAAATGAATTATTTTCATTAATAGGAAAAACATAACTCAGATTAAGAGCTTGAGTCGAAGTAATAAATGAAGAAGTATTTGCCGCAGCAGAGTCAATATCTTGACTACTAAGACTAATGCTACGACTTATACCACTCTGTGTGTAATATGGATTTGTATATTGCAAGCTAATCGATTCAATAATATCCGAACGTTGCACAGAGAAGTTTAATTGATTGCCTGTGCCAAAAAGGTTCCCTTGAGAAACACTTGTTTGTATTAATGCACCATCATCACCAGAAAAGCCTAAACCAAACAAAAATGATCCAGTTGGCCGTTCAGCCACATCAACGACCAAATCAACTTGATCATCTCGCCCTGCTACTGGCAAAGTTTCAATATCAACTTGATCGAAAAAACTTAATCGCTGTAAGCGTATCTTTGAACGACTTACACGACTTGGTGAGAATGCACTACCTTCGATCTGACGTAATTCACGTCGTATTACTTCGTCATTAGTTAAACGATTACCTAATATATCAATGCGTCGCACATAAACTCGGCGCCCTGGCTTAATATTTATAGAAAAGCTCATCGTGTTATTCTCACGATCCACATCTGGCACTGGTACAACTTCAGCATAGGAGTAGCCTTCTTCAGCTAACCGAGCGGAAATTAATTCAGTTGTAGTGTCGACTGCTCGTCGAGAATAAATTTTACCCGGGGCAATATAAACATAAGGCAGCAATTCATCTTCGGGAACAACTAACTGTCCATTTAGAACAAAATCAGAAACTGTATAACGTTCACCTTCTTCAATATTAACAGTTAAAAAGACTCCATCTTTTTGATTGGAGACACTGACTTGATTAGAAACAATTCGAAAATCAAGAAAACCTTGATCTTGATAAAAGCTTCTTAGCGTCTCTAAATCCCCAGATACTTTTTCACGAGAGTATTGATCGCTTGAATCCCAAAATCTATAAAAAGGCACATTAGTTGAAGATCCAAATAGATCTAATAACATTTTATCGCTAAAAAACTCGTTACCAACAATATTGATTTTTTCAATCGTTGCTGTCGCTCCTTCAAGCACGTGTACAGTCACATCTACTCGATTTCTAGGCAAGTCAATCACTTGAGTTTCAACCTGAGCGTTATATTTACCTTGATTCAAATACTGACGCTTCAACTCTTGAGTAACAAGCTCTAACACATTTGGTTTAAATACACGACCTTCAACGAAATCGTTATCCCTTAAAGCATTACGTAAATCTTCTTCCTTAATAAGATTATTGCCTGCAAAACTAATGCTAGCAATCGATGGGTATTCAACAACATCAAGCACAATCGCTGTACCTTCAGTAGAAATTTGAATATCTTCAAAAAAACCTGTTTTATATAATTCTCGAATTATTTCAGAAGAAATTTCAGGATCAAAATTATCACCAACTTCTATAGGCAAATAATTGAAAACTGCACCGGCAGAAATACGTTGCAAGCCAGTAACTTGAATGTCCGATACCGTAAATGATTCTTGAGCTAAAACACTACTATTGCTAATAGCGAGAATAGACAAAACAAATAAAGGAAGAATGCAGAGTTTTCTAAGCATAGAGCCTCAGTACTCTAATTAGTACTAGTTGGTGTTGATTTATAATCGTTAGCATTTTTAATAGACCTTGAATTATTAGATTCTCTTACGTTTTAGAATTATTAGATTCTCATACTTTTAAAAAGTAGCTGTAATTTCCACGCATACTAATCAAAGATTAAAAATAAATATGTATTTTATAAATTTTATTATATGTATTCGTTGCCGTCTGATTTTAATTCAATAATCTATAAATATCATTATAAAAAGCCAGACTCATTAAACACGCCAAAAATACAATGCCTAGCTTCTGCCCCACCATAAAGACTTTTTCAGAAGCATTTTTACCAGCCACGAATTCAACAGCATACATCAATAAATGTCCACCATCTAACATTGGAATTGGCAATAAATTCATCACCCCTAAACTAATACTAATAACCGCTAATATATGCAGATAGTAATCTAAGCTGATTTGTATTGCTTGACCAGTAACTTGCGCAATCGTAATTGGACCACTTATATTTTTATGAGAAACCTGCAACGTCAGCATTTTCCAAAGCATACGCACTGTTACTGAAGACATTAACCATGTTTGCTCAACTCCGTATTTAAGGGCTTGCCAAGGAGACCGCTGCATAGTGATTATTTGATTCTCTGCATAAGGTAGCGCTGTAGGCGCCACACCTATACGTCCAATACGCTGCTCCCCTTCCTCATAGAGTGCTGGGGTAATCTCAACTTGCTGCAGCACTTTATCTCGATAATATTTTATTGATAGAGTTTGCTCTGGCGATGTACTAATGATCTCAACCATCTGTGACCAACTAGAAACCGTCACACCATCAATTTCAACCAATTGATCGCCCGCTTGCAGACCAGCACGTGATGCTGGCGAATCATCGACAATCAAAGAAAATGTTGTAGTAAGCTCAGGTGAAACTGGTACAAAGCCTAAAGCTCGATTTAAAAATGACGAACCCATGTTGTAAATCGGCAACCCTGAGACATCAAGATGTATCGTTTTGATGTCATTATTTTGGCGTACTTGTAATTCAATATCACGACCACGTAATACTTGGTTAAAGACATGTAAATCATGCTGACCAAAAAAATCTACGCGGCGGCCATCAATAGCAACAATTTCATCACCGCTTTGCACTCCAGCCTGAGCAACTAATGACTCTTCCGGCAATTCTCCAATAGTCGAGACAATACCCTCTTTAGACATCATGCCTAGTATTAGAAAAAGCAGAATAGCAAAAAGAAAATTAATTCCAGGACCGGCAGCAACAATTAAAACGCGCTTCCAAATAGGTTGATTATCAAACGCTCTATGTGCATCGCGTGGATCGACCTCCGCATCAGGGTCATTTTCGCCAAGCATTTTCACATAGCCGCCTAATGGTATAGCGCCAATAACATATTCTATTTGGTCTTCACCAGCTACTTTTTTCCAGAGAGGCTTACCAAAGCCTACCGAATAGCGTAAAACCTTAACGCCTAATTTACGCGCTACCCAAAAATGACCAAATTCGTGTACTGCAACTAGCACACCAATGGCAATCAAAAATCCGATAACACTATATAAGAAACTCATTAAATTGTTTTTTTAGTTAACGTTTACAAAAACAAATGCTTAGTTCAACGATGTTATAGCGTGAGTCGCATGTTGTCGTGCTTCATTGTCAATTTGTAATACATGCTCAACACCTTCAATTTCAGTTATTTCAAGCTCTTGCATGACTTCATTTATTACTTCAGGAATTTTTGTAAAACCCAATTGATTATTTAAAAACCCGTCAACTGCAATTTCATTCGCTGCATTCAAAATAGCCGGAGCAGAACCACCACTGTTCACTGCCTGTCTAGCCAAAGATAAACATGGCAAGTTAGCCATATCCGGTTTATGGAAATCTAACTGCGCAATTTCAGTCACGTCTAAAGTCGCTGCACCAGAAGCAAAACGTTCTGGACAAGCTAACGCATGCGCAATGGGAATCTTCATGTCAGGAGCTCCTAACTGCGCTAAAAATGAACCATCAACATATTCTACCATTGAATGAATAATGCTTTGTGGATGGATAATTACCTCAACACGGTCGGCAGGTAAATCAAACAAGGCTGTAGCTTCAATCAATTCCATGCCTTTATTCATCATGGTTGCAGAGTCAACTGAGATTTTACGCCCCATTGACCAATTTGGATGCGCACAAGCTTGTTCAGGCGTAATTTCTGTTAATTCCGACCATTCACGCCCCCGAAAAGGACCACCGGATGCAGTTAAATGAATACGGCTGACATTATCTTTATTTTGATCCGCAGGTAAGCATTGATAAATAGCATTATGCTCACTATCAATCGGCAAAATCTTTGCGCCACTATTAAGTGCTTCATTCATAAATAAACTACCAGTCATTACCAATGGCTCTTTATTCGCGATTAATACTTTTTTTGCTGAGCTTACTGCGGCAAGTGTAGGAACCAATCCTGCTGCACCGACAATCGCGGACATTACTGTATCAACGCTTTGCTCTTCAGCAATAGCAGTAATCGCCTCATTGCCACTTGCAACTTGAATATCCTTAAGTCCTGATTCAAGCAACCTGACTTCAAGTCTTTTAGCTGCTTCTGCATTCCCCATTACCGCAATAGATGGCCTAAACTGTTCACATTGAAGCAACATTTTTTCAACATTGTTATTTGCCGTTAAGCCATAAACCGAAAATCGTTCCTCATGTTGCGCAAGCACATCGAGTGTGCTTTGACCGACCGAGCCTGTGGAGCCTAAAATAACGATACGTTGCATTTATCGATAACCGAAACTAAGTTATGAAGCCTAAAAATAAAAGGCCTAACATAAAAAAAGGCACGCCAACTAACAAACTATCAACACGATCTAAAACACCCCCGTGACCTGGTAGTATTTGGCTACTGTCTTTAAGGTCGACATAGCGTTTCAATTTACTTTCAAATAAATCGCCCCCTACTGATAGCAATGCCGTAATTACAACAGTAAGAAGCAATAAGAAAGCAGTCATTACAGGAAAGTTCCAAAATAAAATTGGTATGAAAATCATCACTACCAAAGATAAGCCACCTAGTAATCCTTCTATTGTTTTTCCTGGGCTAATACTCGGTGCCAATTTAGTTTTTCCCAATCTTTTACCGACAAAATAAGCGCCAATATCGGCTGCCCAAATAGCAACCATGCAACACAAAATCCACCATACACCATTATCTAAATACTTTAACTCAATAAGTAAATAACCAGCCGCACTCAGTAGCCACATTCCAAGTAGTAATTTGATTTTTGGCCTATGTAAAAAATCTACTTTATTAGTCAATGTAAAGAATAAACATAAACCCCATAAAAGACAGGTCACAATAATTAAAATTGATATTGGTAATAACCCCAGTTGAAAAAAGAGGAACAAAGTAACAAACAAACCATAAGAGAAAATTTGTTCAGGACGTGAAGTCATCTGGCAAAAACGTAGCCATTCCCAAAAACCTAAAAATAAAGCAATTGAAATAATTAAACGCCAATAGAATGGGTTAGAAGCTAGTAAAGTCGTCAATAGAATGACAACTAATATAACAGCAGTAATTACCCGCTGTTTAAGCATGCTTTCTCAATTTCTGTTCTTGTTGTTGTTCAATTAATTCCTTTTCAATAGGATCTAATTCTAACTCACTAGATTTCGCCAAGTCTTGCGTCGTAATGGTTTCTTCAGCCTTACCAAATCGTCTGTCACGACGAGTAAATTGTAACAATGCTTTAACAAATGCTTCTTCATCAAAATCTGGCCACAATATATCCGTGAAATAAAACTCAGAATAAGCAGCTTGCCACAACATAAAATTACTTATTCGATATTCACCACTAGTTCGAATAAATAAATCAGGGTCAGGCAAATCACCTGTTACCAAGTGTTTGGCAAACAATTCTTCAGTAATTTGATCACTGGTTAATTCACCTTTAGCAACCTTATTCGCAAGCTGTTTCGATGCTTGAGTAATATCCCAACGGCCACCATAATTTATTGCTACAGAAAAATGTAATTTAGTGTTTTTTGATGTTTCTTGTTGCGCTTTACTTGCCAATTCTTGGATGCGTGGGCTAAATTCATTTAACTCACCGATAAGGTTCAGCTTTATACCATTCTCATTCAACTTTTTAGTCTGAGTTTCGAGGGCGTTGCTAAGCAAATCCATTAAAGCGCTGACTTCTGATTCTGGTCGATTCCAGTTTTCACTGCTAAAAGCAAAAATGGTTAAATAAGGAATCTCATGCGCTATACAAGCTTTAATCAATGATTTAACAGAACTAGCTCCTTGTCTATGTCCAGCAATCCGCGTTAAGCCTTTTGCATTCGCCCAGCGACCATTGCCATCCATAATCACAGCAATATGCTTTGGTTTTGGGTAAATAACCGAAGTTGTCACTTTATTAGTTTTAAAAAAACTAATAATTTTAGAAAGAAGAGAGTTCATTAAAAATTCCCGAAGCTACCTATTATTAATTTTAATAATTAATTTGAAAGTTAACTTAAAATTAAACTGTCAAGATTTCCGCTTCTTTTTCACTAACAATTTTATCAATTTCAGTCACATACTTGTCCGTTAGCTCCTGAACACGATCATGCGCTCGCTTGTCATCATCTTCAGAAATGTCCTTATCTTTCAACAGTGATTTGAAATCACCGTTAGCGTCACGTCTAATATTTCGGATTGCAACCTTACCATTTTCACCTTCACTCGATGCTACTTTCACCATCTCACGTCGACGTTCTTCAGTTAACGGCGGCATAGGAATACGAATCAAATCTCCAGTTGTTACTGGGTTTAAACCAAGATTCGCACTGATTATTGCTTTTTCAACCACAGGCACCATGTTTTTTTCCCACGGTTGAACAGCCAATGTTCGAGCATCTTGCACAGTAATATTAGCTACCTGACTGATAGGTGTATCAACACCATAATAATCTACAGAAAGATGATCAACCAAAGCTGGACTGGCTCTACCAGTGCGGATTTTTGCCATTTCGGAGCGCATTGATTCGATACTTTTTAGCATACGTTGCTCAGCATCTTTGATAATTTCATCAATCATAAATTCACCTCGAAATTTTTATTTATTATAATTTATAAATTAAATGAACAAATGAAAAGTAACTATTTTGCTCTTTTTATTAATCTTTCTTTAATCAGACCTTAATTATCATTGTCCTGATAAGAAATATTTTTTACTTTAGATCGTCAATATAACCAATCAAATCAAACTATTAAGCAACGCTGGTAATTAATGTTCCAACATCAGAACCCGTTGCCATTTTGACTAACGCTCCAGGTTCATTAATAGATAATACCCGTAAATCCATATTATTATCACGGCATAAAGCAATCGCAGTTGCATCCATAACACCTAGTCGCTTTTGTAAAACTTCGTCATAACTAACGGTCTCATAGCGTTTTGCTGCAGAGTTTTTAACAGGATCAGAGTCATAAACCCCATCGACCTTAGTTGCTTTGACTAAAATATCAGCATTGATCTCAGCAGCTCTTAAACTTGCTGCCGTATCAGTAGTGAAATAAGGGTTACCTGTACCTGCAGCAAATATCACTACCCGACCAATGTTTAAATGCTTAAGCGCGCGTAATCTGACGTAAGGTTCAGAGACAGGGGAAATAGGAATTGCAGATTGCACTCGTGCTTGAACCCCTACTTTCTTTAAACCTTGCTGCAAAGCTAAGGAGTTCATTACTGTTGCCAGCATGCCCATATAATCAGCTGTCGCACGCTCAATACCCGATTCAGAAGCACTAATACCGCGAAAAAAGTTACCGCCGCCAACTACAACAGCCAACTGCACTCCAGCGTTAATAACACTGGCAATTTCGGTACAAACGCTATTTAAGGTTTTAGCATCAATTCCAAATGGATCAGAATTAGCAGCAGAACCAGCTAAAGCTTCACCACTTAACTTAAGCAGAATACGTCTAAACCCTTGATCTTGATTTGTTTCATTAGAGTTATCTGACATGACGTATCTCGCTAAGTTAATTTATTTAAACGACTACTTACCCGCCTGAGCCATGACTTCGCTTACGAAGTCATCTTCTTTTTTCTCAATGCCTTCACCCACTTCATAGCGGACAAATTCAATAACAGAAGCATTCGCCGACTTTAACAACTTTTCTACAGAAATATCAGGGTCTTTTACAAATGCTTGGCCTAACAAAGTTACTTCATTAAGATATTTACGCACACGCCCATCAACCATTTTTTCCATAATTTCGGCAGGCTTACCACTTTCAGCAGCTTGTGCAGTGAAAATCTCACGCTCTTTCGCTAATAGATCAGCGGGAACATCATCAGCAGAAACACACACTGGTTTACTCGCAGCAACATGCATCGCAATATCTTTTGCTAAGTCATCATTACCACCGGCAATTTTAACAATCACAGAAATTTTTGTGCCATGTTGATAAGATCCAACACGTTCTCCATCTTGTGCTGCTAACACTTTAAAGCGACGTACAGTAATATTTTCACCAATTTCAGAAATCAATGACTGGCGTGCTTCTTCAACACTAACACCCGATGCAACATTCGAATCAGACAATGCGGCTATATCTGTAGGATCATTTGTCAAAACAGCTTGCGCAACGTCATTAGAAAAACCAATAAACTGTTCATTTCTTGCTGAAAAATCAGTTTCACTATTAATTTCAACAGCTACGCCTTTATTACCATCAACTAATGTTACGATAGTTCCTTCAGCGGCTATACGACCCGCTTTCTTATCAGCCTGAGCTGCACCACGTTTGCGCAATTCTTCAATTGCCAAATCAATATCACCGTCCGTTTCGGTTAGCATTTTCTTACATTCCATCATGCCTGCGCCAGTGCGCTCGCGTAGCTCTTTTACTAATGCGGCAGTGATTGCCATAATGTCACCTATCTAAAGTATGTTTGAATAAAACTTAGTGAGTTTTTAAATTATTAAGAGATTAATTTTTTAGCCTGATTAATCCAATCTTCACGCTCAATCCGACCTTTAAAACTTAATTCCCCGTCAACGCGTTCAACATCAGCAGGTTTTAAGTCTGCAATTTGTTGAAAAGTTGTAATGCCTAAACCTTCTAATTTACCAGCAATTACTGGGCCAATACCATTAATCGTCGTAAGGTCATCTTTCGCACTTGCCGCTTTTTTAGCGGCAGGCTTCGCTTCCTTCTTTGCAGCTGGTTTAGCTTCTTTTTTCTCAACTGGTTTAGCTTCAGCTTCTTTCTTTGCAGCTGGCTTAGCTTCTACAGAAGGTTTTGTTTCCTTTTTAGGCTTTGCGGCTTTTACCTTAGTTACTTTTTCTGTTGGTGCAGCTTCTTCTTCAGCACCACTCTCATCGCCAGTAGCTGCAGGAGCAATCTGCGCTGCTAGACGCGCTTGAATAACAGTTTCAGCAACTTGGTTTACATATAAACGAATCGCTCGTATAGCATCATCGTTACCAGGAATAACATAATCAACGCCATCTGGAACACAATTAGTATCAACTACCGCAATCACAGGAATACCTAATTTATTCGCTTCAGAAACTGCAATATATTCAGTCTTTACATCAACCACAAAAATAGCATCAGGAAGACCTTGCATATTTTTGATCCCACCCAGACTACGTTCAAGCTTAATACGCTCACGGTCGAGAGTTAGAGATTCTTTTTTACTTAAACGTGCCGTTTGGCCTTCAACTAGCTGAGTATCTAATTCTTTCAAACGCTTAATAGAATTTTTTACTGTTTTAAAGTTAGTCAGCATGCCACCTAACCAACGATGATTCACATAAGGCGCACCAGCTCTTTCTGCCGCTTCTCTTACTAATTTGCTGGCGGAACGCTTAGTACCAACCATCATAACTTGTCCACCGTTACCAACAACTTGACCGATGTAGTTCATCGCGTCGTTGAACATAGGCAACGTCGTTTCTAAGTTAATAATATGAATTTTATTGCGCTCACCAAAAATAAAAGGGCGCATTTTAGGTGACCAATAACGAGTTTGATGGCCGAAATGTACGCCTGCTTCTAGCATCTGGCGCATAGTAACGTCTGACATAAGTATTACTCCAAATTGTATGGGTTTAGACAAATCCGAATCATCTAACTAACTAACTCCAATCAAAGAAAAGCATATACATTACAATGCCTTACAGTAATTAAGAGCACCCAGTTAATCATAGTGATATTCGGATGATTTAATGTGTGGCGCGTTTATACCATACCGCCCCACTCTATTCAAACAATTAGCCTCTTTTTTGGTCAATTGATAACCGAACAAATTCACGCAAGAAAGCTTATTGTCAGTGCAGTTTTTGTTACAATACTTTGCTAATAAACAAGCACTAATAAATCCATGACTGTTAGCATTAAAACCAGCTCTGAAATTGAAAAAATGCGTGTCGCTGGTCGACTTGCAAGCGAAGTCTTGGACATGATCGAAGAATACGTTCAACCTGGTGTCACCACCGATGAGTTAAATACTCTATGTCATGACTATATAGTTAATGAACAACAAGCAATCCCTGCTCCATTAAATTACCGAGGTTTCCCAAAATCTATTTGCACTTCAGTAAACCATGTTATTTGTCATGGCATTCCAAGTGATAAAAAACTTAAAAAAGGCGACATAATCAACATTGACATCACCGTTATCAAAGATGGTTACCACGGTGACAATAGTCGTATGTATTTTGTTGGCAAACCCTCTGTGCTAGGCAAACGAATTAGCGATGTTGCTCGCGAATCTATGTTTGTAGGCATTGAAATGGTTCGCCCGGGCGCTCAACTTGGAAGTATCGGTCACGCGATTCAAACACATGCCGAGCAACATAATTTTTCTGTGGTTAGAGAATATTGCGGGCATGGCATTGGTAAAGAATTTCATGAAAACCCACAAGTACTTCATTATGGACGGCCTAATACAGGCATGGAATTGAGCGAAGGCATGACATTCACTATTGAGCCAATGATCAATGCAGGCAAAAAGGAAACGAGGCTGCTTGCTGATAATTGGACAGTAGTAACACGTGATCACTCTCTTTCAGCACAATGGGAGCACACAATTTTAGTAACAAGTGACGGCTTTGAAATACTAACTAACTCTGCCAATGCAGTGCTTAGTTAAATAGCATTTAGTCAATCTGGTTTTTGAATATTCAACTTGCGTAAAGAACTGCTATGCACTTCGCGAAAAGTAAACTTCTCAATATACAAAAATTCAAACTAGCTTCAGATGAGTTACTAAGTAAAAATAAATCGCCAATCACTTTATATAAGAGTGCTATTAAGGAAGCTCAGCAGCAGCTTAAAGAACATCAAAATCAAGGCATTTCTACTGCCGATTTAATAACAAACTATACATGGATGATTGACCAACTAGTCATCCATGCTTGGCAACAATATAACGACCAGCATGCTGACTTACAATCTTTACAGCTAATAGCTGTCGGCGGGTATGGTCGAAGCGAACTGCACCCCTACTCCGATATCGATTTATTGATCTTATTAAAAGGTAATGACTACGAGAAGCCTAAAGAATTAATCGAGCATTTTCTACGATTCCTGTGGGACATCGGGCTTGAAATTGGGCATAGCGTACGGTCTTTAAAAGACTGTATTAAAGAAGCACGAGCGGACGTCACCATCATGACAAACTTGCTCGAAAGCCGACATCTATCCGGTGATACCTCATTGCTCGAAAATCTCGATGACAAATTAAGAAACTCACGAATTTGGCCAGCAAATAAATTCTTTAATGAAAAGTGTCAGGAACAAGAAAACCGGCATGCACAATATCAAGATACCGCATATTCACTGGAACCTAATATTAAAGAAAGCCCTGGTGGCTTACGCGATTTGCAAACAATTTTATGGGTTTATAACCGCTGTTTCGGGGTTCGCTCATTTCGCGAAATGCATGAACAAAAACACATTAATGATGACGAATATCGCTTATTAATTAGAGCAAGAAATATTCTATGGAAACTTCGTATGGGGTTGCATCTAAGCACTAATCGTCATGAAGACCGTTTACTGTTTGATTCACAACGTTTGCTAGCCAAAGAATTTGGTTATCAAGACAATAAAGCAAATCTAGCTGTTGAACAGCTAATGAAACGCTACTACCGCACTGTTAAGCAAGTGGTTTATTTAAATGAATTACTACTATCTCACTACCGAGTAATTCATATAAGTCGTTTTTCACTTGCAGCAACAAAAGAAATTCATAACGACTTTATTGTCCGCAATAAAATGATTCAGCAACAAAAAGATGGTTTATTTAAACGTAAACCTGTCGCCATGTTGCAATTGTTTTTACATATGCAAAATCATCAAATTTCATTAATTCATCCAGACACAATCCGCTCTCTAAGAGCAAATCTAGAACATATAAATAATAATTTTCGATCTAATCCTAAAGCACAGTCCTTGTTTCTTGACTTATTTAAGCACGAAGGCAGTGAGCTTGCTGATTTATTATCACGCATGAATGCTTATGGCCTACTCGGGGCTTATTTACCTAACTTTGGAGCCATCGTGGGTCAAATGCAACACGACTTATTTCATGTTTACACAGTCGATGGTCACACTTTAAAAGTCCTTGAAAATTTAACACGATTACGTGAGAACAAAGAAGAATATCCCGTTGCTAGCAGTATTTTAGACGACTTATACAAACCTGAACGGGTTTTTATTGGCGCTTTATTTCACGACATTGCCAAAGGCCGAGGTGGCGATCACTCTGTACTAGGCGAAAATGATGCTTATGACTTTTGTATTAAACATGGCATGACAGAATACGATGCAAAATTAGTCGGCTGGCTAGTATTAAATCATTTAATAATGTCGCATTTCTCGCAACGTCGAGACATCAACGACAATGAAGTAATTAAAGAATTTGCTGGAATTGTTGGCGATACGGAGCATCTAGATAACCTATATTTACTGACATTAGCAGATATCCGCGGCACTAGCCCCAAAGTCTGGAATGCCTGGAAAGGACAATTACTCGTCGAACTTTATACATCGACGCGTAATGCTTTACGTCAAGGTCATGCAACACCCCACAATCTCGAAGAGAGAATCAAAGACAATAAACGTGAAGCTTTAACTCTAATCACCCAGCAAGTTGATGATAAAAAAATCGACTACGATATGGTTAAACAATTTTGGGATGGCATGCCTAATGATTATTTCACTCGCAACCAGCCTTTTTATCTAGCCTGGCATGCGAGCAGTCTTTATAACGTTCCAGCTATTAGCCTACCAATTGTTTCTGTACGTTTTAGCAAACGACTTGAGGCAAATATGATATTTGTCTTTGCGCCTCAATCAAGAAATTTACTCAGCCATACCACAGCCGCCTTTGATGCATTAAATATGGATATTATTGAAGCGCGTTTGCAAAGCAGTACAAATGGTTTTGCATTAAATACATTTACTGCTCAGGTCGACGCTTCTGATGAGGCAAAAAAAGTTGATTACATGCGCTACCTAGAAAGTAATATTCGCGCACAAATTATCAGCCAAGATATTGAAAAACCTATTGCTAGACAAAGCGTTTCACGAGCATTAAAACATTTTCCAACTAAAGCTAAAGTCGTGTTTATTTTCAACAAACCTACCTACACAGCAATGGAAGTAATTGCACAAAACCAACCCGGCTTGCTACACAATGTTGCGCTAGTTTTAGAAAAATATAACATCACTTTATTAAGCGCTCGTATCGCCACATTCGGAGAACGCGCCGAAGATGTATTCTATATACAACAGCACGACCACACTCCTGTTACCGATGAAAATTTACTAAACTCTTTATCTAAAGAAATATGTTCTTCATTAAATCGAAATAAAAGTGACCCTAAAGGCAAAACACATCACTAAGTGCTGGTAGAGAGCAAAAGCATCATAGATAATCTCTCTCCTTAAAAGCATTTTACTGCAAACCACTTAAAACCTACTTATTTAAACATTTACTGACTGGAGAAGTCATGACTACCGAACTACAAAGCATTATCGAAAACGCTTTTGACAACCGAGAGCTAGTTAAAGAAGCAGCAACTAAACAAGCTATCATCGCATCAATCGAATTACTCGATAGCGGTAAAGCACGTGTTGCTGAAAAAACAAACGGCGAGTGGGTCGTTAATCAATGGTTAAAAAAAGCAGTGCTTTTGTCTTTCGGGATTCGAGACAATGAAATCATTGATGGCGGTGAAACAAATTATTTCGATAAAGTGCCTTCTAAATTTGCTGATTATGATCAAGCACGTTTTCAACAAGAAGGTTTTCGTGTAGTCCCCCCAGCGGCTGTTCGTAAAGGTTCTTACATCGCTGAAAATGTCGTACTAATGCCGAGTTACGTTAACATTGGCGCATATGTGGATTCTGGCTCTATGGTCGATACTTGGGCAACTGTAGGTTCATGTGCACAGATTGGTAAAAACGTTCACTTATCTGGCGGCGTCGGTATTGGCGGTGTATTAGAACCAATTCAAGCTGGGCCAGTGATCATTGAAGATGATTGTTTTATTGGCGCACGCAGTGAAATTGTTGAAGGCGTTGTCGTTGAAACGGGCTCGGTTATTTCTATGGGTGTGTATCTTGGTCAGAGCACAAAAATTTTAGATAGAGAAACTGGTGAAGTCAGCTATGGTCGCATTCCCGCAGGGTCTGTAGTGGTATCAGGCTCGATGCCAAGCAAAGATGGTAGTCATAGCCTTTATTGCGCTATTATCGTTAAAAAAGTTGATGCTAAAACTCGTAGCAAGACTGCTCTTAATGATCTATTAAGAGTGGACTAGAAGCCACCAACTTTATTGAAACAAATTATGACTCAAAGCCTAGATCCAACTCTTGAACTGACTAAGCAATTGATAGCTGAGCAATCAGTTACCCCTAATGACGCCCAATGCCAAACAATCTTAGCAAAGCGCTTGAAAGGTTTGGGTTTCACGATTGAACACTTGGATTTTGAAGATGGTAACGGTGCAGTAAAAAACTTATGGGCACGTCGCGGACAACAAAAACCGTGCTTAGTTTTTGCTGGGCATACTGATGTCGTACCAGTGGGTGACCTAGATAATTGGGCAAACGACCCTTTTATACCGACGGAAAGAGATGGTTCTTTATATGGCCGTGGTGCCGCGGACATGAAAACATCAATTGCTGCATTTATCACTGCCATCGAATCATTTGTAGCAGAGAAACCAGAGCATAACGGCTCTATCGCCCTACTGATAACCTCAGATGAAGAAGGACCAGCAACCTGCGGCACAAAAAAGGTGATCGAAACTCTTGAAGCGCGCGATGAAAAAATTGATTACTGTATTGTCGGAGAACCAAGTTCCGAAAAACAATTAGGCGACACAATTAAGAATGGCCGACGTGGCTCTATTGGTGGCAAATTAACAGTTATTGGTACACAAGGTCATATCGCCTATCCTCAACTTGCCGACAACCCTATTCATTATTGCGGAGACGTAATCAGCGCCTTAACTGAAATTGAATGGGATTCTGGTAATCAATACTTCCCGCCAACAAGCTTACAAATCTCCAATATCAATGGCGGTACAGGTGCCAGCAACGTGATTCCTGCAACCGTTGAGGTGCTTTTCAATTTACGCTTTTCTACCGAAACTACGGTCGAGACAATTCAGTCTACCGTTGAGCAAAAACTCAATAACCTGAGTATCCGTTACCAATTAGATTGGTCACTATCAGGACTGCCTTTTATTACAGAACAAGCAGAACTAGTAAGCGCTTGCAGCAAAGCAATTAAAAATGTTTTAAACATTGAAACACAACTATCTACTGGAGGTGGCACATCCGATGGTCGTTTTATTGCACCAACGGGAGCACAAGTTGTAGAATTAGGTCCAGTCAATGAATCAATCCATAAAGTTGATGAGCATGTGACACTCACAACACCCAAACAATTATCTACTATTTATAAGGAAATATTAACTAACTTACTTGGCTAAAGTTAGTTATTGAAAGTAGGTTTTTTACAGTAAAAACATTGTTTTTCTATACCCCAGTTTATGCAACCTATAAAATTGCGGCGTTTCCAAAAATCTGAGAAGAAGTATGCGTTCAAAATATAAAAGTATCATTTTATCGATAATAATATTTACCCTTGGTTATGAAGCATCACAGAATGACTTTTTTCCTATCAATCAATTTTTCGAACGCCATTTTGCTAAAGATAAGACTCCTGAAGCGCTGGTCGAGCCGACTCCAGTTCAAGCTGCCTATTATTTATACTCAGATGTAAGTAACAAACAAAGCGTTGAATGTCCAACACCAGATAACACTTTTGTAGTTGCTACATTTGGTCAGAGCAATGCAGCCAATGGTTTAGGGCAAAAGTTTGTCGACGAAACTGAAAGCATCATCAACTTCTTTAACGGTTATTGTTATTTAGCAAGCGACCCTACTTTAGGTGCAGCTGGGGAACAAGGGTCTATTTGGATTCCTTTTTTACAACAACTTAATGTAGAAAAAACAATCCTATCCGTCAATTTCGCAGTCGGTGGCTCTTCTATTAACCGATGGTTGAACTCTGATGATTTAGGTCAAGTACTATCAGAAAACATGCAAGCTTTAGCTGACTCTGATTACAAACCCGATTTATTTATGTGGTTTCAAGGTGAATCAGAAGCGTATAAAGATGCGTCAGTATTTGAAGAAAGATTGGAAACACTGATATCAAGACTAGAAACTGATCATCCTACAGCAGCAATAGGAATATCAGGAACAACCTATTGCAGCCAACGCATAGATAAAAATATTGTTAATGTACAAAAAAGAGTAGCTCTATCTAGAGATCATATCTGGCTAGGAAGCACAGATGATTTTATTAGCCTGCAACACAGATATGATGATTGTCATTTAAGCGGCTTAGGGGCAACGGAAGTTGCAACAATGTTTGCAAATTCCGTCAACAATTACTTACAAAAAAATGCTAATTAACGACGCTGTTCTTGCAATTCTATTGTTCTAGTTAAGCTATCTCGACGAAACAAATGAAAAGCACGATTATTTGCAAATGAAACTGTAAAGTTGTCATACTTCCACAAAGAATACGACGCATGAGTGCCAATAGGTCCTTGAATACTATTCGGCTGGCCATATAAGGCTCTAACTTGTGCTTCAGTCTTCCAACGAATATCACGTGTTTCTTGGGCTTTTAGTGATGTTGAAAAAGCTAGAAAGATCAAGAAAAAAGCCAGAGGAACTGTTTTAACTAATTGATCTATAAAAGAAATTGTTTTTATATTTTTCATTTTTAGTATCTTATCAAAGAATCTTAGTGAGAACTAGGTAAAATCTTTAGGCGACTACTCGTACATACTCAATAATTTTTCTACTAAATAGAATTAATTTAACCTAGTAAATTTTTAAAATATATCTCTAAGAAACGTGTATCGCTTAGTAAATTAACTCGATAATCATTACTTAGAGTAAAGCTTGTGCTTCTGCAAAACCTATTGTTTCAGCAACTTGTTTTATAGTCATTCCATTATCATCAACAAGACTCTGGCTTGCTCTATTTTCTAGTAGCAATTGAACCATCTCAATATTTTTATTCCATACTGCATAAAAGAGCGCAGACCAACCTGAATGGTCAGTTACATTAATCCCTGCACTTTGTGTTGCTAATAATAACTGAGCACTATCATAGTGATTATTATGTACAGCTGCCATTAAAGGCGTTTTAGACAAACTACTACTAAAATTTGCTTTAGCACCCGCATCAATAAGATGACCAACCAAATTACTATTGCCATTGACGGCAGCATAAAATAGAGCGCTTCGACCAAAACCATCTAAGCTATCTACTGGCACATCTTGTTCTATAAACCATTCAACAATTTCTACACTACCATTATTAACCGCTATAATTAACGGTGTTTCATTGATTTCATTACGAGCAAAACTTAACTTTTCATCATCAACTAAAGATTTTGTTAAAACCAAATCGTTAGATTTAATTGCTTGCTCAAGCTGAGCTGTCAATGGGACATTTTTAGTAGTGATTTCTTCATTCGTTGGCTGGTTTTCTTCATTCAAAACAACTTCACCTAAAGATTCATTCAGTTGTTGATTAAGCTCAGGTGATACATTCTCATCTTCTCCAGATTCAGCTTGTTCAAGCTGAATATTTGCATTAAGTTCAGCAAGAGTCGCTTTGAATTCTAAATCTCGTTGTTCAGATTGACGTACTAACTCTTTAAATATCTCTCTAGACTCAATTTCATTTTCAGTAATACGTTCAACCTCAGCTTGCGCAAGTTCTGTACTAGATACTCCTGCAGAAGATGAAGTTGAAGAAATTAAATCTTCAGCTTTATTTGGGCTGCCAAATAAGAAGAAAACAACACTACCAATCAAAAGAGGAAGAAAAATAAAAAATAAAATTTTGCCTAACTTAGGGCGGCCATTTTTTTTTGTGTTTTTAGTTGCTAATAAAAATTCTTCTGAGGAAGTAAGATAAGAAAATTCATTTGATGATGATGATTCAGAAAATAAAATTTTTTCTTCTTTTGGTCCACAAGTTGCTGGAAAGTACTCATCGATAAATAATTGGTCCAGTGTCGAAACATCTATATTTTGACTATCCCCAAAAAAAACAAATTTCCAACTTAATCTCCCTCTTTGACTAAAACGGATAATTCTAGAAATAAGATGTATCACTCCAGATGATTGCAAATGAGTATTATGAAAAATAATCACACCACTTTGCATATCAGTGAATGCATCGCTCAAAACTCGATAACTCGACGTTTCAATCGATAGATCTAGGCCAATGGGGCTACTCAAACCTAGCACAAAGCTTTTTTCCGTAAGACGAGCTAAGTTAAACTCATAGCAGTTTTCTTCTCCATCTTTACAACTAAACTTTGAGGTGTAATCAGAATCAACAATTTTCGCCCATGAGTCATCAACAAAAAAAACGCCTGAATTAATTTTCAGTATTTCATCAAAATTATTTTCTAACTCGGTTGACATAATTAAGTCCCAGAAAAATACCCTATCAAACAGTGTAAATGTTTAAATATATACTTAGTCCTTAGTGAAGAAGGAACCACTACCCCCAATATTAATATAACTTCACTAACTACCTGGATTCAAAATCGTAAACTCAACTCGGCGATTTAAAGCTTGATTATTCGGGATAGGAACCCCTGCTGCGGTATAGTCCGGAAAACGAGGTCTCTCTTCTCCAAACCAAGTTACTATTAAACGCGTCTGGGCTACTTTTGAAAAAACTAATTCTTCAGCGGCTGTTTCAGCTCGCTGTTTAGATATATTTAAATTAATTTCTGCTCCACCAACTGTATCAGAGTGACCTGATACTTCTATTTTCCTAGCTAACAAATAATCTTTATTAACCTCAGCAGAAATTTCAGCTAGTTTACTTCGCGCCTCAAGACTAATGCCAGCGCCACCTCGCTCAAAATGAATATTGGGTGGCAAATAAACAATAACACCTTTATCAGACTCTTCAGCTTCAAAGCCTAGCGATGTTAATGCGCCAATCGCTTGACTGTTTTGTTGCGCAACAGATAACACTGGCTCAGGTTCTGGCACCGGCTCAGGTTCTGGCTCAGGTTCTGGTATAACAATTGGAGCAGGAGGCGGTGTTTTTTTTACATAAACAGGTCCATCTGGAAAATTTTCATTTAACTCGAGGTTACTGCAACCTGTTAATAAAAAACATAGCAGTATTAATTTAATATCAACCTGGGAACTCATAATTACCCCATTATTTTCATAACATTTAACAACCAATAAGTTGTTCATTATAGTTAACCACTTAAGAGTGACAATTAATCTTTTTCGTCTTCAAGTAAACAATTGTAAATCTAGACAAACTTATACCTGATACAAAAAAACTAAATAGTCTTCTTGA
>CAZFEM010000002.1:55117-100435 GCA_964517515.1 uncultured Gammaproteobacteria bacterium | reverse complement strand
GAAAAAGGTTGCACTTTGCTCGTTGCTTTCGAACCACTAAAGCCAAAGCTGCCTAAGTAACGACGTAATTGGTTTTCAGTCGCTTTGCCGCCATTGCAATCGTCATCGACTAGCTTAATATGTTCTAGCGGCGAATGCTCCATTTGTAATTGCTCAATTTGATGTTGCGCAAAATAACCGATGTTGATTTCTTTAGAGGAATGGTAATTACCAGAAAGTGATTTGAGTTCGCCTGCAAGTAATTTGATTACGGTTGATTTGCCCGCACCATTAGGACCAATCAAACCAATTCGATCGCCAGGTGTCATTGCAAAAGTGACATCTTCGACGATTGCTTTATCTGCATAGCCGACATTAATATCGTGCAAGCTAAGCAGTGGGCTAGGGTTTTTTTCTGGGTCAGGAATACTAAAATTAAACGGTGAGTCGACATGAGCTGGCGCAATAACTTCCATGCGTTCCAATGCTTTTAACCGACTCTGTGCTTGCTTGGCTTTAGTCGCTTTGGCTTTAAAGCGGCGCACAAAGTCTTGCATGTGTTCTATTTCCCGTTGTTGCTTATGATATTGCGATTGTTGATTAGCTAATTGCTCGGCACGTATTTTCTCAAACGCAGAGTAATTGCCTTTATAAAGCCGTGCTTGTTGATTCTCAATGTGTAAAGTGTGCGACGTGAGTTGATCTAAAAAATCTCGATCATGGGCAATAAGAATTAATGTCCCTGGATAGTTTTTTAGCCATCGCTCTAGCCATAAAACAGCATCTAGATCTAAATGGTTGGTTGGTTCGTCGAGCAATAAAAGATCAGAGCGACACATAAGAGCTTTTGCAACATTAAGCCGTACGCGCCAACCACCAGAAAATTCTTGCGCGGCTTTATCTATTTCGTCGGCTTTAAAGCCTAGGCCGCTCAATAATTGCGCAGCACGGCTACGCGCTGAGTAGCCATCAATTTCTTCATAACGAGAATGATATTTGAGATAACGAGGGTTGTCGGTGTCTTTAATTTTTTCATCGAGGTCACGCCATTCTTTATCGCCATCTAACACATGCTCTATTGCTGCTCGATCGTTTGCTGGTGCCTCTTGCGCGACATGCGCCATTACCCAATCAGAAGGGATTTTAACGTCACCTAAATCAATCACTAGCTCATTGCGCAGTACGGCAAATAAACTGGATTTTCCGCAGCCGTTTGCCCCGGTCAAACCAACTTTTTGACCTGGATGAATTTGAAACGTTGCTTTATCAAATAAATGTGTTTCGCCACGGCGTACTGACAAGCTTTCGAACTGGATCATGCCGCTAGTGTAGCGATGCTTTAATCTATTTCAAGCGCTTCTTTTTGTATGTGTAAATATTGAGTTTATCGATTGAGGTGAATTCTTATCATTTGTTCACACCATTTGTTTTTACTTGGGTAGTACAATTATTCGCACCTATTCTTGTGTAAAATCAATCGATGATTAATTGGCACTGGCAACAATTTAATGAATTAAGCACGGCGACTTTATTCGATATTCTTAAACTGCGTCAGCAAGTGTTTGTCGTGGAACAAAATTGTGCATACCCTGATATTGATGAATTAGATAAAACGGCTATGCATTTGTATGGGGTGAATGACTCAAGCTTAGTGGCGTATTTAAGGTTGTTGCCACCGACTCGAAATAATTCGTTCACCGCGCTTGGGCGCATCGTGACGGATCAAACTGTTCGCGGTAAAGGTTATGGTAAAAGCCTTGTTACGCAAGGAATTGAGTTTGCTGATAAACATTATGCAAGCAGCCCAATAAAAATTTCCGCACAGGTTCATTTACAAGAATTTTATATGAGTTTTGGCTTTAAAACGGTGTCTAGTCCTTATGATGAGGATGGCATAATGCATGTCGATATGCGGCGCGATCACTTATAAAAATCAATATTATGGCTTTTAAAAATAGTAATTTAAAATATGGGTCTGTGGCTAAATGGTTGCATTGGATTATTGCGATTTTTATTTTAGTTGCTTATATCAGCGTTTATTATAATCATTATTTTATTGATGACCGCGCGCAGCGACAATTCATAAATGGTTTGCATTTTATGTTTGGTGTTTCGGTCGCGCCATTGGTTTTACTGCGGTTATTTTGGCGCTGGTTTAATATTCAACCTGATGATGAACCTGGGCCACGATGGCAGCATTTAAGCGCGCTTTATGCACATCGTTTATTGTATTTCTTTATGATTGTCATGCCGTTAACGGGCTGGATGTGTTACGGCGCAAGGTCTATTAATTTTTTCTGGTTATTCGAGCTGCCCACTTTTAGGGGTACAGCTTTGTATCAATGGTTAGTGGTTGAGCAATTAGGAATGACCTTTAATACTTTTGAAGTGCCGTTTGATAATTTCCATAAAGAAATTGCTGGGCCGTGGATTTTTTGGGTGCTAATTGCTGTGCATGTTATTGCCGCGCTTTATCATCATTATCGCGTCAAAGATAATACTCTGAAAAAAATGCTGCCTGGTGGACGAGTAGAGCATTAGGTTTAGCTACCTAGTTTGCAGAAGCTTTTTTAAACAACAGATTTGAGTAAAATAAGATCGAAAAAAAAGGAGTCCTAAGACTCCTTTTTGCTATATAAAAGATAGTTCTTATCTTTCGAGTAGTTCCAGTTTGCCTTCTTTCTCTGCCCATTCGTCAGCATCTTCAAGAGCTGGTTTTTTCTCAGTAATCACTGGCCATATTGCTGACAACTCTTCATTTAGCTCCAAGTAGTGCTCATCTTTTGGTTCTAGGTCATCATCCGCGACAATGGCATTCACCGGACATTCAGGTTCACAGAGACTGCAATCAATACACTCTTCAGGATCGATAACTAAAAAATTAGGCCCTTCGTGAAAGCAATCCACTGGGCAAACTTCGACGCAATCGGTGTACTTACACTTAATGCATTCTTCTTTCACTATGTAGGTCATGATTGTCTCCGCTAAAAACTAGGAAATGGGATTGTCGGCCCGAAAAGCGCGTATTTTATGTCCTGAATGAGTGTAAATCAATCAAATCGAGTCTTTAAGTTTATACAATAAATCAAGCGCTTCACGGGCACTTAATTCATCAGGATTAATGTTCTCGATACGTTCGCGTAATTCATTGGTTGCTTTGTCTATATTGGGGCTTTGCTTGGAGAAATCAAGTGATGTTTGCGGTGTTATTGCAGTTTGTTGTGGAGTAGACTCAAGCGCCTTTAATTTTTCCCGAGCAGCGTTAACTACATCATCAGGTAGCCCCGCTAAGCGCGCGACTTGAATGCCGTAGCTTTGATTAGCAGGACCTGCTTTAACGTGATACATAAAAACAATATCTTGGCCGTGTTCGACTGCATCAAGATGGACATTAGTCGCAGCTTCCGTTTTGTCGACTAGTTCGGTGATCTCAAAGTAATGGGTAGCGAACAGACTAAACGACTTGATGCGCGTTGCTAAGTCAATCGCACAAGCCCAAGCTAGAGACAAGCCGTCATAGGTGCTAGTGCCGCGACCAATTTCGTCAACGAGGACTAAGCTATTTGCTGTTGCATTGCGCAGAATATTCGCCATCTCAGTCATTTCTACCATGAAGGTCGATCGACCTCCGGCTAAATCATCGGCTGCGCCAATACGGGTAAAAATACGATCGATTGGACCAATAACAGCCTTGCTTGCCGGAACATAACTTCCTGTATAGGCAAGTAAAGTAATTAATGCATTCTGACGCATGAAGGTACTTTTTCCGCCCATATTAGGGCCGGTAATGACTTGCATCTTACTTTGCTCATTAAGTACTAAATCGTTAGCAATAAATGGCTGAGACTGATTGGCTTCAACCACTGGGTGGCGACCTTCAATGATTTCAATGCCGCTCTTTTTAGTAATAACTGGGCAAGTAAAATTCAGCGCGACTGCACGTTCAGCGAAATTACCTAATACATCTAATTTAGCCAAAGACTGAGCCATTGTTTGCATGGCACTTAAGTCAGGTTGTAGTTGGTCGAGTATCGATTGGTAGAGCATTTTTTCGCGTGCTAGCGCTTTTTCACGCGCACTTAAAACTTTGTCTTCGTACTCTTTGAGTTCATCGGTTATGTAGCGTTCGGCATTTTTTAAAGTTTGACGGCGAATATAATGTTCTGGCACAGAATCAGATTGCGCTTTACTGACCTCAATGTAGAAACCATGAACGCGATTATATTTAACCTTAAGAGTGTTAATCTTGGTTTGCTCTCGTTCGCGTTGTTCTAGTTCAACTAGGTAGTCACCAGAGTTTTTACTTAGGGTGTGTAGCTCATCAAACTCATTGTCAAAGCCGGGGCGGATAACACCGCCATCGCGAATAATTGCCGCTGGTTCATCGAGTAGAGCTGTTTCAAGGAGTTGTTGCGCACTATTAAAAGGTTTTGATTGTTTAGCAATATCAATTAATAGTTCCGCTTGCGCTGGAACTAATTGTTGGGCAATTTCAGGTAGAGATTGTAGAGCCACTCTAAGTCTTACTAAATCACGCGGTTGTGCTGAATTAAGTGCAATGCGAGTGAGAATTCGTTCAATGTCGCCACAACGACGTAGCAGAGTTTGTAGTTGCGGTTGGTCTAATGAATTAATTAGTTCGCCGACTGCTAACTGTCGTTGTGCAATTGCCTCTGCATCAGTGATTGGACCATGTAACCAACGTCGTAGCAAGCGTGCGCCCATCGGGTTAGCGCAACGATCCATTAAGGCAACTAAAGTAAATTGATTACCGCCAGATAAATTAGTTTCTATTTCGAGGTTTTGTCGACTGGCAGCATCGATGATTAAAAAGTCACTTTTCTGAGAAATCTTAAAATCATTGATATGCGGCATTGCTTCATATTGCATATCTTTGGTGTATTGCAATAAGGCACCAGCCGCGCTTACTGCGACAGGAAAGTCTTGGCAACCATAGGCAACTAAATTTTTAGTATTGAATTGCTTGCATAATAATTCGTTGGCTACATCAAAATCAAAATACCAATTAGGGACGCCGCGTGTGATGAAGCCTAAATTTTCTGTGTAATTAGAATGATTGTCATTTGTCTTTTCGACGATTAATAATTCGGCTGGCTGCAAGCGTTGTAATTCGGATTGAAGTTGTTCCAAATCATCAATTTGTTGGGCGCTAAAATGACCAAGAGATAATTCTAATGTGGCAATAGCGAATTTATCTTGGGATTTATAAATAGCCGCTAGGGTATTGTCTTTGCGCTCATTAAGGAGGCTGTCTTCTACTAAGGTGCCGGGTGTTACTACGCGTACTACTTTTCTTTCAACTGGGCCTTTAGAGGTAGCTGGGTCACCAATTTGTTCAGCAATGGCGACTGAGCGACCAAGTTTAACCAGTTTAGCAAGGTATTGGTCGACACTATGATAAGGCACTCCCGCCATAGGAATCGGTTCGCCATTTGATTTGCCGCGCTGCGTGAGTGTTATGCCGAGTAGATCTGCAGCTAGCTCAGCATCTTTATAAAAGACCTCGTAAAAATCACCCATTCGATAGAGCACCAGGGTGTCTGGGTAGTCTGCTTTAATTCCGAGGTATTGTTGCATCATCGGAGTGTGATTAGCAGAAGAAGTCATACGCTTTAATATCTATAAATTTACAGTTGCTGAGTTTTTTATATTGCGGGTTTTTGGTTACCGGGCTTTTAATAGATAGCTCAATTTCTCATGAATGGCTGGGTTGCCGGCAATTGCATTGCCTGATGTGAGATCAGTGCCGCCGTCCATGTTGGTAACTAGACCGCCAGCTTCTTGTACTAATAATGCGCCTGCAGCAATGTCCCATGTACGCATACCGAATTCCCAAAAACCATCGTAGCGACCTGCTGCGACGTAGGCAAAATCTAATACAGAAGAACCTGTTCGATGAATGCTCTGTGCGCGGGGTAATACTAATGCAAAAGTCTTAAGCCATGGTTTGGTATCTTTTGGGTCGCGATACGGAAAACCAGTACACAACAAACTTTGCGATAACTTGTTGTTAGTAGAAACACGCATACGTCGCCCATCTAATTGCGCGCCACGACCTTTGCTGGCGGTAAACAGTTCATTGCGAATGGCGTCATAAACAACACCGACGACAGTGTCCTCTTTAAACTTGAGTGCAATTGAGACTGCGCAATGTGGGTGCCCATGGAGAAAATTATGAGTGCCATCAATCGGGTCTATAACCCAGCAAAGTTCGCTATCACGACCGAGGTCACCGCATTCCTCAGAAATGATATTGTATTCTGGGTGTGCTCTGTCTAACTCTTCAATGATTATTTTTTCTGCCAACAAATCAATCTCACTGACAAGTTCTAAGCGGTTCTTTTGCTTAACTTGTACTTGCTCGAGTTGCTCGATACTTTGAATGATGCACTTGCCAGCTTCACGAGCAGCAGCAATAGCTACATTCAATGCGGCAGTAGTTTGACTGGGTTCCATAGACTCAATTTTAAAAAGAACAAAATAATTGGCATGGATTGTAACTTATTCCAGCCTGTTGAGACTAATGAAATTATTGATGAGTTGTTTCTCTTGAGTGTTGTAAACTAGGCGACTGTATTTATTACTGTTAGCGCCTTTTTTCATGCAATTAAATAATATTCGTGTTGTCTTAGTTGAGCCATCGCACCCAGGTAATATTGGTGCGGTTGCACGCGCTATGAAAACGATGGGTTTGTATGATTTGGTTTTAGTCAATCCGCGCAAATTTCCTCATGTAGAAGCTGTTGCTAGATCGGCTGGAGCAGAAGATGTTTTGCAGAAGGCGGTAGTCGCTGAAGATTTGAAATCAGTGTTAGCAGATTGCAGTTTGGTTCTTGGCACGTCTGTGCGAGCAAGACAGGTAAGTTGGCCGATTTCAAACCCTAAACAAGCAGCGAAAAAAATAATGACTCATCTTGCGCAAGAGGGTGAAAATAAAGTCGCTATTTTATTTGGTCGAGAAAATAGTGGCTTAAGTAATGATGAGCTTGATTTATGTCAACGCCAGATAAGCATTGCATCAAACGAAGAATACAGTTCATTAAACTTGGCTGCGGCGGTGCAAATTATTTCTTATGAGCTACGCATGCATTTTTTACAGCTAGATGACTCGCAAAAAGATGCGGTACAAAAAGAACCGCGTACCACACTTGAAAAGCGCCAACAAAGCGCTACAAAAGAACAATTAGATGGCCACTTTGAACATCTTGAAGAGACTCTTCGGATGTTAAGTTTTATTCGCACGGGACCATCAACTATGCTTATGCGTAAACTTACAAGACTGTATAATAAAGCTGAACTAACGATTGAAGAAATACAAATTTTGCGCGGTATTTTAACTGCTGTGCAAGATCATTTACCGGAACAAGCTAAAGACTGATCATGTTTCAAAAAATTAAAGAAGATGTACAAACGGTTTTCGACCGCGACCCTGCCGCGCGCAATACTCTTGAAGTATTAACGACATATCCTGGGGTGCACGCTGTTTTGATGCATAGAATTGCGCACCGAACCTGGAACTTTGGTTTGAAATGGCTCGCGAGGTTTATATCTTATATTGCGCGATGGTTTACTGGAATTGAAATCCACCCAGGCGCGACGATTGGTCGTCGATTTTTCATTGATCACGGTATGGGTGTTGTGATTGGTGAGACTGCTGAAATTGGTGATGATTGTACGCTTTATCATGGAGTTACTTTGGGAGGTACTAGTTGGGATAAAGGTAAACGGCATCCAACTTTACAATCCAATGTTGTGATTGGTGCAGGCGCTAAAATATTAGGACCGATTACGATTAGTAAGAGCGCTCGGGTTGGTTGTAATTCTGTCGTGGTAAAAGATGTTAGTGAAGGTGCGACAGTGGTAGGTATTCCTGCTTATGAAGTAGGATCAGCTGAATATAATAGAGCGGCAGGGCATGAATTTGAGGCCTATGGTCAAAAAGCATCGGTGGATGACCCTGTTGCGGTTGCTATTCATGGTTTATGTGAACAAATTCAAACGATGGATGGGTTTCAGCGTGACCTATTACAACGTTTAGAAAAGGCCGGTGTTGATATTGGTAATGTAGAATTGCCTGAGGTTAATACTGATTGCATTGAATTAGAGCCAGTAGATAAAGAGAAAGAAACTTGATTTTTTCTGATTTCATGGCATATATAGCTTAAATGAAGATAACTTAACTAGATTAGTACTATGTCAATTACACTTACAGAATCCGCAGCACAACGAATTGCTGACCAGCTTGATAAAAATCAGGCTGTTGCTTTACGCTTTGCGGCTAAAGAGTCAGGGTGTTCAGGGTTCTCCTATGTTATGGATTTTGCTGAAGTTATTGACGATGACGATATATTATTTGAAAACTTTGACGTTAAAGTCGCTATAGACCCTAAAAGCTTGGCTATTTTAGATGGCACGCAAATTGATTATGTTTCTGAGGGTTTAAATCAGACATTTAAGTTCTCAAATCCACGCGCTACTGATGAATGTGGTTGTGGAGAAAGTTTTGCGATTAACCCTGCTAATCAATAAAAAGCTCTTTTTTTGCAGTAATAAATAAATTTGTAATGTTCTTTGTTTATGCGGTTATTTGTGAAGAACAAATTAAGGTAAAAGAATAACTTATTGCCAATAAGTACTGTTTTTATTAGCATAGTTTAGGGCTATTAGTTAAAGTGTTAACTTGTTATCTTTTGTCAAAATTACTAAAAGTTAATAAATTATTATGCTTATTGTAATAAAAAAGCATAGAATAGGGTTACTAAAACATTACAGATTGCTAATATTTAGTGGTTTATAAAAAGAAAGACAATTAATTAATAGTGGTTTATAAAAAGAAAGACAATTAATTAATTAATAATTAAAACGAATTTAGAGGGTTTAGTTCATGAAATACGCACAATATTCAAATGGAGAATCAAACAGCTATAGCAAAATAGGCTTTATTGTTAAGTTAGCTGCTGCTGTCAGTTTGTTCTCAATGCTTGTTATATCAAGCGCACATGCTCAACAGTATAAAAAAATTACACGCGTTGGTACTTCACAGTCGGTATGTACTGGTGGTGCTGAGACAATTCCTGAATTACAGGCTTTTTTCGCAAGTAACCCTGGTGCTATTCGAGATATTTTAAATGATTCTGGCTGGACTGGTAGTAATGAAGCATTACTAGCAGCAGTTGCTAGCGGTAATATCCGAGAAGTGAATTACCCTCGTGGTACTCGTTTAGCGTGGATGGGCGCTAAAGTGAATGGCGAATATATTGCACATCGTTATAGAGAGTGGGATGGTGCTACTTCACTAGAAGCTTTCCAAGTGAATGTCTCTAGTGGTTGTCAAGTATATGAAATCGCTATTCCTAAGGCATGTTGTAATGTCTCTCTAGTTGCTGTTCGTGCTGATAATTCGGCTCAATGTCGTCCGCCTGCTCCAGCTCCGGTAGTTCGTGCACCAGCACCAGCACCAGTACCAGCACCAGCACCAGTTCCTGAAGTTTCACCATTAGCGCTTGTTCCATTTATTGGTCTTTTCGCAGGTTCTGAAACTCGCCCACGTTTTGAACCAATTTGGAATGCTGATCAAAAAGATTCATCAGGTTTGGCTGGCATACGCGCAGGCTTAAGCAGAGAAATTAATTCTAAAACTTCAGTGTTTACTCAGCTTTCTTTCTATGATCGTCAAGGCATTAATGAATTTAATGAATTTTCTGAAGATAACTTTGCTATTGATATTGGTCTTGATCGAAAAATAACTGAGCGAACTTTTATCGGTGGTGGTATTGGTCTTTGGGATGTTGATGATAGTGAGTTTAGAGAAGAATCGTTGTTTGGACACATCGGTGGTGACATCGGTGCGAGTAACTTCCAATGGATCTTAGAGGGTCGTATATTTGATTCAGATTCTGAATTGGATTCTATCTCTGATAATAAGTTAATCAGTGCGGGAGTACGTTATTTAGTTAAATAACGCACTGCTACAATTTAGTAACTTCTTTAAAAAGAAAAAGCGGCTTTGCCGCTTTTTCTTTTTGTGCTTTTATTGATGAAAAATAGAAAAGGTTTAAATGTCGCAGGTCGAAATAAAAATTGATCAAATTACTAAATTAAAGGATCAGCAGTCGCAACTTCATAATGCGGATATTTGTTCTGCTAAGGATAAAAACACGGCACTTAAGAAAGTAGCAATAACAACTTTAGGCTGTAAGGTTAATACCTATGAATCAGAACTCATTGCTGAAACTTTACAAACAAAGGACTGGGATTTAGTGACGCATGATGAATGCGCTGATTTGTATCTTATTAACACTTGTACGGTTACCAGAGAAGCGGATCGACAAGCTCGCCAAGCGGTACGTAAAGTAATTAAGAAAAACCCTGAAGCATTGGTTGTGGTTACAGGCTGCTATGCGCAAATTGACCCTGATGCGTGTGCGCAAATACCTGGTGTTGATTTAGTATTAGGTAATGACCGAAAACTTGATATTCACCAACTATTACCAGAACTTGAAAAAAGTGAATTACCGCAAGTAATGGTTGGCGATTTAGATCAGCATATTAGCTTACCTGATCAGTTGCTTACGAGTTTTGAAGCTCGTACGCGCGCTTTTGTGCAAATTCAACAAGGGTGTGATCAAGGTTGTACCTTTTGTATTATTCATGTTGCGCGTGGCCCAAGTCGATCTTTGCCTCCAAGTTTAATAAAGCGACAGGTACAACGCCTTGTATTGAATGGCTACCCTGAAATTGTTATTTGTGGTGTTGATTTAGGCTCTTATGGCGCAGATTTATCCTTAAGCTCTGAACAATTTGATTTAACCGACCTATTAAACGAGTTATTAGCCTTAGAGCATGATGAAAATAACCCTTTTAGAATACGTATTAGCTCAATTGACCCTCATCATATGACGGAACGGTTCATTAATTTAGTTGCGTCAGAACCGCGTATTTGCCCACATATACACTTATCTATGCAAAGTGGAAGTAACTTGATTCTAAAGCGTATGAAGCGTCGTTATAGTGCCGAACAAATGTGTGAGCGAATTGAAAGCTTGCGAATCAAAATGCCCAGTTTAGTGATCAGTGCTGACGTTATGGTTGGGTTTCCAACAGAAACAGAGGAGCATTTTTTACAAACAGAGCAAGTATTGAAAAGATTGAAAATTGCATTTCCGCATACTTTTTCTTATTCAGAACGTACTGGGACGCCTGCAGCTCGTATTCCGCAGGATCGCCAAGTGCCTGTTGCAACACGTAAGGCGCGGAATAAAAAATTACGCAGTTTAGGTAAAACTATTCATCATGATTTACTCAAAGAAAAATTAGGTCAGGTAGCAAATGTATTACCTGAACAGCAAGCAAAACGAGAAGGTTATACCCTGTGTAGAGCTGAAGACTATCTTGCTGTTCTTGTTCCATCTACCCAGATTCGCAAAGGACAATGGCAATCGGTTGCTTACCAATCAATTGATGGTGATTATTTGATTGGCGATTTACTTGGGTAAATAAGGCTATTGCATTTTGAAGATAGGATTTAGTGCGTTCAGCGGGTAAAATATGCACCCGTTTGCTGTCTCGTATCTAGTTACATAAATTTTAGGCAGTAAAAAATATTGTTAACTATTAACTTACTTTGGAGTTAAAAATGGCTGTTGAGCGTACATTGTCAATCATAAAACCTGATGCTGTTGCAAAAAATGTGATTGGCGAAATTTATACCCGATTCGAAAAAGCGGGTTTACAAATTGTTGCCGCACGGATGTTACATCTTTCTACAGAACAAGCAGGCGAATTTTATGCTGTTCATAAAGAGCGACCTTTCTATAATGATTTAGTCAGTTTTATGACTTCTGGCCCTGTTCAAGTACAGGTTTTAGAAGGTGATAATGCAGTCTTAGCACACCGTGAAGTAATGGGCGCAACTAATCCGGCTGATGCGGATGCTGGTACTATTCGTGCAGATTTTGCCGACAGTGTTGAAGAAAACGCGGTGCATGGCTCGGATGCAACTGATACTGCAGCCGTTGAAATTGCCTTTTTCTTTGGCGATGATGGAGTTTGTAAGCGTACTCGCTAAGCAGTAACTTAATTAACGATTATTTAATATTTTAATAATGAATACACCAGTCAATTTGATGGGTTTAGATCGCCAAGCGATGGAGAATTATTTTCTTGATCTTGGCGAGAAGTCATTTCGTGCTTCACAAGTAATGAAATGGATTCATCAAATGGGGGTCAGTGATTTTACTGAAATGACTAATCTCAGTAAAACGTTGCGTGAATCACTTAACAATAAGGCAGAAATTATTGTGCCTGATATTATTTCGGATTTGTTATCTGAGGATGGTACGCGCAAATGGTTATTAAAAGTTCCAGGTAAAAGTGCCATTGAAATGGTTTTTATCCCTGAACAGAAACGCGGTACTTTATGTGTTTCTTCGCAAGTTGGCTGTACCTTGGACTGTTCGTTTTGTGCAACAGGGAAACAAGGTTATAACCGTGATTTAACAACTGCTGAGATTATTGGTCAGGTGTGGTTAGCAAAGCATTTGCTTGCCGAGCAATATGAAACAGATGACCGTATTGTGACAAATGTTGTAATGATGGGTATGGGGGAACCATTAATGAATTTCGCTAATGTTGTTTCAGCCATGCGCATTATGCAAGACGACTTTTGTTTTGGTTTATCTAAACGTCGAATCACCTTGAGTACTGCTGGTGTGGTTCCTAAAATCGATGAATTAAAAGAGCAGTGCCCAGTTAGTCTAGCGGTGTCATTACATGCCCCGAATGATGAATTACGAAATGAATTGGTACCATTAAATAGAAAATACCCTATTAAAGAGTTGTTGGCAGCATGTAATCGTTATCTTGAAGATTCAAATCGAGGTCGTATTACCTTTGAATATGTTATGTTGCAGGGTATAAATGATGAGCTTGAACATGCTCATCAGTTAGCTGCTCTGATGAAAACAGTGCCAGCAAAAGTAAACTTGATACCTTTTAATAGCTTTGAAGGTATTGATTATCAACGTTCAGCAAATTCGCGGATTAATCGATTTAGAGATATCTTACATAGTCATGGTGTAGTCGTAACAGTTAGACGAACACGCGGTGGTGACATTGAAGCTGCTTGTGGTCAATTAGCAGGTGATGTGATGGATCGTACTCGTCGTGCTGAAAAGTTTAGACAAAAGCAAGAGAAGAAAATACAATGACTTACATGCAATTATTAAAGTTATTTTTTGGCAGGATTGATTCTGTACTCGTTAAGAGATTTTTCTTCTTGATGACTCTATTTATCCTCGGTGCATGTGTAAATACTGCGCCTAGCGTTAGTTCGGCTAATCGCCCTGTTTCTGATAAAGCTTTAGTGCATGCAAAATTAGCGCAAGGCTATCTGCAACAAAAACAATATGCTGTTGCTAAAGATGAGTTGGAGAGAGCACTGGATATCAACCCTAATCACTCTGAAAGCCACTACACCATGGCTTTGTTGATGCTTGAATTGCAACAATATGAAGAGAGTGAAAGGCATTTTATGCGTGCGGTTACAACTGATTCTTCGAATTCAGAAGCAGCGCATGATTTTGGTACTTATTTATGCAAAACTGGCCGCGAACGCGATTCGGTTAAATATTTTGATATCGCTGCCGCGAATCCGTTGTTTGCACAATCATATTTAAGTTTTATGCGAGCTGGTGAATGTCTCGCGAGAATTAACGATGTAGTTACTGCTGAAGCTTACTTAGAGCGCGCCTTGGCAATTAATTCAAGACTTGGTCCTGCTTTATTACAGTTGGCGTCATTGAAATATGATAATGGTGAAGGTCTATCTGCACGTGCTTATATGCAGCGTTTTTTAGCAGTGAACAAGCCTCAAGCTAGTGCATTATTGTTAGCTTATAAAATAGAATCTAATTTAAGAGCTAACGACTTTGCTGAAGAGTATCGTCAACGTTTATTAGAAGAGTTTCCTGGTTCTCAACAAGCTAGAGAAGTTCGTTTTGAAAGAGGTGAGCGTTAATCTAATGGATGATAAAAAATCACAAGAACAAAATGCTAATGAATTACCGGTTCAAGGTAGCGGCGCTATTCTTGCAAAAGAGCGTAAAAAGCAAAAAAAATCAGTTGAAGAGGTGGCAGAAGAATTAAATTTATCACCCTATCAAATTCGTGCAATTGAACTTGATCAATCAGATGGTTTGCCAGGCGCAACCTATGTGAGGGGGTATATACGCTCATATGCAAACTTATTGGGCTTGAACGCTGATACTGTTCTGAATAGTTTTCTTGACCCGAACTGGCGGCAAACGAAGCGTTTAGATGACATGTCTTGGGTCAATACAGATATTGATCATGATAGAGGTTTTAATTTCGCTAAGCTTGGTAGTGTTGTTTCAATTTTTTTGGTTGCCGCCACACTTGCTTGGTATTTTGGTTTGTTCGATCGTTTTCTTGGCGAGACTGCTGAGAGCACAGTTGTACAAGTGAATGACTCTTCAGGAAACCAATCTACAACGATAGCTTCTCAATCAGAAGCTCCAAGTGTTGCAGTAAATCAATCTAGTGCCACGGTGAATGAGCAAGATAACAGCAATATCGACTTATCCATTGTACTAGAAGACCATTTAGATGATGGTGCTGAATTAGATACTACTGCTGAAGCGAGAGCGTTGAATACTGACGAAGCACAATTGGTGTTGAATTTTCAACAGACTTCCTGGATTGATATCCGTGATAAAGATGATGTGCGTTTAGCATATAAAACTTATTTAGCTGGTGAAGAGTTAGTTGTTTCATCATCAGGACCTATGAGTGTATTTATTGGTACGGCGGAAGCGGTAAGCGTTATTTTAAATGGTGAAGAATTTGATATTGAGCCATATCGTGAAGCAGTTTATGCCAAATTTATTGTCAATGATAATTAGTTTGCAAATATAAACCTGGGGCACATTCTAGTTTAGCTGTTAAGTTTATTTATGGGTTCTAAACAATCTCAATTAAAAGCAATTCGTGGCATGAATGATTTGCTACCAGTTGATAGCGGGCTTTGGCTTAACATCGAGCGGGCATGTGCAGACGTTTTAAGCAAACATGGTTACCAACAGATCCGTACTCCAATTATTGAAAAAACCGATTTGTTTACTCGTTCTATCGGTAGTGAAACGGATATCGTCGCTAAAGAAATGTACACCTTTGAAGATCGTAATGGTGACAGTTTAAGCTTGCGCCCTGAAGGTACTGCTAGTTGTGTACGAGCAGGTATTGAGCACGGTTTGTTTTATAACCAGCAACAGCGTCTCTGGTATATAGGGCCGATGTTTCGTCATGAGCGACCACAAAAAGGGCGTTATCGGCAGTTTCATCAAATTGGGGTAGAGAGTTACGGTTGGTCAACACCTGATATCGAAGCAGAAATTATTTCGATGTCGGCGCAGATATTCAATAAGCTTGGACTAAAAAAAACGCATTTGCAAATCAACAGTCTAGGTGATACTCAAGCGCGTAGCTCTTACCGACAAGCTTTGGTGACTTATTTAGAGCAATATAAAGACCAATTAGATGAAGATAGTGTGCGTCGTTTGAGTACGAATCCTTTGCGTATCCTCGATAGCAAGAATAAAGAAGTGCAAGCTTTATTAGTTAATGCTCCGAGTATTCTGGAGTATTTGAGTGAAACATCACAGCAAAGTTTTAAACAACTGCAAACGTATTTAACGCAACTTGAAATTGATTTCACCGTCAATAGTAAGCTTGTTCGTGGACTTGATTATTATAATGACACGGTCTTTGAATGGGTTAGTGAAGATTTTGGTGCTCAGGCTACGGTTTGTGCCGGTGGGCGTTATGATGCCATGGTTGAACAGCTTGGTGGCGTAGCAACACCTGGTGTTGGTTTTGGTATGGGTTTAGAGCGGTTGATCCAAATTTTGCAAGAACAAGCTGCTGAGATAACCCAAACTGTTACACAGCCTGATGTGTTTGCTATTACGATAGGCCATGTTGCTAAAGCGCAAGCCTTAGTATTACAAAGAGATTTAGTTAAGGCTGGCCTGCAAGTTATAGTGAACTGCGGAGACACATCAATAAAAAATCAATTTAAGCGTGCAGATAAAAGCAAAGCAAAAATAGCTTTAATTATTGGTGAAGAAGAAGCAGAGTTACAGCAAGTTGGCCTGAAAGTGCTGATTAAACGTCAAGAGCAGCAAACAATAGAGCAAAAGGACGCTTTGAACGTGGTGACTAATCTCATAGAATCGCTATAATGCACGCCAATAAGTAAGCAGTTGTTTTCAGATTAACCGTTAAAAACGACATATTATAAAAACAATGCTTAATATCATTAACATTAAGTACACAGCAACAAATTGACATTATTATGGCAGACGATATTTTACTAACTCCTGAAGAGCAAGATGAAAAAGCCAGACAGTGGTTCAAAGACAACGGATTAGCGTTGATTACTGGAATCGCATTAGGCTTAGCAGCTATTTTTGGTTACAACCAATATAAGGCCCAAAAGCAAACAGATGCTGAAAGCGCGTCACTACTTTTTAGTGAAATCATTGAGCAGGTAGCTGAATCGGATATCATTGATATTAGCGATAAGGTTGCTAAGCTTAAAACTGACTATGCTAAAACTTCCTATGCTGCAAAAGCAGTATTAGTTAATGCGGCAGAATTATCTAAAACAGATTTGACTGCTGCCATTCCTGAGTACCAATGGGTGCGAGAAAATTCACAGGAAATTGGCATTCAGCATACAGCTAAGATTCGTCAAGCTAAGATTTATTTAGCTCAAGGTGATTTAGATCTTGCTAGCAGCTTAGCTAACGAAAAACCTTATGATAGTTTTGCTTCTCATTATTTAGAAATTTTAGGTGATGTTGCAGTACAGAAAGGTGATTTAGAACAAGCTTATGATTATTACGATCAAGCGCGTGAGCAATTACTATCAACAGATGCAACATATGCCTCTGTATTAGGTTTGAAAATGGCACCATTGCCAAAACCAGCCGAAGAAGAATCGGATGATTCTAATTAGGTTGTGCCGCAGATAGAGTTATCAACTATTTAAATTTTGATAATTGATTCAAGATCAAACAATGGCTGAATAAAATGAAAATAATTCGTCGAATATTTATTGCTTTCTTTCAAGTCGGAATTCTAGTCGGGATTTCATCGTGTGGGTCTACCAGTACTTCTGATTTCTTTGAGGTAGAAGAGGCAGCTAGAAAACCATCAGTTGATAATCAATTAGATTTTGATCGCAATTGGCGGGTCGATTTAGGTAGCCCTATTGATGAGGGTGATGCAGTTTTAAACCCTGTTTTGTCTGGTTCGCATATTTATGCAGCATCTACAAATGGCAGAATAGAAAAAATTGAGGCGGAAACTGGTCGACGAGTTTGGCGAACTGATTTAGACGATACGACTATATCTGCTGGTGTAAGCATTGGTTCAGGGCTATTACTTGCTGGCACTGACCAAGGTGTTGTATATGCCATTAATGTAGACGATGGCTCAATTAACTGGCAAACAACTTTAACAAGCGAAATACTTGCGCCTCCAGTGGTGGGTGATGCAATGGTTGTTGCTCGCAGTATTGATGGTAAAGTTTATGGTCTTGAGCCTTTCGATGGTGAAATCGCTTGGACAATTAGTCGCCAATTACCACGACTAACAGTTAGAGGTGAGTCAAAGCCACTCGTTGTGCAGGGTATTGTTATTACTGGTTTTCCGGATGGCACACTTGCTGCAGTAGAAGAAAGTAATGGTCGAGCTCTGTGGGATTTTCCTATCTCTTTTGCACAGGGGAACAATGAAATTGACCGCCTTTCTGATATTGATACTACCCCTTTATTAGTGGGTAATTACGTTTATGTTAGTTCGTATCAAGAAATCACACATGCTTTAAATATTCCAGAACAGCGTATCGAGTGGAGTGCTGATGTATCATCGATTCACTCTTTTGCTTTCGATGCGGCGCATTTATATATTAGTGATAAAGAAGGTGAAGTACACCAGCTTGATCGAGCTAGCGGTGATATTGTCTGGTCGCAAGACGGTTTGCGCTTACGTCGCACTAGCGCGCCAATTTCAGTCGGTCCCCATGTTTTAGTCGGCGATGGGGATAATATTCTCTATGCTATGTCCAAAGAGGATGGTAGCTATGTTGGTCGCTATAATTTAGGTGCCAAAGCGATTGTCGGTGAGCCTATTGTAGAAGGCGATGTTATTTACTTTATGGATAGTGATGGTGCCTTGCAATCAGTTACCGTTGAGAGTGAAAACGGCTAAGTACGTTAAACTACATTGACCACCGCGTTATGATTTGACACTGTCTTTTTATACGCACTCATAACAGAATAAAATTCCGTAGTTTATTGTTCTTTATTCGCCACTAGCTTGCGCTACTATTTTATGAATAAGACTGAAAAACTCGACAGCCCTAACTTACTTGACAATCCCAGCTTAGAAGAAGAGAGTTACGAAGCGCAAGCGCCTAAGCCTATAATTTCTATTGTCGGACGCCCCAATGTGGGTAAATCAACTTTATATAATCGTTTAACACGTAGTCGCGATGCGATTGTTGATGATCGTCCAGGTGTTACTCGTGATCGAATGGTTGGTGTTGGTCGGGGTGCTAGTCGACCGTATTGGATCGTTGATACGGGCGGTATTGAAGTCGATGATGAAGGCATCCATGAGCGCATGCGCTATCAAGTTGATCAAGCACTAGATGATAGTGACGCAGTAATTTTTATTGTCGACGGGCGAGATGAACCGACGCCTGTTGATTTTGAAATTGCTAAACAGCTACGCAAAAACCCTAAGATAAATGTTTACCTAGCGGTCAACAAAGTAGAAGGCTTAGATAAACAAGCGATAGAAGCACAATTTTATAGTTTAGGTTTGCAGCCAATTGCTTCGGTTTCTGGTAAAAATGGCGATGGTATAAAAGCTCTTCTAGAAAAAATATTAGCTGAGACAGAAGCTAAGGAAGACGCTAAAAATAGTGAATATGCAATACCCGATGGGGTTACCAAATTAGCGATTGTCGGACGACCCAATGTTGGTAAATCAACGCTTGTAAATAGCTTGGTGGGTGAGGAACGAGTTGTTGTTTATGATATGCCTGGAACGACTCGAGATAGTATTTTTGTACCATTTAAATCAGGTAACAAAGAATACGTTTTAATCGATACTGCTGGCATGCGCAAAAAATCACGTATTGATGACAGACTGGAACGTTTTTCAGTGATGAAAACTCTGCGAGCTGTTGAGCTCGCGCAAGTAGTGGCGGTAATGCTAGACGCACAAGAAGGAATTGTTGATCAGGATAATCGCTTAATTAATTTGGTTTTTAGTAGTGGCCGCTCATTAATGATTTTGGTCAATAAGTGGGATGGAATGAGTCAATACGACCGTGATCAAATTAAGACACAAATAGATCGAAAGTTTGGACATATGGGCAATATTCCTATTGAATTTGTGTCGGCTAAATACAATAAAGGCATTAAAAAAGTTATGCCACTGATCGATAAACTCTATCTAAGTGCGATGACAAAAATTGGTACAGGGCGTCTTAATCGATTATTGCAGGATGCGCAGGAACGTAGAAATGCACCGATGGTTGGCAACAATCGTATAAAAATAAAATATGGCCATCAAGGCGGTATGAATCCTCCTCATGTGATTATTCACGGTAATCAACTTGATAAACTACCGCTAACCTATCAGCGATACTTATCAAATTTCCTGGAGCGTGAATTTGATATGGTAGGCACTAAAGTGCGGTTATCATTTAAAACACCTGATAATCCTTATTTTGATAAAGAAAAAAAGCCATCGCGAAAAAGTAAGGTCAAATACCGCGGTGGTCGTAAAAATAATAAAAACAACAAAACTTAGTTGTTGTTAGTCATTCGACGTAGCTGTTCCACAATCAAGTTCGGCTGGCGCCAAGGTAAGAAATGACCTTCTTCTTCTAATTCAATAATGGTAACTGAATTAAATTTATCTTCCCAGTTGTCGCGCACATAGGCAGTATTTTTTGGAGATACTAGGGTATCTTTCATGCCTTGTATTTGAGTTATATCTGTATTGAAAGTATTACCTTCTAATTCTGACTCTAGAAGAGCCAACTCTTTACGCAAAGGCATAATCTCTTTATTTGAATCTCTTAGTCGAGCAGGGACTAACCATTTAACAAACATATTATTTGCAACATGGTTATACCAACGGGGCTTGCCTAATGAAGGAGAGATTGAACCGGCTAGTAATAGAATTCCTGCCACTGCATCAGGCGCTTTAAGAACTACTTTGGGAGCAATTGAAGCACCTAAAGAGTGGCCAACCAATATCCATTTTTTGTCGGGGTAATCTTGAAATATTAAGTTAATTGCATCGGCTTGCGTTGCGAAAGTAGTTGGATCTTGATCACCAGATAGTGTCGATTCACCCCACTGCGGTCGATCTATAGACACCATAAAAAATTCACGTTGTAGTTGAGTGCTTGCTAGATAACTTGAAAATGCTGCCCAACGCCCTGGTGTGCCATGAATAAAAAGAATGCCTGGTTTTTCTGTATCGCCAGAGTAGGCGTAATGAATACTTTGAGTATCTGCACGTGCAAAAGCAAGGTTGATTGAGCTAGTTGTTTCATCAGTTAAATTATCAGCTTGTTCGAATGGGGCTGGGCTAGGAGGCTCTTGAGCCGCAGAAGAAAAGATACTGACACTAACAACCAATAATAAGATGCCGGCTTTTTTTGAAAAAAAACATGCAGAAAAAAGGTTAGCGTAATTGCGTAAGAATAACAGGGTTGACGTAAGCTTCATTTAAAACAGTTTGCCAGATTAAAGTGTTAGGTTCGTTGCTAGAAAAATTGCGTGAATATATCTTACCTAAGACCGCGCCAGCACGTACTCCATTACTTGGTTCAACGGTAATATCTGTAATACCAGTTAAAATACTATAAAGACCACGCCCGTGATCAAGAACTATTGAATAGTTTTCTTTAGCAGGAGGGTTGTTGTTTGATAAATTTAAATTAGGCCGCCGATTTTCTGTGGAGTTAGGGGTTATGAATACCCGCGTTACTATAGCGTTGTGTGGTGCTGTCACAGGTAACGCTTGAGTTGTTGTAAGTGATATATAATTTCTGGTGAAAATATTTCCCTCCTCATTACTTGTATCTATAGCTCCGAACTTATCGGTCCACTGACCAATAGCTGGATAGCTAAGTGGCAAGATAGGTTCAACTGAATTGTTGAATGTTATGTCACTAAACTTTTCTTCGTTTAGAGCTACTGGATAACCATTGACTTGTGGATCAAGCAAAAAGGATGGTTGTTTTTGCGCGACTGAAAATTTCTGATTGAGGGCAGAAATTTCTTCATTTGGATGTTTTATATAAAGTAAATAGTCACCAGGTAATGTTTCTAGATCAATACCAATTAAAATACGCCATTGGTCACCTTCATCCAAAACAATAACATCATTTAGACCATATTTTATTTCTGGTAAATCAGTGCTCTCCTTATTGATTTTGAGGTCAATGATGCCACCTGGGTAATTATAAAATTGTGCCGAGAGCGTTTGCGAAAAACAGCATAAAATCAAATACAGGCTTATGAGTTTTAGATAGGGCATTACAATAAATTTCGACATCAATTAATGGAAATCAACTTTGTTCTAGTCAACTGATTCTACTATACAGGTCAAGCTACCAGATTTTAGTTGGACATTTATTTTGTCTTCAATTTTTGTTTGTTTGATATTGCGTAAAATCTCTTTGTTTTGATCGCGCGCAATTGCAAAGCCTCGATCCAATGTTCGTAAAGGACTTACGGCATCTAGGGTACGACTAGCTGCATCGTACTGTTGCGATAGAGATTTTAATTGTTGGCGTTGCGCATACAGAAGTCTTGTTGCGAAAGACTGTTGGCATTGTTGCAAGTGAGCAATTTGTTTAGTTGGTGTTAATAAAAAAAGACGTTTTTCAAGCTTTTTTATATTATCAAGCGGTGACTTTAAGAGGTGCTCAGAAAAATATTGCAAACGCTGCATCTTTTGACTCAAACGTTCACGTTTATCTTTAAGTTGTTGTTTAGGGTGAACTAACTGTCCAAAACGGTTATCTACTTTTTGTGCGCGTAGTTCGAAGTCACGTCGAGCAGCATTGCTTAAACGTAACGATAAATTACGTAACTGATTAATAAGTTGACTTGTGTCTGGGCTTAATAATTCAGCTGCCGCTGTTGGTGTTGGTGCTCGTTGGTCGGCAACTAAGTCGGCTACTGTTACATCCACTTCATGACCAACGCCGCTTACGATGGGAATAGGGCAGTTGAAAATAGAGTTTGCTAGCGCTTCGTCGTTGAAGCACCATAAGTCTTCCATCGAGCCACCTCCGCGTGCCAAAATCAAAGTGTCACATCGCTTGTGTTGGCAAGCTGAGTTGATAGCGTCAATTAGAGATTTTGCTGCCATATCGCCTTGCACTACCGCTGGATAAATAACGATGGGTATTCCAGGGCAACGACGTTTAAGTGTTGAGAGAATATCTTTTACAGCTGCTCCAGTAGGAGAAGTAATTAGACCGATTTTTTTGGGAAATGCAGGCAGCGCTTTTTTATGTTCGATTGAGAACATGCCTTGCTCACTGAGTTTGTTTTTAAGTTCTTCAAATCGCCGCTGCAACAAACCTTCGCCGGCTTCTTCAATGTATTGAGCAATACATTGCAAATCTCCACGTGCTGTATACACCGATATCTTAGCTCTAACTCGCACCAAGTCACCTGCCTTGGGCTTATATCGATTTACACTCACACGCCCGCGAAACATCGCACAGCGTAATTGCGAGGTTGTATCTTTTAAAGAAAAATATATATGTCCAGATGCAGGAGTGCTTAATGAAGAGAGCTCACCCTCAATCCAAATTTCCGGGTAACTCATTTCCATTAAGTTGCGCATCTCGTTGACGAGGTCGCTTACTTGATAAACTGGTTGAGTTTTGTTCATTGAATAAAAAGCAGATGGTTTAGTCATATTTTACAAGATAGAGTTAGGTTTGAGTATCCTGTAATAGAAACATCATTTTGAAGCTAATTTTTTCAACTATTCCGCTTTAGTAATCTTGTGGCTGGTTTTTAAATTTGTATGTGCTTAGCTTTGCTTTGTGCGAATTTTTATCTCATTCTCAAGTGTTTTATGTACAGGGCAACGATCTGCAATCTCTAACATCCTTTTAGTTTGTTTTTCATCTAAATTGCCAGAAATAGAAATGGCGCGTGTGAACATATCAATATCACCAGCTGATTTTTCACAATCTACACAGTCATCTGCGTGAATTCGATTATGTGATACATCGACAACTACTTCTTCAACGTCGATTTTTTTATGTCTAGCGTACATGTTCAAAGTCATAGCTGTGCAAGTACCTAATGCAGCAGCAAGGTAGTCATATGGGGTGGGTCCTAAATTAGTCCCGCCCGAAACAGAGGTTGGTTCATCGGCTAAAACAGAATGTCCACTGGCATCAATACTACAAACAAAACCTTGATCTGTTCGCGCGCGAACATGAACGTCTTCGCGTTGCGTATTAAATTCAGGAATTTCAATATATCGTTTTGCCCAGGTTGCTAACACAGTTCCAGCATACTGAGAATCTTTGCTGTTACTGAGTAAATGGTCAGCGTTATCAAGACTAACAAAGCTCTTAGGGTGCATTGCTTCGCTAAATATTTTCGCTGCTTCTTGCACTGATACCGTATCGTCGATCGGTGAATGCATAATCATCAATGCTTTATTTAAATGCTTGAAGTCGACAGTATATTTTTTAACATCGTCAACAAACTCTTGTTTGAAAGTAAACTTGCGTCCGGCAAGATCAACTTCACTGGAACCTTGATCAGCAATACATTCCAAACTATTAGATAGTAAATGCAAAATATGTTCTGGGTCAGCAGGAGAGCCAATACTCGCTACGGCACGTGCGGACTCAATATATTTAGAAGCAGCTAAAATAGCGGTGCCTCCCAAGGAATGACCAACTAATAATTGTGGTGCTTGGTAATCTTCTGATAAGAAACTTGCTGCATCGACTAAGTCTTCAATATTAGTCGAGAATGTGGTCTCTTCGAATGCGCCTTTGCTAGCCCCTAAACCGGTAAAATCAAAGCGCAGTGTTGCAATACCTTCGGCTGCTAAAGCCCCTGCAACATTAGTAGCCGCATTAATATTTTTTGTACAAGTAAAACAATGCGCAAATAGGGCATAGGAAAGAATATTGTTATTATCGGGAAAATGCATGATGCCCGCCAAACGATGACCTTGACGATTTTCAAAATGTACTCTTTTTTGCATTTAATTCTCCTAATAGTTATTCAAGATTTATCTGAGCGCAATTAATTATTTATAATAGTAACTGATGTTAAATAAAGTCAACCTATGCGTAAAAGGTGCTGCTTAATATTACGTTGGTTTGAGCTATTCTTACTTCTAAATAATAGAGTATTTATGATTTGGTTACGTCCTTTATTATTAATAGTGTTAAAAGCGAAAAGCTTCTTTTAAAACAGCATTCTCCAATAATTTTTCACCAAGATAAATAGCGCCATCTTTTGTTACATGACTAGTATCAAAGCTGATAAATTTTCCACTAGGTGTGAATATAGGCACATTTAGACCGTCAACAGAAATTGTTGAAATTATATCAACGTAATTATCTCCCCAAATTGATTTTTCAATTTCGTTTGCAATTAATGCTATGTTGTTCACTGATTACGAGGTGAGATTTATACAATGTAACGCGAGTGTAATCAAAATTTTGAGGTATAGCATCCTAATGGTTTTACTAGTTTTACTGGTTTCACGAGAATTTAAACGATAAAAAAGAAAATATAAGCTCTTAATAATTGTCTTTTTACTTACAAATTTAATTGTAGTCGCGCTAGACACATAATCTGGCTGCATGTCACAATTCTACAGGAAGTTTTATTTTAAACATGTTTAATAAAATCTGGAGAACTTAATATGAGAAAAATTATCGGAATAGTCGCGCTATCAATGTGTTTGATGTTGCAATCCTCGATTACGTACGCGCAAAGAACTGTCGAGCGGTCGGTAACTGAAATCGCTGAAGATATCTATCGTTTTCAAAATAACAGTCATTATGCGCTTGTGGTGATAACTGATGAAGGTGCAGTGGTTGTTGATCCTATTAATGCTGATGCAGCAAGTTGGATCAAATCAGAAGTTGCGAAGTTGACTGACAAGCCGATTACGCATCTTGTTTACAGTCATAGTCATGGTGATCATGCTTCTGGTGGCGCTGTGCTTGCTGAGAACGCTGAGGTCATCGCTCAAGCTAATGCACCTGCCGAAATAGATGGCGTTGAACTTACTAAGCAATTTGATGATGAATACCAGTTTTCAACTGGTGGTAAAGATTTTGAACTCACTTGGCTTGGTCCTGGCCATGGAACGGATTTGATTGCTGTTGTTGTTCGACCTGCTAACGTTGCTTTTATAACCGATGCTGTGACGCCGAAAAGACTTCCATGGAGAAATATGGGTGGTGCCAATGTTGATGATTGGATCTCACAAATAAAAAATATTGAAGCATTAGATTTTGAAATTTTAGCTCCAGCGCATGGAAATATGGGGGTTAAATCTGACGCTACAGATGTTCGAGTTTATATGGAAACACTTAGAGCAGAGGTTCTTGCTGGGTTAAATGACGGAAAATCTGTCGATATCTTGAAAGAAGAGATTACGATGAGTGATTATAAAGACTGGATACAATACGATAGTTGGTTGCAACAAAATATCGAAGGAACGGCCAGCTCTTTAGTCGCTAGTGGGCAGGTTAAAACTGAGTAGATTAATGTAGAGTTCTTTATGTTTTTGAACTGTGTATTACAAAAAAACACAGAGAAAAAAGGCAAAACCTTTATCAGGTTTTGCCTTTTTTATTTTACTTACTGAGTTCCTCTTACCGCAGAGTCACCCCAAGATTCTCGGCTTTCTTCAATGCTGAGATTGTAATCAAATAAACCATTATCTAAACGTTTATACCAAGTGTTCACACTACCGTTTCTATCAGCAGGGCGTTTGGATTCAACAACTGGTATAGATTGTAAAACGGCTACTAACTGATCAACTTTTTCTTGCTCTTGACTGGCTAGATCGTTTTGCTCAGTTGGGTCGGCAACAATATTGAATAATTGTAGGTTCTCAGCTGATCCAGGCTCGCCATTAATTTGCACTAACTTCCATGGCCAATCGAATACAGCACGATTGCGATTAGCTCCTAATACGAAAGGGGCATGGTCAATAGACTCGCCATTAGCAATTGCTGACCACATGCTTTGACCATCAGGGCTGTCAATCACGCTTGTGTCGCCACCAGCTGCTTCAATAAGAGTTGGCAGCCAATCAGTCATTACAACTGGTTGTTCTAGAACTTGGCCGCCAGCGATCAAGCCTGGAGCCCAAACTAGACCTGGTACGCGAACACCGCCTTCTAGAGTGCTGCCTTTTTGGCCTTTGAAGGGTACATTGCTAGCGCCTAAACGTGTTGAACCACCATTGTCACTAGAGAAAACAACGATAGTGTTATCAAGCATTCCTTTTGACTCTAATGCATCAATTACTTTAGTAATGCCTTGGTCTAGGTGCGTTACCATTTCTGTATATACGCTGCGATCATTCGCACCTTCTTCGTTTACTAGCCCTGTTTCAACAGGAGGGTGTTGTAATGGCGAATGCGGGGCATTGTAAGAGAGATATAGAAAAAATGGAGAATCAGCTGCTTGATCATTGATTAATCGTATCGCATCATCTGTCATTAAATCAGTTGTGTGACCTTCTTCACGAATTGTTTCACCGTTACGCTGCCAGTCCAAAGCATCAGCATAAACATGTGTGTAGAAATCAATCCAACCGCTCAAGAAACCGTAGTGATAATCAAAGCCCCGAGCATCAGGCCATTGGTCGGTATTATTTAAACCTAAATGCCATTTGCCAACCATGTATGTCTGATAACCAAGATCCTTGAAATATTCTGGCATAAGTTTGATATCGAGCGGTAAAGATTTTGCATCAGACATTGGCGCGTCAACCCCATGACGAAGAGGATTCTGACCAGTCAATAATGCCGCTCGAGTAGGGCTGCAAATAGGATAGACATAATTTCGATCTAATTTGACGCCTGCATTGGCAATACGGTCTAAGGTAGGGGTGGCAATTTCACTATCATTAAAGCCGACATCATTAAAACCCATGTCATCAACTAAAATGAAGACAATGTTTGGACGTGAGTCACTTTCCTCAGCAGTAGCGCTATTTACTTCAGTTGCTGCGTTAGTATTAGTTGCAACGTTTTCAGTGTTTGTTGTTTCGACTTGAGTCGTTGTTTCTTGGTTGTTACATGCGCTAATCAATAGCAATACAAACCCCAAAAAGCTTGTTTTTATTATGGTGTTCATTAAAGCGTATCCTCTTATTATTTAAGTAGAAATATTATCAAGGCGTAAGTTAGCGGTTTATAGATAAATGTTCAACAGTAAAAAAACGAGAAAACTCGAATAGGCGATAATATGTTTAATCGTTATTAATAAATAAATTTGACACTTTTTTCAGATTGCTAGTTATTATTGTTAATAATTAATTACTCTGCGGTATTGTTTATGTTTTCGTTTTTCAAAAAAGATCCAGTAGCTAGTTTGCAAAAAGATTATAAATCTACCTTGGAGCAAGCGATGATGGCACAACGTAAAGGCGATATTAAACTTTATTCTGAGTTAACAGAGAAAGCAGAAATAATTTTACAACAGATTAGCGAATCTAGTTCGTAGGAATTTGTTGAAGAGGCTTTAGGTCAAGGAAGCTCAAACTAAAAATCTTTTATTTGAGTTTATACTTCACCTAATTTTTAAAATGCTAGTGGTTTAGCTAAGAGGCTAGTGATATCTTGCATTAATGGAGTCTAATTAAATATGTTGAAAATATGTAATATCGTTATCGTTGGTGGTGAGGGTGATCTGGCTTTTCGTAAACTGTATCCAGCGCTCTATAGTTTACATAAACAAAACTTACTAGCTGATTGTACTAGAGTTGTTGGTTTTGGTAGAGGTAAGTATTCGATAGATGACTTTAAATCCACAGTGTATGACTGGATTAAGAAAAGTGAATACGTAAAAGAAGTTGATGATGCAAGTTGGCAGGACTTTTCACTACGCTTGATGCAGTTTGTCGGTGATGCGACTGACGAGAAAGATTTAAAGCGTCTAAAGAAACAATTGGGCGACGACGATATGGTGTTTTATCTATCAACACCACCTTCTATTTTTGCCCCAATTTGCCAAGCGTTAAATAGAGCTAAGGTGGTAACTGAAAATACTAGGTTGGTTGTTGAAAAGCCCTTAGGAACATCGTTGAACTCATTTAATCAAATCAACGATACGTTATTTCAAACATTTGATGAACGACAAATCTACCGTATAGATCATTATTTGGGTAAAGAAACAGTGCAAAATTTACTTACCTTGCGCTTTGCTAATATGTTTTTTGATCCTCTATGGAATCGTAATTATATTGACCATGTGCAAATAACTGTTGCAGAAAGTGTTGGTGTTGCAGGGCGTTGGAATTATTACGAAGAATCAGGCGCGTTACGGGATATGGTGCAAAATCATTTATTGCAACTAGTTTGTCTTGTTGCGATGGAGTTTCCAGCACGTAACCAAGCAGATGATATTCGTGATGAAAAATTAAAAGTTATTCGCTCATTAAAAACCATTGATGCGAGTAATGTGCAAAAGAATACGGTTCGCGGACAGTATGTAGAGGGAGCGGTCGAGCAAGAATTAGTGCCAGGTTATACGCAAGAGGAAGATGCTAAAACATCGCAGTCTGATATAGAAACCTTTGTTGCCATTAAAGCTGAAGTTGATAATAACCGTTGGCAAGGTGTGCCATTTTATTTGCGCACTGGTAAGCGCATGGCAAATCGTTATTCAGAAATAGTGATTCAGTTTAAGCCTGTGGCGTTTAAATTCATTGATGTTGACTCAAACGCTATTAATAACAATCAATTGATCATTCGCTTGCAGCCCAATGAGGGCATTCAAATGAATATGATGAATAAAGTACCTGGTCTTAGCGAAGAAACTCAATTACAAAATGTGGGTTTAAACTTATCTTTTGAAGAAGCCTTTGAACAGCATCGTTCACCCAGTGCTTATGAGCGATTGATTTTAGATGTTACGCGTGGTGATCAGACTTTGTTTATGCGTTCCGATGAATTGCGAGGTGCTTGGCGGTGGGTAGATGGTATTACTGATGGTTGGCAAAAAGTTGGTCAAGTAGCAAATGCTTATAAGGCAGGTTCGATGGGGCCAGATGATGCTCTTGGGTTAATTTTGCATGACCAGCGTAAGTGGCAAAATTTTGCGTAAAATAGTGACAAGCGAAACATACACAATACAACATTTTACTGACCCTAGTGTACTTGCCTTGCAGTTGGCAAATGATATTGCTTTACGGCTTAATGATGCAATTAACAAAAAAGGGCGTGCTGTCTTAGCCTTATCTGGCGGGTCTACCCCCAAACCAATGTTGCAGGCGTTGAGTCAGCTAGAAGTCGATTGGAATAATGTGATTGTTACTTTGGTTGATGAGCGCTGTGTTGCGCCAGGTCACGAGTTGTCGAATGCCACCATGTTGTCTAATTGTTTGTTAAATAATTTAGAGATGCCTCCTAGTTTTGCACCACTTTATTTTGCTGGGCTCGGTGAGCAAAATTTAGTCGAGCGTATTTTAGCTAAATACTGCGAGTTAACAGATTCAAATCCTACTAAGATAGCTGCTTTTGATGTTGTAATATTAGGCATGGGTAGTGACGGGCATACGGCTTCTTTTTTCCCGGATGCAGATAATATTGAACAGTTATTGGCAATGAATAGCGCCGAGCGATTGTTGATGTGTAATTCACCGAGTACACAAGTGCCTCGAATTACTTGGAGTTTACCCATGTTGCTAAATACATCTATGCTAATCTTGCATATAACTGGGAAGGATAAACGTGAGGTATTAGAGCAAGCGTTAATGGGTGATGATTTTAATAAGATGCCCATTCGAGCTGCTATTTTTCAAGATGTTACTCCTTTGAATATCTATTCAGCAGTATGAAAGTATGATGACAATCGAAGCAATTACCGAAAAAATTATTAAGCGCAGTCGCACAAGTCGAGCAGAGTATTTGTCGATGGTGGCTCATATGCAGCAACAACCGCCAGCGGCTAACCGCTTATCATGCAGTAACTGGGCGCATGTCGTTGCTGCGAATGATAAGCAAGAAAAGCAATCTATCCCCGCAGGCGAGGGCGCAAATATTGGTATTGTTACTGCGTATAACGATATGTTGTCCGCTCATCAGCCCTTTGCCAGTTATCCGAGTATTATTAAACTTGCAGCGAGAAGTCGCGGTGCAACGGCGCAGGTTGCGGGAGGCGTGCCGGCAATGTGTGATGGTGTAACACAAGGGCAGCCCGGTATGGAGCTTAGTTTGTATAGCCGTGATGTGATTGCTATGGCGACAGCAGTATCCTTGTCACATGATGTCTATGATGCAGTTATGTGTCTCGGTGTTTGCGATAAAATTGTACCCGGGCTAATTATTGGTGCCTTACAGTTTGGTCATTTACCGGTCATGTTTGTACCCGCTGGACCCATGCCATCGGGTATTTCGAATAAAGAAAAAGCCAGCATGCGACAAAAGTACGCGAATGATGAGATTTCCAAAGAAGAATTATTAGTAACCGAATCAGCTTCTTATCACAGTGCTGGAACGTGCACTTTTTATGGTACAGCGAATACTAATCAAGTATTGATGGAAGCGCTTGGCGTGCAGTTAGCAGGCACTTCTTTTGTCAATCCAGGCACTGATCTGCGTACAGCGCTAACGCAAAAGTCGGTAGAAAATGTACTCAATCAGAGTACTAAAGGAAGTTCCTATCAACCGCTAGCGGAAGTTATTACTGAACATTCTATAGTTAATGCCATGGTGGCTATGATGGCAACGGGAGGTTCTACTAATTTGACTTTGCATTTGATTGCAATGGCTGCAGCAGCAGGAATAATAATTAACTGGCAGGATATGGATAGCATTTCAAGAATTACGCCACTGCTCGCGCGCGTTTATCCTAATGGTCATGCTGACGTAAATTCTTTTGAAGAAGCTGGTGGCCTTGCTTATATTATTTATGAGTTGCGCAGAGCTAATTTATTAAATGAGGATGTGAAAAATGTTATGGGTAAAGGCTTAGATGCATATACCTGTAAACCGCAACTAGATAAAGATAAACAAAATATAACTTGGTCTAATAGTACTACACAGAGTAAAGATACAGAGATTGTTACCTCGGTTAGTGAACCATTTGCCAAGGAAGGTGGAATTCGTTTAGTAGAAGGCAATTTAGGTACAGGAATTGTTAAAGTTTCTGCTGTCGATGAGCAATATCAGGTGATTGAAGCGCCATGTAAAATTTTTGATATGCAAGACGACCTTAAAGTTGCTTATGAGTCTGGTGAGTTAAATCGCGATGCGGTTATCGTTATGCGGTTTCAAGGGCCTGCTGCGAATGGCATGCCTGAGTTACATAAACTAACCCCCTATCTTGGTTTATTGCAGGATCAGGGTTATAAAGTTGCACTTGTTACTGATGGGCGAATGTCCGGTGCTTCAGGTAAAATTTTATCGGCAATTCATGTCGCCCCAGAAGCAAGTAAAGGTGGTTTGCTGGCGTATCTGCAAGACGGCGATGTGCTTAGAGTTAATGCTAAAACGGGCGAGTTGGCAGTGTTGCTTGCTGTTGATGAGTTAACAAAGAGGCCTCTTGCAGAGCAACCAATAGCTGCAAGCACTTTAGGACGCGGTTTGTTTGCAAATATGCGCGCTATGGTGGGTGAATCAGTATCCGGTGCGTCTTTTTTGAACGACAAATAGATTAATAATAAACAGAAAATCAGGTGTGTTTAGTGAGCCATAAAAAAACAATAGAAGCGTCACTTAATGGCGCAAAAATAGTTCCAGTTGTCGTCATTGAAAACCAGCAACAAGCGTTAGGTTTAGCGCAGGCTTTAATGGATGGTGGTATTAATGTTATCGAAGTTACACTACGTAACGATTTTGGTATACACGCTATCGAAGCAATTAAGAACGCGTTTCCAGATATGTTGATGTTGGCGGGTACAGTAAAGACTCCTCAAGAAGCAATAGACGTAGTTAACGCTGGCGCTGAAGGTATTGTTACACCAGGGGTGACCGAGTCACTATTAAAAACAATTGATGATCTTGATGTTTGCTATTTACCCGGTGTAACTAGTCCGAGCGATGTTTTGTTAGCAATGCAATACGGTCTGTCTGAATGCAAATTATTTCCTGCTTCTATTGTTGGTGGTATTAGTGTTTTAAAAGCGTTAGGAGGACCATTCCCCAATATTCGCTTTTGTCCTACAGGGGGTGTTAGTGCTAGTAATTACACAGAGTATTTAGCGTTAGAAAATGTGATGTGTGTGGGCGGTAGTTGGGTCGCTCCAAGTTCGTTGATCGTCGATCAAGACTGGGGTCAAATTACACAGCTTGCTAAGGAAGCTACATTAATTTTATCGAAGTGAGAAAAGGATAAATAATTTTTGTAATAGTTAGCATGATTCAACTGGATTGTGCTGCTCTTCGGGTATTCCTTCAAACTCTTGTCCCATGTTGCCATCGGCATAAGCTGTTATCGGGTTGGATTGTTCTTCGCCTTGCAAATAACGAATAATACGAAAGAGAATGCCCGATGGAGAACCATAAAGTAGAGCATTGAGAACCATATCGTCGTCATCGACAGCTTCAGCATGCTTAAGTAATTTACCAAATGTTTTTACAAAATTAGTGCTATGGCGTCGACGAATATCGGTGCCAAAAAATATTTGATTAAGCTCTTCTTTATCTTGGTTATGCGCTACTGCTAGAGTCAACATTTTACGTACAAAAAGTTCAGAATCGCCATTTGCGGATTCGGTGCGCATTGATGCATATTCCTCGCTACTTACTTCGCCTGTACCGCTTGGTCCGCAAACTGAAATAAAGTGAAAGCCGGCGTTAGAACCAAGTTGCTGTTGTACTAATGACAGAAGTTTAAAATAACTATTGCGATGCGAGTGCACTTCTTGTCGTCGCGCGCTTTGTTCTTGTGAAGTTGCTGCTTTAGTATTCGCTGATATTTCTGTTTGTTGCATAAAGTGACCAATAACTAGCCATAAAAAAGCTAGAGGAGCGAAAGCACCTTCAAGAAAATTACCTATCTCTCCAGTCGGTAATGTAACAAAATTAACCCAACCTACTACGACTAATAAATAAACAAAACCAGCGCCGATCCAAGTAGCGGTAAGACATACTCCAAAAACAACACGCCAATCGACAGAATATTTTTTCTCTTTTTTATTTTTTTCGTTCATTTTGATTATTGCATTATGATGTTTGGCTTGTCATGCAGATTTTTTTAGAGAGTTAAAATACAGAATTTATTCTATATCGTAACTTTATTAATGTAGTTTTTGTCTAAAATTGCACAATTATGATGTCATCAATATCATGCCGTATTTTTCGTGAATTGTGAAGATGGCATATAGTTCAAATAAGCTATGTGCTCGAATTGTAATGTAATGACAAGGTTATTATTTGGTATGTTCCAAAGTTATTGTTTATGTGTTCGAGAGGGCGTCCTGGGGGATGTCGGTTTTGTGTTACCCTTGTCTAGTACTAGTGCTGATAAGCAATGTAACTGGTTTTTTACAAACAGAAATTTGTTGCAGTTAATCGTTTAAAAATGAAGGAAGCACTTCCCAAGTTAAATAATATTATTCAGAACAAGGGTTTTAATCCAGCAATTAATGAAGGTTTAAATTTAAATCGCGAGCAAACTATTCGATTAATTAACAAAATAAATTCCCGTACTTCAGTAGACATTTATAGGTTACTTACTTTGGACCGCCACTTAGGAGGCGGCATTTAGTTTTATGTCAGCGACGGTCAAAGCAGTCATGTTGTAAATACCTCTAGGTGATACTGATGGTACTAATATATGGGTGCCTTTATTTAACCCGACTAAGCTAGGGCCTACCATGCGAGCTTTGGTTAAATCACGAATCAGCCCAAGAGCGATACTGGCTGAATCCATATTAGGCATCACAAGGATATTAGCGATACCAGATAAACCTGATTCAGAAAAAATCGCTTTTCTAAATTTGTCATCTCTTGCCGTAAAGGAATGCATCTCCCCATCGATATTTGCATCGGGATTTCTTTTTCGTAGTAAGGCGGATGCTTTACGCATTTTTTTAGCGCTGGTGCTTTCAGCACTGCCAAAATCGGAATGAGAGAGAAGCGCTACTCTTGGCTCGATGTCAAATTTTCGTGCAAAGTTCATCGCTTTTTCTGCGTTATTAACTATTTGCTCAATGCTAGGTTCGACATGCACAAAAGGATCTGTCATGAAAAGCGGGCCAGACTCATGTAACAGTGCAGATACCGAGGTTAGCTGTTCAGCTACTTTTTCATCGGGAGCTAGAATAGGTAATAAGTAAGATAGATGGCGATCAAAACGTCCTACCTTGCCACAGATTAAACCATCAATTTCTTCTCGTTGACGCATTAGAGCGCCAAGAATAGTACTGTTTGTTCTAACGTGTGTTTGGGCAAGTTCTGGAGAAATACCGCTGCGTCCCATTAGTGAGTGATAGAGATTTGAGTATTGCCCATCGGCATCTGCATCGGCTGGGCTAACTACTTCGTAATCTTTGCCTTCAACCATGCGCAAGCCAATATCATCAATTTTTTTACGGATTTTTTCGGGACGCCCTATAAGTACTGGTGAGGTAATTTTTTCGTCTACTACTATTTGTACAGCGCGTAAAATATCTTCATTCTCACCTTCACTAAAGGCAATCCGAGTCGTACATGATTGCGCCACTTCAATGACTGGCTTCATAAAAATACGACTACGATGATTAAACAATTTAAGCTGTTGAGCGTAAGCATCTAAGTCAGGAATTGGTCGCGAGGCAACACCGCTTTCCATGGCAGCTTTAACAACGGCTAACGGAACTTCTTCAATAAGTCTTGGATCGAAAGGTTTTGGGATAAGGTACTCAGGACCAAATTTGAGCGACTCGCCTTGATATGCTTCAGCCACTTGTTTGCTGGCTTCTTTATGAGCGAGATCAGCAATTGCTTTTACACAAGCTTCTTTCATTTCTTCGTTAATCGTTGTCGCACCACAATCTAGAGCACCTCTAAAAATAAAAGGAAAACAAAGAACATTATTGACCTGATTAGGGTAATCAGAACGCCCTGTCGCAATGATGGCGTCGGGGCGAGCGGCTCGTGCTACTTCCGGCATGATTTCTGGAGTAGGGTTAGCCATTGCTAATATCAATGGGTCTCTGGCCATTTTTTTACACATATCTGCTGATAAAACACCTGGTGCAGAAAGACCAAGAAATATATCGGCATCTTGCATTGCGTCATCAAGAGTCCGAGCATCAGTTTTATTAGCAAATGCTTCCTTCCATGGGTTCATGCCTTCTTTACGACCAGTATAGATAACACCAGAACGGTCTATCATTAAAACATTAGAACGTTTCAATCCTATACTGATCAGTAGGTCAACACAGGCAATACTAGCTGCACCGCTACCCGATACGACGAGTTTCACATCACCGATTTCTTTTTTGACGATACGCAACCCATTGTAGACCGCAGCGGCTGAGCAGATTGCTGTTCCATGTTGATCATCGTGAAATACTGGGATTTTCATGCGCTCTTTGAGCTTTTTCTCGACAAAGAAACACTCTGGTGCTTTAAAATCCTCTAAGTTTATACCGCCAAATGTAGGTTCTAAGGAGGCAATGATATCGACCAGTTTATCAACATCTGTTTCATCGACTTCTATGTCAAAGACATCAATATTAGCAAATTTTTTGAATAGCACTGCCTTGCCTTCCATGACTGGTTTAGAGGCCAAAGCGCCAATGTTACCAAGCCCAAGTACGGCTGAGCCGTTACTTACTACCCCGACTAAATTGCCCCGAGCTGTGTATTTAGCAGCATTTAGTGGGTCTTTAACTATTTCTTCACATGGTATAGCAACGCCAGGTGAATAGGCTAACGCCAGATCATGTTGATTAGAAAGTGGTTTTGTAGGCTGTATGGCTAATTTGCCAGGAACCGGAAATTCATGATAATCCAGCGCTTCAGTATCTTTTTTTTTGGTCATTATTTGCTCTTATCAATTGGCCCCTAAAAGTATTAGGGTTGTTTCTAAATGTGTAGGGGTTCTTAAATTCTATCAGTTTGAGTATACCCAAACTGGTTATACAAAGTACGTCGAGACACAAAGTGGTTTCTTTGTATCTCGACCCATTCGTAAAGCAGTGTTAATAATGTTCAGTCTGAATATGAGGCTGATTACTCAGCTTGCAGATCGCAAATCTGGCTGAGCGCTTTCAGTGCTAAACAGATGTATTTTATTGATGTTTAACTATTTATTTTCTTTTTTAGTCAAAATGAAAATTAGTAGACAACTTATCCAAACACCGCAAGCCATATAAAATAATCCGCCGCCGTCGGTGTTGCCTGCAGCATCGATAACTCGGTTTATGCCTAATGGTGTGAATAGGTGAAAAAAGATTGCCCCGGAAAGAATAGTAACGCCAAGTAATGCGCCAATACGGCGAGTGGCTGGGATAATAAGTAGAATGCTGGCAATTAGCTCTATGCCGCCAATGACGTATCCACCGACTGATTCAAATGAAGGCGCAAGAAAGCTTAAACCAACGGTTGTCATCCAAGTGGCGATAGTCGAGAAAATAATAGTCGTTTCTTCTGAGCCAGAAAATTTAAAAAATAGGGATTGAACAAAAACGAATACTACGAATGCAATGAGTAAATAGGTAAAGCCTTTTTTTGCTGTCATGTTGAATTATTGTTGGATGTTTGTACTGTAATTTATATATTTTAGCTCTAAAACTTTTTTTTACAAAGCATATATTATAGTTGTGCTGATTGTTTGTATCAGAGCAGAAGCTGAACTGTTAAGGAAATATCGTTTGATCTGTATAAACTGCCTCACCGTTTACTATAGTCAGAACTGATTTTATATCTCGAATCTCACTCTCGGAGACTGTTAAATAATCATCGCTTAGTACTACTAAATCAGCGTATTTACCGACTTCTATTGAACCAAGGTTGGCTTCATCTTTAGATACCCAAGCGCTGCCAAGAGTATAGGCGCGTAGGGCTTCAAGACGAGTAAGCTCTTGTCCTTTATTGACATGATTGCCGGCAACATTTTTCCCCGAAACCATATAATAAATAGACAGCCATGGATTCATAGGTTGAGCATTAGTGCTGTCTGTACCTGCGCCAATTGGCACCCCCATATCCATTAACATACGTAAGGGTGGTCCGCCTTGTGCATTATCGAGATTGCCTCGATTTAAGTATCGATGGTTTTGTACGGTCACACCTGCACCTAACGATTTTAGGCGTTGAGCAATATCTTCAGTAATTTGGTGAACATGGGTGAGTGTCCAACGTAAATCTGCTATAGGTGAAACTTTATTAGCCGCTTCAAAGGCTTCAATATGTGCACTATTTTCTGCGCCCTGTGACGAGTGTTGTTCTAAGGTCCATCCTTTTTGTGCAGCAAGCTTTGCTACTTGAACAAAGTCTGGCCCTCGAGAATTATCAACCACATGTTCGCCAACCCCTGCGACACGGAGCATGTCATCACCAAAGCCCATAAAGCTATTGCGCATACGTTGTTCAATATTTGTTTCACCAGTGCCATCTTGGACGTTCTCATCCCAACTCAAGAACATGAGGCGAACACGCATGGTTAGCGCATCGTCGTACCACAGTTGCAAAATATGTTCGTAATCTGTGTATGGGTCAAATAATTGCCCCCCAAATTGTGGTGGACCACCTTGATCACGAACAGTGGTCAGGCCGAGACTATTTGCGTGATGCATAAATGCGGTGGTACTACGAATACGATCTTCACCAAGTTGCTGATTGCGTAAATACATAAACGCGGATACAGCCGCTTCTCTAGAAGCAATTTCGCCGTTTTCTGAAACTTCAATGCCCGCTTGTTCTAAAATTGATTTTCCAAGGCTGTTTGTGACGCCTGGGCCGGTGGCGCGTAAGTGCATATAGAAAGGGTGATCGGGAGTAACGCTATCTAATTCTTGTAAATTTGGGAACCTACTTTCACTAAGAAATTGCGCTGGATCCCAGCCGCCAATTACCGTAATAAATTCACCTTTTGGAACCTCTGCAGAAGCAATTTTTATTTTATCAAGAAGTGCCTCTATCGATGTCACGTTTTCAACCTCGCGCACATCGTAGCCTGGTCTTAAGGTTGCGCGAATGAAATGCATGTGAGAATCATAAAGCCCAGGGATGACGGTTCGCCCATCTAAATTAATTTGTTCTGCCGATTTGGCTAGATCGCTAGTCAGATCATCAATGGCAAGAATTTCCCCTTTATGAATTAAAACGCTGTTAGCAATTTGATTATTAGCGTTTAGCGTGACAACTTTACCGTTAGTTAGTAATAGCGGCATTTCTTGAGCTACGCTCGTGCCTGATATTATTACTGCTATAACAAGACAGGAAAAAAACTTTTCGAATGTGTTGATCAAAGTCATAATTGTTATTTCCTCTAGCGTTATTGTTTAGACCGTTATTATTGCTATTTAAAATAGTTCTAAGAAATTACTCTTTTACTGTTGGTATATCAAGTTTTCCGAAAAGAGTTTTAATTTACCGACCACATTTTCCTTATTGAGAAATATTTTATTCAACGTGAAACCGATTAAAATTAATGGGTTGACATAATTATTTCCTTTCGTGGGAAGAATTCATTTTATGTTATTAACAGCAATATTAATAAAACCTAGGTATTAATATTGTAGGAGAATTGGTTGAGGTTGGTTATAATACCTGCGGCGGTGGCGGTGAGTCTCCACAATGGCGATCGATTGTGAACCCGGTCAGGTCCGGAAGGAAGCAGCCGTAACGATTATGTCGGGTGTTGTGATCAGGTTCCCGCCACCGTCATCCTTATTGCTTTCGATGCTTATAAATATTATTCAGCCACTTTAACTAATGACATATCTAGCTCTTGCACGAAAATGGCGACCTAAAACTTTTGCCGAAGTGGTCGGTCAAATGCATGTTGTGCAAGCCTTGTCGAATTCATTAGATAGCGGACGAGTTCATCATGCTTTTTTGTTTACCGGCACTCGAGGTGTTGGCAAGACAACCTTAGCTAGAATTTTCTCTAAATCACTGAACTGTGAGACTGGTAGTAGCGCTGAGCCATGCCAACAATGTGGTACTTGTGAGGCGATTGATGAAGGTCGTTATGTTGACTTAATTGAAGTCGATGCAGCTTCTCGGACCAAGGTTGATGATACTCGAGAGTTATTAGAAAACGTTCAATACGCACCAACAGTTGGTAAATATAAAGTTTATTTGATTGATGAAGTGCATATGCTATCTGGTCATAGTTTTAATGCCTTGCTTAAAACATTAGAAGAGCCGCCAGAGCATGTGAAGTTTTTGTTTGCTACCACTGACCCGCAAAAACTGCCGATTACAGTTCTATCTCGTTGCTTGCAATTTAATCTGCGAGCAATGCGCCCTGAACAGATTGAAAATCAATTAGTTAAAATTGTTAGTAGTGAACAAATTGAATTTGACCAAAGTGCACTTGCCTCATTAGCAAATGCAGCAGATGGAAGTATGCGGGATGGTCTTAGTTTGCTTGACCAAGCGATTGCGCAAGGCGGAGGTAGTGTTCGACAAGCTGATGTAGCAACTATGCTCGGTACTCTTAATAGCGCACACAGTAATGCAATTTTGACCGCATTACTCAATCAAGATGCATCCGAACTATTAAATGTTGTAGCCGATATGGCTGACTCAGCAGTAGATTTTTCCATAGCAATCGATGAAGTTCTAATGCAACTTTATGCTATTTCGGTAATGCAATTAGCGCCAAGTAGTTCAAGTGTTGCAATGGATAGTAATACGGCTTTAATTGAGCAGTTCGCTGAATCCATAGAGCCAGCAACGATACAGCTTTATTATCAAATTGGCTTGATCAGCAAGCGTGATATCGCTTTAGCGCCTAGTTTACGAGTTGGTTTTGAAATGGCAATACTGAGAATGATTGCGTTTGAGCCAGAAGCCGAGGGTAGCGTTTCTGTATCTGTGTTATCTACTACTGAGGCAAATAGCACGGCAACTAATAATTCCAATTCTGATGTGCCAACAACAGTAAAAAATACGACTTTGACTAATAATTTGCCACAACAAGGCCAAGCCAGAGTTCAAGAGACAACCATGTCGAGTCAGAGTGATATAACACATCCAAAGGCGAACCCCATTGCGGTAACTCTGGCAGGCAATAACGAATGGGGTGAATTAATTACGCAAACAAATTTGATTGGGCTTAGTCGAGAATTGGCAATGAATTGTGCCTGTGAAAAAATGTCTGATGAAAAAGTACAGCTATCGTTGGCTCCTGCATCAGAGCATTTATTTAAAGTTGAGAGATTAGATGAAGTTAAGGAAGAGTTAAAAAAACTCATGAATAACAATGCTTTATTAGTTGAGCTTGAAGTTGAATCTTCCGATAAAGAGACGCCGGCTGAGTGTTTGCAACGGCTAGGGTTTGAGCAACAAGAGCAAACTAAACAGAATATGCGTAAAGATCCAGGTGTCCAAGCTTTGGTTTCTGAGTTTGGTGCGGTATTAAACGAAGAGAGTATTAAACAAGTTGAATAATCTAAATTTCACATAGATTTTTTCTTACTTTAATTAACAAATTATTAGGTTGGTAGATGTCATGAAAGGTGGACTTGGAAGTATTATGAAGCAGGCGCAAGCCATGCAAGAGAATATGCAAAAAGCACAAGATGAACTTGCACATATAGAAGTTAGTGGTGAATCCGGTGGTGGTATGGTGAAATTATTAATGACCTGTCGCTATGACGTTAAAAAAGTCGAAATTGATCCTGAGCTACTTGGCGATGTTGATGATAGGGAAGTATTAGAAGATTTAATCGCTGCAGCAGTCAATGATGCGGTACGTAAAGTTGAAAAAACCTCACAGGAAAAAATGGCTGGCTTGACTGGTGGTATGGATATCCCCGGTTTTAAAATGCCATTTTAATTTTTTATAACTAAACTATTGTTAACTGTGAACTAATCTAAATGGCAATCTCTAATGCAATTGACGCTTTAAAAGACGCGCTTAAAGCATTACCTGGGGTAGGGCCTAAGAATGCTCAGCGCATGGCTTTTCATTTAATGGAACGTGATCGCGAGGGTGCTCAAGCAATTGCCAATGCATTGAATCACGCTTTAGAGACGATCACCAATTGTCAGCGTTGTAATACTTTTTGCGAAGCTGATTTATGTGACCTATGTTGTTCAGATAAACGTGACCATAAGCTGTTGTGTGTTGTCGAAACGCCAGCTGATTTACAGGCAATTGAACAAGTTGGCGCGTATCAAGGCTTGTACTTTGTCTTAATGGGGCGTTTGTCGCCACTTGAAGGAATAGGACCTGAAAAACTAGCATTTAAACCGTTGATGCAATTGATAGCAAATAATCCCATTAGTGAAGTTGTGATTGCTACAAATATTACGGCTGAAGGGGAAACAACGGCTGATTATTTACAACAATTGTTAGAACCGTATGAAATTTCGGTAACTCGACTTGCTCGTGGTGTGCCTGTTGGTGGTGAATTAGAATATATGGACCAGCGGACTTTGGCTGCTGCTTTTAAAGAGCGTCGCCAAACCAATTAATTATTAAGTAATATGGCAACCTATGATGTGTATCAGCACAGCAAAACTGGTAAATACCAAGCTGTCAAAAAAGGGTTTTGTTGGCCAGCGTTATTTTTTGGAGGATTGTGGGCTTTTAGCCGTCGTCTATACTTAGTGGGTATTGTTATTGGGGTGACTTTTGTGTTTTTTATCGCAGCTGAGCTAGCGATGAGTTCGAAAGGTTTTCTTTATGAGTATATGCTCGCAGGACTTAGAGTTTTTTTGCAATGCATATTTGCTTGGTTCGCGAATGACATTCGAGTTTGGTTTATAAAATTGCGCGGCTACGAAAAACTTAGCGAAGTGTCAGCGAATTGGTATTCTGCAGCAATTGAACAATATATTGACGATCTGAATGGCGTAACTAACTCTTAGTTAGTCATATACAGGCTATGTTTCTTTCCTATGCGTTCAGAGCATCAATTTTTGCCGCGCAAATAAAATCGTTCTCGGTTAGACCATTCACTGAATGAGTATAAAAACGTATTTTACAACGATTGTAGCTGACGATTAACTCAGGGTGATGGTCTTCTTGATTAGCGATTTCGGCGATTTGGTTAACGAATGCCATGGTTTCTTTATAATTATCGAAACGGTAAACGCGTTCTAATTGATTTTCAGGTGCCCAATATTGCCATTCAGGTGTGTGGCGGCGATATTCTTCGATTTCAGACAGGTTTAATGGGGATTCTTTTTGGGAATATTGCCTACACTGTTTATTGATAAATGTGTTCATAGTATTCTCTGTAACTTATTTAGGTCTTCCTAGCTAGTAACTTGGTTGACTATACCATTTCTATTACAAAACACTTAACCTCATGTTAGGAGATCGTGCAGTGCCGCAAAATCATAATGCTTTAGTTTGGATGGATCTTGAAATGACTGGTTTGGAACCCGAAAAAGATCGAATCATTGAAATGGCAACAATCATAACTGACGGTGACTTACGAGTTATTGCCGAAGGTCCCGTAATCGTGGTTCATCAAGAACAAGCATTATTAGATGGAATGGATGAATGGAATACGCGTACTCATGGGCGTACAGGTTTAACTCAAAAAGTAAAAATTTCTAGAGTCACTGAACGGCAAGCTGAAATCGAAACTCTTGATTTTATTCAACGACACACACTGAAGAATAGAGCTCCTTTGTGTGGCAATAGTATTTGTCAGGACCGTCGATTTTTATACAAATATATGCCTGAATTGAGTGAGTGGCTACACTACCGCAATGTTGATGTGAGCTCATTTAAAGAAATGGCTAAACACTGGTCGCCAAGCATTTTATCTGGTTTTGAAAAACGCGCGAGCCATCAAGCTTTAGATGACATTAAAGAATCTATTGAGGAATTGCGTTTTTATCGAAATAATTTTGTAATCCTTGATTGAGTACGACACTAGTAAAAGCTAAGACGCTAGGCTCTTTGGAATATTTTCTTAAGCAAGATGCTGTTGTAAAGCCCAATCAATATGTTCGCTTACTAGCTCACTAGAATTTTTTTGTCGCTTTTCTAGGGCATCTATGACATCTGTAGATGTTTTGGCATTTCCTAGAGCGACAGCAATATTCCGTAACCATGATTGATAACCTATTCGTCTTATGGCGGTTCCTTCAGTGTTTGTAAGAAACTCTTCTTCGCTCCAAGCAAATAACTCAACTAATTGTCTGTCAGTCAGTTTTTCGCGTGGTGTAAAATCAGGCTCTTTACTCATTTGTGCAAATTTATTCCATGGGCAGACTAATTGGCAATCATCACAGCCGTAAATTCGATTACCCATCTGACTACGAAGTTCAATTGGAATGCTATCTTTGAGTTCGATTGTTAAGTATGAAATACAAAGGCGGGCATCGACTTGATAAGGTGCGACAATTGCGCCAGTAGGGCATAAATCAATGCATCTTTGGCAACTACCGCAGTGGTTAGTTGCTGCTTGGTCAGTGGGTAAAGGGAGGTCAATGTATAACTCACCAATAAAAAACCAAGAACCAGTTTTGGAATCGATTAAATTTGAGTGCTTGCCAATCCAACCTGCTCCAGCTTTTTCAGCTAAGGCTTTTTCCAGCACTGGAGCGCTGTCTGTAAAAACTCGGAAGTTAAATTCGCCAATATCACCTTGAATTTTTTTCGCCAGTTTCTTTAGCTTTGCACGCATCACCTTGTGATAATCACGACCAAGTGCGTAACGAGATATAAAGCCAATCGAGTCTTTGCTAAGAATTTTTTCAGCATCTTGAATGTCAGCAGGCGCGTAATCTAAGCGAACAGATATAACTCTCTGTGTACCTGCTACTAGTTCTTCAGGGTGGCTGCGTTTACTGCCATGTTTATGCATATAATCCATTTTGCCATGCATGCCCATTTCGAGCCATTTATCCAGATAGCGCTCATGTTCTGCTAGATTGATATCACTAATCCCAACATAATCAAACCCGAGCTCTTCACCCCATGTTTTTATATTTTTGTTCAGCGCGAGTAAGTCAATATCGTTGCGCTTAAGTATTGGTGTCGTCATAATCCGCATAATACCTTATCTTTAACGCAAGCACTGATGCATAAATTAGTTCAATTAAGCAATGATTAAAAAATTTGATAGCTATTCCTTAGCTGAAACACAAGTAATTGGAGTTACTATTGCGCAGAGCCTCAAATTTCCTGCATGTATTTATCTTGCAGGAGATTTGGGCGCCGGTAAGACAACTTTATGTCAAACGATTATTAATGAACTAGGATATTCTGGGATTGTAACAAGCCCTACCTATAACTTGATTCAGGAGTATCGAGTGGGTGAAGGTGTTGTTTATCATATGGATCTTTATAGATTACAAGACGAGCAAGAACTCGAATATTTAGCCTTAGCTGATTTATGGTCGCCAAGCAGCCTGTTTTTAATTGAATGGCCAGATAAAGGTGGGCGATTGCTCCCTAAATCTACTCATAAAATCGAAATTTCAAATCATCAAAATGAGACAGATTCCTTTAGAAAAATTATTTTTATGCTTGATTGATTAAATTTTATCGATTCTCATAAGAAAGAGAATTGACCTTCGTCGGGACTTAATATTAATGGGCTCTTAACATGAATTAGACAATATCTCGCTTATATTCTCTCACAGGTTGAATTAGTAATAATAACAATTACTTAATTCGGTCTTCAAAAGATTACCCCCTCTTTTGAGTCGTTTTACTAACTTTATTTATTATAAGTTATTAGGATGCGGCATGAATTAGAGTTAACGAATAGCAAGAAGTACCTAGCCCTTAACTTTCGTTAGCTCTTTTTCTTTCCTACTAATACTTTACAATATCTAATCTAATCTAATCTAAGTTTGCTATCTTTTTTCATGTTGTTTCTAGCAGA
>CAZFEM010000002.1:48573-55017 GCA_964517515.1 uncultured Gammaproteobacteria bacterium | reverse complement strand
ATCTAATCTAATCTAATCTAAGTTTGCTATCTTTTTTCATGTTGTTTCTAGCAGAAAAGGAATTTGGCTCGAAATATCATCTAAAACCTGTTGTAATTAGACTTTCTAAACAAGTATTTGAGATTAGCAAAATTTTTTGGTTGGTGACTTCTATTAAGCAGTTTTTTGAGCCATTGTTAATAAGCTACTCTAAGCATTGTTGCAAAGGGCAAAGCGTTGTGTCTGGATTGCACATATTGATCTTTAGCCTCGCCTTGAGTTGGCTTAGTTTTACTTATAGTTTTGCTTATGCACAAGGTGGTGCTAATCAACAGGTCAATAATTTAAGGATGTGGCCTTCACCTAATTCGACTCGTTTGGTTTTTGATGTTTCTAACCAGGTAAAGCACTCAATATTTACTTTAGAAAACCCAGCTCGGTTAGTGGTGGATATTGAAGATGCTGGTTTATCAATGCGAACAATTCCTGATGTTAGTGCGAATGATAATTTCATTACAAATATACGAACAGGTGTACCTGATGAAAATGTTCTAAGGTTTGTTTTTGAGTTAAAGCAGGATGTTTTGACAGATAGTTTTATACTCGCGCCGAATGAACTTTATGGGCACCGGTTGGTTGTCGATTTGAATTATTCTCAATCTCATCAAAATCGTCAGTTGCAGAGTGATAGCAGTGATCCTTTTTCTACAAATACAAATGTTCCAATAACTCAAAGTGTTACTGCTGAGTTGACACCTGTTGTGCGAGCAATTCAATCGCAGCAACCTATTCTTATTGCTATTGATGCTGGGCATGGCGGCGAAGACCCAGGTGCGATAGGTTATCGCGGTAGTAAGGAAAAAGAAATTACCTTAGCTATAGCAAAACGCTTAAAAGCTATTATTGATCAAGATCCACGTTACAACAGTCTTCTTGTCAGAACGGGTGATTATTATATTAAATTACATCGGCGCCGTGAAATTGCCAAAGAGAAAAACGCCGACATGTTTATTTCGATTCATGCTGACGCTTTTACGCAAAGTTCAGCAAGCGGGTTTTCAGTGTTTGCTTTGTCTCAGCGTGGTGCGACAAGTGCCATGGCGAGCGCATTAGCAACTAAAGAAAATGCTTCGGATTTAATCGGTGGAGTGAGTTTGGCCGATAAAGATGAAGTACTCGCTAAAGTTCTAGTCGACCTTTCTATGACAAACACAATTAATGAGAGTGTTAATTTAGGTGGTCGGGTGATCAATGAATTAGGTAAGCTTGGTAAGTTACATAGCAAACGAGTTGAACAGGCGGGTTTTGCTGTTCTTAAATCTCCTGATATGCCATCGATACTTATTGAAACTGGTTTTATTACTAACCCCAATGAGGAGAGTAAATTGCGTTCCAATAGCTATCAAGATCAACTGGCAAGGGGAGTGTATGCTGCGATTAATGAATATTTTGAACAAACACCCTATTATAACGTTGCCACCTATCAATCGCCGGCAATCGAAAATAGCCCGACGATTAATAGTTCAATAACAAGACTAAATACATCGAATTCTTTTGATGCTACGCATATTGTAGAGCGTGGTGATTCATTGTCAGAAATTGCTGAGCGTTATGGCACGAGTTTGTCTGAATTAAAACGAGTGAATGGTTTAAGAAGTAATGTGGCAGTGCTCGGTGCTCGGTTAAAAGTACCAGGTGTAAGCTCTAGCGCTAGAAATGTTGTGCCTTCAGTGCATACAGTGAAACGAGGAGAGTCGTTATCCGAAATTTCAATTCGTTATAATATAAAAATTAGTGCTTTAAAATCGGCAAATAATTTATCTAACAATACTGTCTATGTAGGACAAAAAATAAAAATTCCTGGTGGTGCACAAGTCACAACTGCGCCTCGCAAACATACTGTTAAAAGAGGTGATACTCTGTCAGAAATCGCAGAACATTATGGATCTAGTATCAGTAATATAATGCAGGCTAATAATATGCGTTCTAGAACCGTGCTGTTAGGTCAAACTTTGACAATTCCATAATAAATATATCGTGACAATTAACCGTATCAATCAACTAGATGCCCGTTTAGTTAACCAAATTGCGGCTGGTGAAATTATTGAGCGGCCGGCGTCAATTATTAAAGAGCTAATAGAAAACTCTTTAGATGCTGGTGCGAATCGCATTGAAATAGAAATCGAAAATGCTGGCATTAAGCGAATTAAAATCACAGATAATGGTCATGGAATTCTGAAACAAGATTTAGCACTGGCTTTGTCTCGTCATGCAACGAGTAAAATCATTGACATGGATGATTTGGAGCATATTGCAACTTTAGGTTTTCGTGGCGAAGCCTTGCCAAGTATTGCTTCAGTAACGCGAATGACTATCGAATCAAAAGAACAGGTAGCAGATCAAGGGTGGTTAGTTTCTAGTGATGGTAATAATGTAACGAGTGAGCCTGAACCTACCGCTCATCCAGTTGGCACGACAATTGAAACGCGTGATTTATTTTATAATACGCCTGCTCGGCGTAAATTCTTGCGTGCTGAAAATACTGAATACAAGCACATTGATCAGGTCGTGCGACGAATGGCTTTGTCGCGCTTTGACGTGGAATTTAAATTAACTAATAACGGCAAAGTTATGTTGCATTTGCCAAAAGTTGCGCATGATGACTCACGCCGTGTTAAAGCAGTATGCGGTGATAACGTCCCAGAGAATAGTCAATATTTTGAACACCAGGGTAATGGTCTTAGAATTTATGGTTGGTTAGGCTTACCTGGGTTTTCGCGTAGCCAGACTGACATGCAGTACTTTTATTTGAATGGGCGTTTAATTAAGGATAAAACGGTTAGTCATGCAGTACGGTTAGGTTACCGAGACGTTTTATTTCATGGGCGACATCCGGTTTATGTTTTGTATTTAGAAATGGACCCCGCTGCGGTAGACGTTAATGTGCATCCGACTAAGCATGAAGTGCGATTTAGAGAGAGCCGTGATGTACATGGTTTTATATTTCGTTCGATTCAAGCTGAATTGAGTGGTAGTGCTGGTGATGCAAATAGTTTGCAAGTCGAATCGCTAGACGGTGTGGCTGTACCTAAACCAATCAATATAAAGCAGGTCAGTGAACAATCTGGATTATCGTTCAGCGATTCTACTGCTAGTCACTCTTCACAAACTGGCTATAACGCTACTGAACGATTAACGCCAGACCAAGTGCGAGAACAAATAGCTGGGTACAAAACAATTAACGAAGCCGCGTTCCGCGCAGAGCCCGTTGTAGATTCTAGTTCACAAGACGAAAAAGAAACTCACAAGTCTGATGAGTTGCCACCATTAGGCTATGCGATTGCCCAATTGAAAGGTATTTATATTTTGGCTGAAAGTGCGCAAGGTTTGATTTTGGTTGATATGCATGCAGCACATGAACGAATTGTTTATGAGCAATTGAAAACAACCTTTGATGATAGGCAAATAGCTCAGCAACCACTATTGGTGCCGGTTACTATTCAAGTGAGCGCAGAAGAAATGCTGGTTTGGCAAAATCAGCAAGATATTTTTGGCAAGCTTGGTTTGGATGTTGAACAGCTTGATGAGAATGTGCTTGTTGTACGTAGTGTGCCTGAATTATTAGGCAATGCCGACATATCTCAATTAGTTCGTGATGTTTTATCTGACTTAGTTGCGCATGAACGAAGTGATCGAATCGAAGAGACTATTCATGAATTATTGTCGTCAATGGCATGTCATGGCTCGGTTCGAGCAAACCGCCTGTTATCAATCGCGGAAATGAATGCTTTGTTGCGCGATATGGAAGTCACTGAGCGCAGCGGGCAATGTAATCATGGTCGACCTACATGGGTAGAAGTATCTATATCGCAATTAGATAGTTGGTTCAAACGTGGCCAGTAATGGTGTGCATAGAAGCGCAGATCAAATTCCAGTTATATGTATTATGGGAACGACTGCGACAGGTAAAACTGATGCTGCTGCGCAAATTTATCAATCGATTGAAAGTCAAATCATTAGTGTTGACTCTTCTTTGGTCTATACAGGAATGGATATTGGTACAGCAAAACCAGATACAGAATTTTTAAAAAAATACCCGCATAAGTTAATCGATATTCGCTCGCCAATGGAAACCTATTCAGCGGCTGAGTTTTTTCAAGATTCAAAACAACTTATTAAGCAATCAACTGAAGCAGGTAAATTACCGATATTGGCTGGCGGCACAATGTTTTATTTTAACGTGCTGGAAAATGGGTTGACTGATCTACCAAAAGCTAATAAAGAGGTGCGCGATAAAATAACAGTGCGTGCTAACCAACTTGGCTGGCCAGCAATGCACGATGAGTTAACGCTGCTAGACCCACAACGTGCAAGACAAATAGAATCAAATGATGCACAGCGTATTCAAAGAGCATTAGAAATAGTTATTGAAAGTGGTGAAAAAGTAACTGAGCGAAATATTAAACATAAACCCCCGATTTCCAACCCAGTTATAAAAATCGCTTTAACTTTTTCTGATCGTAGTGTCTTGCATAAAAGAATAGAGCAACGGTTTGATATAATGTTAGAAGCTGGACTTCAGACTGAAGTAGAAGGGCTGGTTGCACAGGGTGTTAGTCCTGATTGTGTTGCAATGAAAATGATTGGTTATAGGCAGATGCTTGAATTTTTAGCTGGCGATATTAGTTATGATGAAATGCGTCACAAAGGAATTGTTGCAACTAGGCAATTAGCAAAACGGCAATTGACCTGGTTAAGAAACCAAGCGAATGTTGTTTGGTGGGTTGATTATGGCTTAGTGGAAAAAAATTTTACAAAACTTGTTGAATACGTCACTCAAATTTCTGGTTAACATGGGTATAATAATGGCTCAATGATAGAGTTCGTATAACTTTATTAATCTAACAATAATAATATCAGTAATTACTAAAATTTAGTAAAGCTGGAGAGTAGCAAAAATGTCACAGAATAAAGCAACAGCATTACAAGACCCATTTTTAAATGCATTGAGAAAAGAACGAATCCCTGTCGCAATTTATTTAGTTAATGGTATCAAGTTGCAAGGACAGGTCGAGTCATTTGACCAATTTGTAATTGTATTACGTAATACTGTTAATCAAATGATTTATAAACATGCGGTTTCAACTGTCGTTCCATCAAAGTCAATTCGCCTTGAAAGCGATGACGAGGATTAAGGTAGCCTTTTTTTGCTAAATAAACATTATTTAGACGAGATGGCATTTTAAGTTGTTCGACGTTGCAGAAGTAAAACCGAATCCTAATACGTTAATTTTTTATCAGCGGGATTCGCCTCAGGAAGATCAGCAAGTTCTGGAAGAAATCCAATTGTTAGCAAAGTCTGCGGGTGCACGTATTGTTGATACAGTAACTGCATTTCGACGCAAACCTGATTCTGCAACTTACATGGGAAAAGGTAAGCTTGAAGAAATACGTGAGCTTGCAAACTCTGAAGATATAGAACTATTGATTTTGAATCACTCTGTTAGTCCAATTCAAGAGCGGAATATCGAGCGAGCTCTAAAAATTCGAACTTTGGATCGTACAGGATTAATTTTGGATATTTTTGCTCAACGAGCAAGTAGTCATGAAGGTAAGCTACAAGTAGAACTCGCTCAATTACAGCATTTGTCGACAAGATTAGTTCGAGGTTGGACTCACCTTGAGCGGCAAAAGGGTGGAATTGGCTTACGTGGCCCAGGTGAAACACAGCTTGAAACCGATCGACGTTTACTTGGGCATCGTGTAAAGACTTTAAAAAAGCGTTTGCAAACAGTGAGTGCGCAGCGCTCTTTACGTCGTAAATCACGTGCTAAAGTGCCAGTGCCAACAGTTTCATTAGTAGGTTATACCAATGCTGGTAAATCGTCTTTATTTAACCATATAACTGGCTCCAAAGTCTATGCAGAAGATCAGCTGTTCGCGACCTTGGATACAACAATGCGACGACTCGAGTTAGATGATTTTGGTACCGCAATATTGTCAGACACTGTTGGTTTTATTCGTGATTTGCCGCATTCACTAGTAGAGGCTTTTCATTCAACCCTTGAAGAGGTCAGTAATGCGCAAGTGTTGTTGCATGTTGTCGATGCTGCGAGTGAATATCGTGAAGAGTGTATTAGTGATGTAAATGAAGTTTTGGTTGAAATTGATGCGGCACAAATACCGACTATTACGGTATTTAATAAGATTGATTTGATTGGTAGTACCCCAAAGGCTAAAAAAAATTCACAAGGTATTGTCGATAGTGTATGGCTTTCAGCAGAAACGGGTGAAGGTGTTGAACTATTAACGATGGCGATTGCTGAGCGTTTATCTTTATTGCATCAACGTTGTCGAGTTGATTTGCCTGCAAGTAGTGGTAAATTAAGAGCGAACCTTTATCAAAAGAATGTAGTAAAAGAGGAATATATTGGTGAAGACGGCTCTATAAGTCTGGAGTTGGAA
>CAZFEM010000002.1:42067-48473 GCA_964517515.1 uncultured Gammaproteobacteria bacterium | reverse complement strand
AAAACAGTTGCTAAACAAGTAGCTAAAAAATAATTTAATCCATATTTGGAGAATAGAACACATGCCTTGGAATGAACCCGGTTCGGGAAACTCATCTGGTAACTCTTCAGGAAATTCGTCTGGTAATTCTTCAGGCAATAGAGATCCTTGGAGCGGTAATCGAAATCGCGGTAATCAAGGAACTAACCTTGAAGACGTAATAGAAAATGTACGTAAACGCTTCGGTAGTGGCGGAGGCAGTGGCGGCAATAATAATTCTGGTGGTGGTTCTAGTATTGCTGGCTTCTCACCATTCGTTATTTTGTTGTTTATTGCAATATTAGCTTGGGGTTTTCGGGCTTTTTATACCGTTGAAGAAGGCTTTCAAAGTATTGAGCTGAGATTTGGTGAATACAGTGAAACTGTTGGTGCCGGTTTGCAGTTTATTTTTTGGCCAATTGAACAAAAAGTACTTATTAATGCACAAAATATTCGCTCAGCTGAAATAGGCTTTCGTAAAGATACTGGTAACAGTCAAGGCTCAGTTCCGCAAGAAGCACAAATGTTAACGACTGATGAAAATATTGCTGATGTAAGTTTGGCAGTTCAATACAATATTCGTAATGTAGAAGACTTGTATTTTAATGTTGGTTCCATCGAAGATAACCAATTTATTAATTTTGTTATTGATGATGTTGTGCGTGGCGCGACAGAGAGTGCTTTAAGAGAAGTAGTTGGTAGCACTACTATGGAAGATTTATTTAATAAAGGCCGAGCCATTGTTGAAACGCGTACTAATGAATTGTTACAAACTATTTTAGATCGTTATCAAACGGGTATTAATGTGGTTGCGGTAGAAATGCAAGCTGCTGACCCGCCTGTAGAAGTTCGCGAAGCATTTGACAATGTGAACAAAGCTGACCAAGTTGAGCAACAGTTGGAACAAGAAGCGTTGGCCTATGAAGAGAAAGTCGTTTTAGAAGCGCAAGGTCAGGCTGCGCGAATGGTTGAAGAGGCACGCGGTTATAAACAAGCTGTCATTGCTCGAGCTTCTGGTGAAGCTGAGCGATTTAGCCAAGTTTTGGTGGAATATAAAAAAGCACCAGAAGTAACTCGCAGTCGTTTGTATATTGAAACGATGCAAGAAGTGCTAGCGAATACAAATAAAGTCGTTATCGACCAAGAGGGTGGTAATAACATGATGTATTTACCGCTTGATCAAATTATGCGTAATACTCAACAATCTAGTGCGCCGAGAACGACATCATCTTCTGGTGCAACAACAACTTCTCAAGTTAATAACAATTCAACTATTCGAGGAGGTCGATAATGGAAAATAAAATTATTCCTGTTGCAATTTTAGTGGCAATCGTTGGTTTCCTTTTGCAAGCGACGTTGTTTACTGTTAAAGAATATGAGCGTGCGATTAAATTTAAATTTGGTGAGTTTGTCGGTGACGAGATGACTCCTGGGTTGAATTGGAAATACCCACTAATCAATACCGTGCAAAAATACGATATGCGTATTCAAACGATGGATTCAGACCCAGAAGGGTTTTTGACTGAAAACAATCAAGAACTAATAATTGATAGTTTTGTTAAATGGCGTATTGCCGATATTAAACAGTACTTTGTGTCGGTAAGTGGACGTTCTGATCTGGCTGAAACTCGTTTAGCACAACAGGTTAATAGTAGTCTGAGGAGTGAAGTAGGTAAGCGAAGCATTGCTGATGTAGTGGCTGGTGAACGGGCGATAATTATGGATGTCGTACAAAAATCGATTGCCGAAGAATCAGCGAAATTTGGTGTAGAAGTTGTTGATGTACGCCTCAAACGAGTTGATTACTCAAATGAAATTCGTGCCTCTGTGTTTAGTGATATGGAATCAGAACGTAATGTATTGGTTCAACAAAAAGAGTCAACGGGTCGTAAAGTAGCTGAAGAAATTCGTGCTAAATCGGATGCAACAGCTGTTGTAACAGTTGCTGAAGCCGAAAAAGAATCGAATATACTGCGTGGTGAAGGTGATGCCGAAGCAACAAGAATTTACGCCGAAGCGTATGGTGCTGATCAAGAGTTTTATGAATTGTATCGAAGCCTTGAAGCTTATAAGAAGACTTTTGTAAATAGCGGTGATGTAATGGTTATTGAGCCTGATTCTGAATTCTTTAAATATTTCAAACAAGCTAATGCTCAGTAAATCAGCTGAGTTTTAAATGGCAAATATAAGCGACTAAATAAATAATTAGTAGTATGTCGGAGTGGCAAGCATTAATTGCTGGTTTTGCTTTTTATTTAATATTAGAAGGCCTGATGCCGTTTTTTAATCCAGATGGTTTTCGACGAGCAATAGCGATGATGCTGCAATTTTCTGATGATCAATTACGTAAATTTGGTGCAGTAATGATGATTGTTGGTGTCATTCTTCTGTTCTCAATCAAGTGATCAACGTATAATCCTTACTGAAGATAATTTTCCTTTGAGTCAAGTCATGGTTAATGACGCTAACTGGTTACTACCAGAGGGTGTGGAAGAAATTTTGCCGCAGGATGCGGCACGTTTAGAAATGTTACGTCGTAGCATTTTAGATGATTTACAAGCACGTGGTTTCGATTTAGTTATGCCTCCCGTTATGGAGTTTGTTGATGCTCTGCTAACTGGTACAGGCGAAGAACTTGATACCCAAACATATAAATTTATGGACCAACATTCTCATCGTATGTTGGGGATTCGTGCTGATATGACACCACAAATAGCTCGAATTGATGCGCATTATCTAGCTGAAAACGAGGTTAACCGACTTTGTTATGCTGGCACAGTCTTGCGCACTCAGCCCGATCAGATGGGCGGGCAACGTGAATTATTCCAATTTGGCGCTGAGTTATTTGGAGTTGAAGAGCAAACAGCCGATATCGAAATCATTGATGCAATGATAAGTAGTCTAAGGTTGGCTGAACTGACAAACCTCACTTTGAGTATTAGTCATGTTGGTTTGTATCGAACGCTTTTAAAGACACATAATGTTCCTAACGATTTAGAACCCGAGTTATTTGATATTTTACTGCGCAAATCGGTACCAGATTTGGCCGAGCTTGCTAGTCGTATTGATATTAAAGCATTTCAGAAATTGTTGGCTTTGCAAGGCGATGCCAGTGTTTTAAAACAAGCTGCAAAAGATTTACCCTCTGATCCTGAGATTAATGATTGTTTAAATGAACTCAATACATTGGTTGAGCATCTTGAAGAACACCAAGACGACATAAATGTGCATATTGATTTAGCCGATGTCTGTGGCTATCGCTATCATACCGGTCTTAAGTTTTCAGCGTATGTCGATGGAAGAGGTCGAACCGTTGCAAAAGGCGGACGATATGACCGAATTGGTGAGCAATTTGGACGTGCACGTCCGGCAACAGGCTTTAGCGCTGATTTAAAGTCATTAATAAAATTGATTAAAAACTAATAATAAAGAGTATGAGTAAAAAAGTTATTGTCGTCGGCACTCAATGGGGTGATGAAGGAAAGGGCAAAATTGTTGACCTTCTGACAGAGACAGCGAATGTTGTGGTGCGATTTCAAGGTGGCCACAATGCTGGACACACCTTAGTTATTGATGGAGAAAAAACAGTTCTGCATTTAATTCCATCTGGAGTATTGCGTGATAATGTTCATTGCCTAATCGGTAATGGTGTTGTGTTAGCTCCCGATGCATTATTTATCGAGATTGATGAGTTAGAAGCCAAGGGTGTGCCAGTTTCACAGCGATTAGGAATTAGCGAGGCTTGCCCATTAATTTTGCCTCACCATGTCGCGCTAGATATAGCCCGTGAAAAGAAGCTGGGCAAGCAAGCAATTGGTACAACTGGGCGCGGTATCGGTCCGGCTTATGAAGATAAAGTTGCGCGGCGGAGTTTGCGTTTGGGCGACCTTGTTTATGATAATCAGTTTGCTGAGAAGCTTGAAAACGTAATGGAGTTTCATAACTTTTCCTTAGTGAATTATTATCAAGCCGATGCGGTTGACTATCAGCAAGTTCTTGATCAAATGCTGTCTTATCGTGAACGTTTAAGTGCTCTTACTGTTGATGTGACACAGTTGTTGGATGACTATACGCGTGAAGGTCGACCAATGATGTTCGAAGGTGCGCAGGGGATGATGTTGGATGTCGATCATGGTACTTATCCATTTGTCACCTCATCGAACACCTCAGCAGGCTCTGCTGCCGCGGGTAGCGGTGTAGGTCCAAATGCTTTTGATACAATTCTTGGTATTGTTAAAGCGTATACAACACGCGTTGGTGCTGGACCATTTCCGACTGAATTAAGTGATGATGTCGGTGAACATTTAGGTGTTAAAGGACATGAGTTTGGTGCAACAACTGGCCGCTCACGACGCTGTGGTTGGTTTGATGCAGTATTGATGAGACGTTCACGCCAAGTAAATGGTTTAACATCACTGTGTTTAACTAAGCTGGATGTTTTAGATGGGTTATCTGAACTGAAAATATGTAATTCTTATCAGTATAAAGGTGCAGAATTTGCCGTCGCACCTATTGGTGCTGATGCATTACAAGCATGTGAGCCGGTTTATGAAACAATGCCAGGCTGGAGTGACAATACTCAAGGCATTACTGATTTTGCAGAGCTTCCACAGGCAGCGCAAAATTACATTAAACGTCTTGAAGAATTACTTGAGGTGCCAGTTGATATTATTTCAACAGGTCCTGATCGTGCCGAAACAATCGTATTAAAAAATCCATATAGTTAGCAATATAAATGTTTACATAAATACTAAGTGCCAAAAAAAAATAAAAGCTCCAAGAGTTCTTCTAAGAATCCCGCAAAAAGGACTTCTAAAAAATCAAATCGTAAACATAAGCGCTTAAGCACAGAAATTGTTCTAAAGTATTTATCGCAACGCAAGGAACCAGCGAACACTAAAGGCATTGCCGAAACCTTAGGTCGCACCGGTAAGGTCGGCCGTGACGAAACTTTTCAAATCTTAGAGCAATTGCGCGACGAAGGTAAAGTTAGTCAATTAAGTAAGCATCGTTGGGCTATGCCTCATGCGATTCATGAACATCGTGGTCGTGTGGTAGGGCATGTTGATGGTCACGGCTATGTGTTGACGGATAAGACTAAAGAAAAAATTTATTTGCGTAGTAATGATATGCGAGAAGTTTTGCACAATGACATTGTTGAAATTCGTGTTAGCGGACGAGATCGTCGCAATAAACTTTATGGGCAAATTATTGACATTGTTGAACGAGGAAATACTTCAATAGTCGGACGCTATTATCAAGAAAATAGATTGGATTTTGTAGTTCCTGATGATCAACGTATCGGCCAAGATATTTTTGTTATGCCTGAGCATACAGCTGGTGCAGAACAAGGTCAGATTGTTGTCGTTAAGATTGTAAAACACCCTAGCAAAAACTATCAACCAGTGGGCGAGATTGTAGAAGTGTTAGGTGATTATTTAGCGCCCGGTATGGAAATTGAAATTGCATTGCGCAAACATAATTTGCCATACGAATGGCCTGCAGCAGTTGAGCAGCAAGTTGCTGGTTTAGCGGAAGAAGTGAATAGTAAGGATGTTGAAGACCTTAAGCGTAAAGATATTCGCCATTTGCCTCTCGTAACCATTGATGGCGAAGATGCGCGAGATTTCGATGATGCAGTTTACTGCGAACCATTAGATAATGGACGTTGGCGTTTGATTGTAGCGATTGCAGATGTTTCTAGTTATGTTATTGAAGATAGCGCTTTAGATAAAGAGGCTTTTGAACGTGGTAATTCTGTTTATTTTCCGAATAACGTTATACCCATGCTTCCCGAAATTTTATCTAATGGCTTATGTTCACTTAAACCTAAAGTAGATCGTTTGTGTTTTGTTTGTGATATGGAAATCAGTGTTGCTGGTGAAATTGAGAGCTATGATTTTTATCAGGCAGTTATGCATTCTCACGCGCGCCTTACTTACACTCAAGTTGCAGCACTTATTGAAGGTAATACTGAGAAGTCGGAGATAGCGACAGATTTACAACCAGTCATTAAAGATTTGTATGGTCTTGCACAAGTCTTAGGCAAACAACGTCGACTTAGTGGCACGATTGAATTTGAAATTCCTGAACCAGTTATTATTTTTGATGATCAACGCAAAATTGAACGTGTCGTTGCGCGCAGTCGCAACGACGCACATCGTCTAATTGAAGAATGTATGTTAGCGGCGAATATTTGTGCGTCATTAATATTAGATGATTCAAATTTGATTGGTATATATCGTGTGCACGAAGCACCTGATCCAGATAAAATCACAGATGTTCGTGTATTCCTAAGACAATTTAAATTGTTATTAGGTGGCGGAGAGGAACCTCAACCTCAGCATTTTTCTGAAGTATTAAAAAATATCGATGACCCATTAGTAGC
>CAZFEM010000002.1:19525-41967 GCA_964517515.1 uncultured Gammaproteobacteria bacterium | reverse complement strand
GTGACTGATTTTGGTTTGTTTGTTGAACTTGATGAGTTCTATATAGATGGTTTGGTACACATTACTTCTTTGGGACAAGATTATTATCGTTTTGATGCTGAACGACGTTTGCTTAAGGGCGAGAGTAGTGGCCGTACCTATAAAATAGGTCAAAAACTTGAGGTGCAAATTGCCCGTGTAGATATCGATCAAGGACGCATTGATTTTTCATTAATAGAAGTGCGTAATGAAAAGTTTTCTAAAGGTAGGTCGAGAAAAAATAGAACTAATGATTCATTTAAAAGGCCCAGTAAACCTAAAAAAGGTAAATCCAAGCCTAAATCCAAAAAGAGTGCTAAGCGTAATTAAAATTTATGGCTAAGAATATAGGTTGGGTAATAGGTTTTCATGCTGTTACAACGGTATTGCGCTTGAGTCCAGATAGAGCATTGCGTTTGCTGGTCGCAGATAATCGTTCTAAGGAATCACAACAACAAATTATACAGCTGGCTAATGACTTCAATATTCCTGTTATAAATGTGGATAAAAAAAGTTTGAGTAAGCAATGTGGCGTTGAACAAAATCAAGGTGTTGCTCTAGAAACTAAGCCAAAAAAAGAGCTTAAAGAGGCGCAATTAATGACGTTTGTTGAGTCCTTAGAGAAGCCATTTTTATTAATTTTAGATCAAGTACAAGACCCGCATAATTTTGGTGCGTGTTTGCGTACGGCTGATGCCGCAGGTGTTGATGCGGTAATTGTAGCCAAAGATAATGCTGCGCCAATAACTCCAGTAGTACAAAAAGTTGCAAGTGGTGCAGCAGAAACAGTGGCTATTTACCGAGTTACTAATTTAGCTAGAACAATGGAAAACTTGAAACAATTAGGCGTGTGGATGATTGGTACGTCTGATCAGGCGGATCACGCCATCTATGAAGATAATTTAAATAGCTCTATTGGACTAGTAATGGGAGCAGAGGGCAAAGGTCTACGTAAACTTACCCAAGCTAAATGTGATGCTCTAGTTAGTTTGCCGATGGCAGGGAAAGTCGTAAATAGTTTGAATGTCTCGGTTGCAACCGGCGTATGTTTATATGAAATAGTTCGGCAGCGATCTTGAAAAATATCTTTTGATCTAATTATTTACTAAAGATAGAAATTCTGTACGTGTTGCATCATTTTTGCGAAAAATTCCGAGCATTGAAGAAGTTTTCATCGATGAGTTTTGTTTCTCAACGCCACGCATCATCATACACATGTGTTTAGCTTCAATAATGACGCCAACACCTTGTGCAGCAGTTACTTCTTTAATTGTTTCAGCAATTTCAAGGGTTAGTTGTTCTTGAATTTGCATGCGGCGAGCGTACATATCGACTATTCGAGCAATTTTCGATAAGCCTAGTACTTTGCCATTAGGTATGTAGGCCACATGCGCCTTGCCAATAAATGGTAATAAGTGGTGCTCGCACAAAGAATAAAGTTCAATATCTTTAACAATAACCATCTCTCTTGAATCAGATGGAAATAGAGCATTGTTAATAACATCATCCAAGTTTTGATTATAACCGCGTGTTAGAAACTTCATTGCTTTTGCGGCTCTTTTAGGGGTGTCAACAAGCCCTGGGCGAGTAATATCTTCACCGCAATCTATAATGATTTTTTTGTAAGAGGATTCCATAAATAAGATAGTTTCAGTTGGCTAGAGCTTCAATTATTTTTTTAAAACTTAACATATTTCCAAATATTTTGTGTTTAAGTTTTAATTGTTATAACCTTATTAGATGATATTAATAAGTATTAAGCATAATTTGTAAAATTAATTAGCAATGGGACGACGCTTACAAGAAAAAGGAATTGATTTTCTTCTTAGATACCGGTACTTACTAGCTTTAGTCAGTATTGTCGCTACTGTTCTGTTAAGTTGGCCAATGCAAAATTTATATTTTGAATTGGATTATAAAATTTATTTTGAAGAAAGTGATGCAAATTTAAATGCCTATGAAAGTATCGAGGATCAATATACTAAGACGGATAATCTGGCAATTATTTTACAACCGCGCGATAAAAATATTTTTAGTCAGCGCAATTTAGCAATTATTCATGAAATAACGGAATTAGGGTGGCAGACACCTTACGTAATTAGAGTTGATTCACTGACTAATTTTCAGCACGTTTGGACTATAGGTGATGACTTAATTGTTGAAGATTTAGTGTTAGATCCTGACTCCTTGTCACTTGAAAAAGTAGAGTCAATAAAAAGTGTTGCCTTGTCTGAAAAAACATTAGTTAATCGAATTGTCTCGATTAACGGTGACACTACGTTAATTAATATTGTTGTTGAACTACCCGATGAAGTAGATCCTCATGCAAGCTCTAAAATTCAACAATTGCAACGTGCAGAGAGAGATGGTTCGCATCTTGAAATAGTTGAATTTGGTCGAGAAATAGTCGCTCAATTTGAGCAACGTTATCCAGACATAGAAATGCATCTTGGCGGCGTGTCGGTTATGAATAACAGTTTTCAAGAATCGACAGTGAGTGATTTGCAATCGTTAATTCCAATAATGTATTTAATGATTGCTGTTGCGTTAGCATTGTTTTTGCGTTCATTTGGCAGTGTGGTAGCTGCTGTCCTTATGATTGCTTTTGCTAGTGCTGTTGGTATTGGCTCGGCAGCATGGCTTGGCTACTCTTTAAATACAGTTAACATTATTACGCCAACAGTAATTTTAACCATAGCTGTATGCGATAGCGTACATCTTTTGGTTGTTTATTTAAGCGGTTTGGATCGTCAGATGACACCTGTTGATGCAATGCGTGAAAGTTTACGATTAAATTTTCAACCAATAATTTTAACCAGTGTTACCACTGCAGTTGGTTTTTTCACACTGAATTTTTCAATTTCTCCACCGTTTCAACAATTCGGTAACATGACGGCGACAGGTGTGTTGTGGGCAATGCTGCTTTCATTTACTTTGTTGCCTGCGATTACTGTGCTTTTAGTGAGGAAACACAAAAAGAAGGAGAGTAGTAACGGGCTACTTACAAAATATGCTGATTTTATTATTCGAAAAAGAAAAGAGGTGTTACTTTACGCATTAATCGTCGCGATTGCTTTGATTGCTTTTATACCCCTGAACACTATCGACGATGATCCTATTTCATATTTTAAACAAGGAATACCTTTTCGCGATACGATTGACTTTATGTCTGAAAACTTACCAGGGGTTAAAGACATAAATTTTTCCTTGGAGTGCGGCACACCAAACTGTATCAATAATGTTGATTTTTTAAATAAGCTTGATGAATTTGAAACCTGGCTTGGTCAACAGCCTCAGGTTGTATATGTTTCTTCATATGCAAATGTAATCAAACGCCTCAATAAAAGTATAAATCGCGATGACGAAAGCTATTATCAGATCCCTCTTGATAGTGATTTATCGGCTCAATATAACTTGCTATACGAAATGTCTCTTCCTATTGGTTTGGATTTAAATAATCAAATTAATTTTAATAAATCGTCAACTTTAGTTACTGTTTTAGCACAAAGGATGACGACACTGGATTTAATTAATTTAGAGTTGAGTGGTCACAAATGGGTAGCTGATAATTACCCTGAAATAATGTCAATTGGTTCAAGCGTTAGTCTTATTTTTGCTCATTTAGGTGTTAACAACATTAAGTCCATGTTTTTAGGTATATTTTTTGCAATTATAGGGATTACTATAACGATAATGTTTGCCTTGCGCTCTGTTGGTTATGGCTTGGTAAGTATGATTCCTAATGTTCTTCCTGCTCTTGTGGCGTTTGGTGTTTGGGGTATTTTGAATGGCCAAGTGAATATGGCTGTAGCTGGGGTTTTTAGCATTTCTTTAGGTATTTTAGTTGATGATTCTGTGCACTTTATTAGTAAATATAGATATGCACGCTTGGTAGAATACTTGAGTCCGGAAGAGGCTATTCATTATGCTTTTTCGAAAGTTGGTTCTGCATTAATTGTTACTACTTTAGTCTTGATATTAGGCTTTAGTATTTTGATGGTCTCTAGTTTTAATCTTAATGCAATGTTGGGTGCTTTAACTGCAATAACGATTGGTGTTGCTTTGATCTTTGATTTTTTACTTTTACCGCCATTATTAATGATGTTTGACTCTGGTACTGAAAACTCACTAAATTAAGCGCCTTAGTTGTAATGTTTGTTATGACTAATTGGTATATCTTCATGTTTTTTTGTATATAATTAAAGCCCTGCAAAATTTGATCTGAGTAAAAACAATGAAAAAATTCTCTTTCTTAACTAAAGTTTTTAAAAGTGAACCAACTCTTGCAAGTGGAGAGCAAAAAAAGTTATTTGAAGATTTATTATTTTTAGTTCTTTCTCGTGCTAGTCGCTCGGATTTAGATATCTCAGAAGTTGAAGTAGATGAAATTAAACAAATTTTAAAAGAGGCAGCTGGTATTGAAACAACTAAAGAAGAAATTCGTACGGCTGGTATGTCTGAGCTTTATGAAGTTGCACCTTTAGAAAAATATGCTTCAAAAGCATCTAAATCATTAACGGTTAAACAGCGCCAAATAATTCTTGAGGCGCTGTTCAAGGTGATTGCGATTGATGGTGTATTTAGTCATGCTGAAGCTGATTTTTTTGATTCAATTGCCTCTTCAATGCGCTTGCGTCCAGTGGAAATGATGGGTGCAGAAATCGATGGCGCGGATTAAAGTTTTAATTAGTTTTTCCCTTCCTTGTATTGTTTATTACTCTATTTTTAAAAAAAGAATTTTTGTTAAAAGAATAACTGGCTGAGTGGTTTTTTTCCTAACATCGTTTATCAAAGATCAATGTTGCGAGACCTTATAACTCTCGTGCTTTAGTTTATTGAGTAGATCGTCCGAAAAAGGTATCTTGGATTTTCTATCACTAATCTAAAAATATTATGCCTGCTCTTGAATTGCTGAAAAACTTACGCCTTCCTGTTATTGCTGCGCCGATGTTCATTGTTTCTAATAAAGAAATGGTGTTGGCGCAGTGTAAGGCAGGCATCGTTGGTTCATTCCCAGCATTAAATGCTCGCGGTAAAGGGGAGTTTGAACAATGGCTGCAATTCCTAAATGAAGAGCTAGATAAATATAACCAGCAAAATCCAGATAGCCCAGCTGCGCCTTTTGCTGTTAATCAAATTGTTTTTAAATCCAATGCTCGTTTGCATGAGGATATGGAGTTATGCGTTAAGTACAAAGTACCCATTATTATCACTTCATTAGGTGCGGTACCTGAAATTAATCAAGCGGCGCATTCTTATGGAGGGATAGTTTTCCACGATGTTATTAATCAACGCTTTGCTAGAAAAGCTATTGAACAGGGCGCTGATGGTTTAATCGCAGTAGCCGCTGGCGCAGGTGGTCATGCAGGTACGGTTAGCCCGCTAGCATTGATTCAAGAAATTAGAGAGTGGTTTGATGGCCCTCTAGCTTTGTCTGGTTCTATTTCGACGGGTAGAGCGGTTTTAGCAGCACAAGCTTTGGGCGCTGATTTTGCTTATATCGGCTCCTCTTTTATTGCCACTGAGGAGGCAAATGCCTCGCAAGCTTATAAGAAAATGGTTGTTGATTGTGCGGCTGATGATATTGTTTATTCCAATTATTTTACTGGCGTACATGGGAACTACTTAAAGCCGAGTATTACCGCAGCGGGCATGGATCCAAATAACTTGCCTGAAGGAGATATTAGCTCTATGCAAGAGTTAACGAATGAAAGCAGTGGTAACAAAGCTTGGAAGGATATCTGGGGTTGCGGGCAAGGTATTGGCGCTGTTGATGAAATTCAAACAGTAGCAGAGAGAGTATTAAAATTAGAACAAGAATATCAATTTGCTAAAGAGCAAATATTAAATACTTAATTGAGTTTCTCTCATTTTTTATTTTCACAAAGGTAGAGCTTGATTGCCAAATAATGTTTTGCTTGTTACGATTAGTAGTCAATAATAATTAAACAGAGTAACTCAAAATGAAGTTAATTACCGCAATTATCCGTCCTTTTAAATTAGATGACGTTAAAGATGCTTTAGCAGCTATAGGTGTGATGGGCATGACTGTATCTGAGGTAAAAGGTTTTGGTCGTCAAAAAGGACATACTGAAGTTTATCGAGGAGCTGAATACACAATTGATTTTATTCCTAAGACTAAAATTGAAGTGGCTGTAGCCGATGATGTCGTTGATAAAGTAACAGAGGCAATCTCTGAATCAGCGCGTGGTAATAAAGTAGGTGATGGTAAGATTTTTGTTACTGAACTGAATCAGGTTGTGCGTATTCGTACTGGTGAAACGGGCGACGAAGCGTTATAAACTTTGCCGGTCCTTTTGTGTTTATTAGTAAAAAGCACTGTTTTTTAAGGTTTTTTACTAACTCTTTAATACTGTTTAGACGGAAAAAATTAATAATAAAAATAAAATAAGGTAAAAAATATGAATATTAGCAAACTGCTAACAATGGCGTTAGTTGTGTTGTTTACACCAACGTTGGTGTATGCCCAAGAAATTAATACTGGTGATACTGCATGGATGCTAACTGCATCTGCTTTGGTATTGATAATGACCTTGCCAGGTTTATCGCTCTTTTATGGCGGCCTAGTCCGTTCGCGCAATGTGTTATCGATATTAATGCAATGTTTTACTATTGCCTGTGTCATGTCGTTGTTGTGGTTTGTAGTAGGCTACAGTTTAGCTTTCAGTGGCGATGGCAAATGGATTGGTAACCTTGATAAAGCCTTTTTAAATGGCGTGACTTTTGATTCGGTCAGCGGCACGATTCCTGAATCAGTTTTTGTCGTTTTTCAAATGACATTCATTATGATTACACCGGCATTATTCGTTGGTGGCTTTGCTGAACGAATTAATTTCAGCGCGATGCTTATCTATTCTATCTTATGGTCATTACTCGTCTATATCCCTATTTGTCATTGGGTTTGGGGTGGTGGTTGGTTAGGCCAAATGGGCTTGCTCGATTTTGCTGGTGGTACCGTAGTGCATATTACTGCTGGAGTTAGTGCTGTTGTTGCAGCAATGGTGTTAGGCAATCGTAATGGCTTTCCTGAAAAACCAATGCCGCCGCATAACTTAGGTATCACCGTAGCAGGTGCAGGTTTGTTATGGTTTGGTTGGTTTGGTTTTAATGGCGGTTCACAATTGGCTGCTGATGGTGGCGCAGGTATGGCTATTTTAGTGACGCATTTAAGTGCTGCTGCAGGTTCAGTTGCGTGGATGACAATTGAGTGGATTCGATATGGAAAACCTAGCGTATTAGGGATTGTGACAGGTATGGTGGCGGGCCTTGGGACAATTACTCCAGCTTCTGGTTTCGTTGGCCCGATAGGTGGTGTATTAATTGGTTTGTCAGCAGGTGTCGTTTGTTACTTTGCCACCCAAGCTATTAAATCAAAATTTAAAATTGATGATTCTTTAGATGTTTTTCCAGTGCATGGTGTTGGTGGTATCTTAGGCACTCTGTTGGCAGCCGTGTTCGTGAGTAGTTCATGGGGTGGCGCTGGTTATGCTGACGGCATGGGGCTTGGCAGTCAATTTATGGTGCAGTTGATTGGTGTGGTTGCAACCTTTGTTTATACTGCCGTTGTTTCCTATGTGCTATTGAAATTAATTAGTAAAGTCGTAGAACTTAGAGTTGATGAAGACACCGAACAACAAGGTCTTGATCTGGTTCAACATGGTGAAACGGGCTATAATTTATAAAGCCTGATATAAGCTATTTTAAAAAGGCCGGCTTTGCTGGCCTTTTTTATTTTCCGATAGCAATGAACTATAACAAGAGTTGAAATTAAATTATGGAATTAAATCCACTAATTGAAAAATGCAAAGACCTTAATGACCGTGTGACTTTACTTAGGGGGTACCTTTGACTTTGATAATAAAGTCGAGCGCCTTGAAGAAGTTTTGTGCCTTATGGAAGACCCTGCTATTTGGGAGGATCAACAAGCTGCACAGAAATTAGGTCAAGAGAAGGTAGCGCTTGAGAGGGTTGTTGAAACACTGAATGATGCTTTAACAACCACTAATGATAGCTCTGAAATGTTGGAGCTTGCCGCACAAGAAAACGATCAAGATTTAGTAGGCTCTATTCAATCAGATCTAAATAGAATTGAAACGTCAGTTGCTGCATTGGAATTTCAGCGCATGTTTTCTGGCAAGATGGATTCGGCTAATGCCTATATTGATATTCAATCAGGTTCTGGTGGTACGGAAGCTCAAGATTGGGCAAATATGATTTTACGTATGTATTTACGTTGGGCTGAAGCAAATGGCTTTAAGACAGAAATAGTGGAGTTGTCAGAAGGAGAGGTGGCTGGTATCAAAAGTGCGACGGTGAAAATTAGTGGTGACTATGCGTTTGGATTTTTGCGCACTGAAACAGGTGTACATCGGTTAGTACGCAAATCACCTTTTGACTCTGGTAGTCGACGACACACCTCATTTGCATCATTATTTGCTTATCCTGAAATTGACGATAATGTCGATATTGCTATTAATCCCGCGGATATACGTATTGATACTTATCGTGCCAGTGGCGCGGGAGGTCAGCATGTTAATAAAACCGATTCGGCCGTTAGAATTACACATGAACCAACTGGAATTGTCGTACAATGCCAAAGCGATAGATCACAGCATCGAAATAAAGATTCTGCTATGTCGATGCTCAAAGCGCGTCTATATGAACACGAGATGCAACAACGACAATCCGAGCAACAAGCGGTAGAAGATGATAAAGCTGATATTGGCTGGGGTTCACAAATTCGTTCATATGTTTTAGATCAATCGCGCATCAAAGATCTGCGCACTAATGTTGAGACGGGTAATACCCAAGCAGTATTAGATGGTGATTTAAATCAATTTATTGAAGCAAGTTTAAAACAAGGGCTATAATTTTTAGCCTTCAAATTGGACCTGTTTTTCATTTTAATTTTTAACAAGATATAAAGTAACGTGAGCAAAGAAAATAATAACGACGTTGATAGTAATATTGATGAAAATGAATTAGTGCGTCAACGCCGTGAAAAACTAAATCAATGGCGTGAAAATTACGCTGCCTATCCTAATGAATTTAGACCTAAGTACAAAGCGTATGCTTTAACTGATGAATATTCAGAAATGGATAAAGAAGCATTAGAGGCCGCTGCAGTTGAAGTCAGTATTGCTGGGCGCTTAATGACTCGACGCATTATGGGTAAGGCAAGTTTCGCTCATGTACAAGATAGTTCCGGACAAATGCAAGTATACGTACAGCGTGATGCTCTTGCCGAAGGGTTCTACAACGAGGAATTTAAAAAATGGGATATCGGTGATATTGTTGGTTTGCAAGGAGTCTTGTTTAAGACCAATAAAGGCGAGCTCAGTATTAAAGTTAGCGATATTCAGTTGTTAGTCAAATCATTACGACCGTTACCTGAAAAATTCCATGGGCTGACTGACAAAGAAACATCTTATCGTCAGCGCTATGTTGATTTAATTATGAACGGAGAGAGTCGTGATGTGTTTAGAACACGCACCAAAGTAATCAGTTACATTCGTAATTACTTAAATGAAAAAGATTATTTAGAAGTTGAAACTCCGATGATGCAAGCGATTCCAGGAGGTGCGGTAGCGCGACCATTTGTTACGCATCACAATGCTTTGGATATGCAGTTGTTTCTACGGATTGCGCCTGAATTGTACTTGAAGCGTTTAGTTGTCGGTGGCTTCGAGCGAGTATTTGAAATAAATCGCAGTTTTCGTAATGAAGGTTTGAGTACTCGACATAATCCCGAATTTACTATGCTGGAATTTTATCAGGCTTATGCTGATTACAATGATCTGATGAATATGACCGAAGAAATGTTTCGCGGCATTGCTAGTGTGGTGACTAAAGATCAAACAGCTAAAAATGAAATAACTAAGTCAGGTGTGATTTCTTATCAAGAGCAAGAGATTGACTTCAACCAGCCATTCAAAAGAATGACAGTTGCTGAATCAATTTTACATTTTAATTCAGAATTATCTGCGCAAGATTTGCACGATCGAGCTAAGTTAACTTCCTATGCAGAGTCTTTAAAGGTACTTATTAAAGATAGCTATGGTTTAGGCAAAGTCCAAATTGAAATTTTTGAAAAAACAGTCGAAGAAAAATTAACTGAGCCCACTTTTATTACTGAGTATCCAGTTGAGGTCTCACCATTGTCACGACGAAATGATGAAAATAATTTTGTTACTGACCGTTTTGAACTTTTTATTGCTGGACGTGAAATCGCTAATGGTTTTTCTGAATTAAATGACCCCGAAGATCAAGCTCAACGTTTTCAGGACCAGGTTGCGGAAAAAGATGCCGGAGATAACGAAGCAATGCACTATGATGCCGATTATATTACTGCGCTAGAGTATGGTATGCCGCCAACTGCAGGAGAAGGTATTGGTATTGATCGTTTAGTGATGTTGTTTACCGATAGTCCTTCAATCCGAGATGTGTTGTTGTTCCCGCATATGCGCCCACTTGCGGAGAGTTAAGCTATGGCAAAAGTCAATTTGCCATTATTTATTGGTGCGCGATACTCCCGTGCTAAACGACGTAATGGATTTATCTCATTTATCTCGTTAATTTCTGTCATTGGTATTGCGCTGGGTGTTTGGGCTTTAATCACTGTTATCTCGATTATGAACGGCTTTGGTAATGAGCTACGTGGGCGAATTTTAGATGTCGCTGAACATGTCAGTGTGACTGGGCAAAATAATTGGTTAACTGAATGGGAGTCGTTAATCCCTGAAATTGAAAAGAATGATTCTGTCGTTGGGCATGCGCCGTATATCTCTGGACAAGGTTTATTAAGTGTTGGTTCAGCGGTAACAGGCGGGCTGATACGCGGAATTTCACCCGAACACGAAGCGAATGTGTCAGCCTTGACGAATAGCTTGGATGGTAGTTTTGATGGGCTAACAAGTGGTGACTATAATATTATTTTGGGAGAAGGATTAGCGTTTAAATTGGGGGCTTTTAAAGGTGATAAAGTCACTTTGATTTCTCCGCAAGGGCAATCAACGCCAGCCGGATTAATGCCGCGCTTACGACGATTTACTGTTGTCGGGACATTTAATATTGGTATGGCTGAATATGATAATGCCTTAGCATTAATTCATATTGAAGATGCAGCGCGTTTATATAAAACAGGTGATCAAGTCAGCGGTATTCGTTTAAAACTCGATGACGTAAATGATGCGCGTCGAGTAAATAGAGAGCTAACAGAGTCATTTAATTATCGTTATTTTATTGACGATTGGACCCGTCAGCATGAAAACTTTTTTCGAGCGCTAGAAATTGAGCGTCGAGTTATGTTCATTATTTTGTTTTTAATTGTAGCGGTGGCGGCATTCAATATTGTTTCAACTTTAGTAATGGTGGTGACTGATAAACGCGCTGACATTGCAATATTACGCACCCTTGGTTTATCGCCTAATAAAGTAATGGGAATATTTTTCGTGCAAGGTGTGACCTCGGGTTTGATTGGTACAATTATTGGTGCAGTGCTTGGTATTCTGACAGCCTTAAATATATCTACCATCGTGCCCTTTATTGAAGGGTTGTTGGGTTATCAATTATTCCCCGCAGACGTCTATGTGATTAGTGATTTCCCTGCAGAATTGCGCTGGAATGATGTTTTAGTGATAGTAACGTCGGCAATTGTTATGTGTATGTTAGCAACCTTATATCCAGCTTGGCGTGCTTCAAAAACACATCCTGCGCAGGCATTACGTTATGAATAATGGCGATAGTTTAAATAGTATGATTACTAATACAGATACTGCAGGGATCATTCGTACTCAGCAACTCGGGATGACTTATACAGAAGGCCCTATCGATGTAGAAGTTTTACAAAACATCAATCTTCTTATTGGTAATGGTGAGCGTATTGCTATTGTAGGAACATCTGGCTCAGGCAAAAGTACTTTATTACACCTGCTAGGAGGTTTAGAAATGCCAACTAGTGGTTCTGTTTGGATTGATGGGCAAGAGATGTCAGCAATTTCAGATAAAGAACGTGGCGATATCCGTAATCGATATTTAGGTTTTGTTTATCAATTTCATCATTTACTGCCAGAGTTTACTGCGATAGAAAATGTTGCTATGCCACTATTGGTGAGAGGAATTGATCGTGACCGTGCACATACTCATGCCGAGTCTTTATTGAAGGAGATGAATTTAGCGCATCGCTTACAGCACCGACCTATCGAATTATCTGGCGGTGAGCGCCAACGTGCAGCTATTGCGCGCGCCTTAGTCACGCAACCAAGGTGTATGTTGGCTGATGAGCCAACTGGTAATTTAGATCATAAAACTGCAGATGCAGTGTTTGAAATGATGCTCGATTTGAATAATCGCAGTAATACTGCCTTAGTCATCGTGACTCATGACCTTAGCCTAGCCAACAAAATGGATAAAATCTACCAAATAGAAGATGGCGTAATTAGCCAACAAAAATGAATGACTCCTTTAGTCATTTTTAGTTAGTTTTTATTTAGAATAGATATTTATTCTGCTGCGTCAGTAACACTTATTTTTTCTTTTCTAGCAACTCTTTCCGCTCGTCGTTTCCCCCAGCGTTGCTTTACTTGCTTGGCCCAAATATAACCAATTAAAAAATGCGAGCTTAGAGCTAATGCTGTGCCAACTATTAAACATCCAAGCCAAAGTGCGACATAGTGAAGACCTACATCTACGATTGAAATATCTTTAAATGGAATAAACTCAAGCCCCATTAATTTAGCACCTAATAAATAACAGGGGGTATATAACGGTACCCAAGTTAAAGGGTTTGATACCCATACTGCAATAATCGTCAGCGGTAAATTTCCTCGTAATGCAATTGCCATAAAAATGGCCGGAACCATTTGGAAGGGCATCGGCAAAAATGCACAAAATAAACCTATAGCAATTCCTTTTGCACATGTCGTGCGATTGAAGGTCCATAGTTCAGGTTGTTTAAGCGTATCACCAAAAATATGAATATACCGATATTCCTGTATCTCTTTTTTCGTAGGGGCCCAGCGCCTAATTTTATAAAAAAGATTCAATTTATAACTACCGATAACATTAGGTTAATAAGTTTCATTGTTTGCTTAAAGATATAAAGTAATTATACTGACCTTAGGTGAGTTAGTATCGATATTTAAAATCTATTTCACGAATTAAATTAAAGGACTAATTTAAAAAACAATAATTTCTTGTTGATTGATATCACTTATGCAAAGGAGGCATTTTGAATATTCATATTTTTTACAACGCAGGGCTGCTGTTTAAAGAAAAGACAGTTCTATCTATTAGAAAATCGCTTAAAAACCAATCTTATTTATACAGTTTTACTGTATGTATGAGTTTTTTTGTTATTGGTGTCGTCTCGTTATTACTCTTCTCGAACACTGTTGCAAGAGAAGCCCTATTTGTCTTTTTTTTGTTTAGCGCCTTGTGTTGTGTAAGAACGCTAAGTGCTTTACCAGTTTTGATGCTGATAGCAGGATTTAGTTGGGCCAATTTTTGTTTTGATAGACAGCTACAACAAATGCTGCCCAGCGAATATGAAGGAGTAACTATTCAAGTAACTGGAAAATTGTTAGGTATTCCAGACCAAAATCATAGTCGAACTCGTTTTGACTTTTATATTGCTGCGGCTACTACCAGTTCAAATTCACCTATCAGTGAATTAAAAAATAAAAAAATAACTCTCAGTTGTTATCGATGCATATTTGATTTTAAGCCTAATCAGGAATGGCAATTATCTGTGCGCTTAAAACGGCCACACAGTTATGCAAGTTGGGGAGCTTTTGATTATGAGAAATATTTATTTCGGCATCAAATTATTGCAACTGGCTATATTCGCGATAAAGAAATCAATTCTCTAAAAGGTATAAGTAATCAGCTTTCAATTAATAGTTGGCGTTGGGAGATACGAAATTTTTTAGCAAATCATCTTGCTAATTATCCAATTGGAGAAGCGGTTTTAGCTGCTTTAATGATTGGTGATAAATCAAAAATAACTAATCAACAAAATTTAGTATTTCAAAAAACAGGTATTAATCACCTTATGGCAATATCTGGTCTACATATTGGTTTAGCTTTTTTAGCTGCAATTGCTATTTTAAAAATCTGTTGTATGCCATTTGCACAGCTTTACAATCGAGTACCGCGGCAAAGACTAGTATTGCTGCCTGCATTGGTAATTGCTTTTAGTTATGCTGCATTAGCGGGCTTTGCTATTTCAACGCAACGGGCGATTATTATGCTGAGCGTTTTTGTATTAATTCGGCTGTTAATGCGTGAAACCAGCTTATTTAAAGTCTTATTAATAGCTGTGTTTATTATGCTTGTTTACGACCCTTGGTCGATCTTAGATGTTGGTTTTTGGTTGTCGTGTAGTGCTGTTTTTATTATTGCCGTTTTAGGGTGGATTAGATTACGTGGTGATGATGAAGAAAATATTAATTCGCTGAGTCTGATGAAATTACAGCCTGCTCTATGGCTGGGTATGCTGCCATTGACGCTTGTATTTTTTGGCAAACTGTCATTAATTTCACCAATCGTCAATTTAGTCATGGTGCCCTTATTTTGTCTGATTCTAATCCCATTAACTTTATTTTCTTTGTTGCTAAAATTATTAGGCTTAATAGATTTAAGTAGAAGTTTAATGGAGCTTCTTGCATTTATTTATGAATGGGTTTTTCAATGTTTAGCTTGGCTTGCAGAATTACCTTTTGCTCAATGGCCATTGCCGCCTATGATGGTTGTCGATTGGCTACTTTTTATTTCAGTACTATTGTCATTTTATTTTGTTTGGCGCTTTCGATATTATCTTTTAATTTTATTCTTAGGTGTTTTATTTACTCCAAATTTAAACTCCAGGCTAGCATTCGATGAAACCCCTTTAGCGGAATACCCATTATCTCAATATAAAGTTGCTTTGTTAGATGTGGGGCAGGGATTAGCAATGGTCGTTACAACACAAGATTACACATTGGTTTATGACACTGGACCAGCTTATAGTTCGGGTTTTAATACTGCTGAAGCAGTTCTAATTCCTTATTTACATTATTTCGGCATTAAAAAAATAGATACACTGATTATTAGTCATGCTGACAATGATCATATTGGTGGTCTTTCAGCGCTTTTATCAGAGTTTGATGTTGGCGAAACCTTAACAAGCCGTACTGATAAAGTATCTAACTCGTCTTCATGCCAACGTGGGCAAAAGTGGTCTACAGGGAGTATTTATTTTGAAATTTTAGGCCCAGATGCTAATACCCCTGAAGGCAGTAATAACCTTTCCTGTGTATTAACGGTTACTAACAAGTATATAAAAACTCTAATTACCGGAGATATTGAGAAATCTGTTGAAAAGTATTTGCTAGACACCCAGACTGATCTTGTAGCGGATATTCTATTGGTTCCTCATCAAGGTAGTAAAACATCATCTACAGCGGCTTTTATTAATGCGGTTAAGCCTAGTATTGGATTGATAGCAGCTGGTTACCGTAACCACTATGGGCATCCGCATAAAGACGTGGTTGCACGCTACAAAGAAAATAATGTGGATTTATATTCCACTATAGAAAATGGATCTATCATATTGAATATTATAGATAAAAATATAGATATTCAGTCTTATCGAGTAACTAAAAAAGGTTTTTGGCATGCGATAAAAAAATCAACATAAAGGTAAAAAACTAAGTAGTTTTTGTTAGACTACAGCAAACAATATTTTGTCTAATAAAAGTTAGAGGCTTTTTATGTTTGAATTGTTTCGCGCGGGCGGCCCGCTTATGTGGATCATTTTAATATGCTCATTAGTTGCATTAACTATTATCTTTGAGCGCTTACTTACTTTACGTAAGAGTCGAGTTACCCCAGCTAATCTACGAGCACAGATCATTGATCTGGTTAAGTCTGATTCTGTTACACCTGACAAAATTGAAGTTGTTCGTGAACACTCTCCTTTGGGCGCCGTGTTGGCTGCCGGGTTAACTAACATGTCGCTTGGCACTGAGCATATGAAAGAAGCGCTCGAAGACTCTGGCAAGCAAGTGGTGCATAACCTTGGTCGTTATTTAAATACTTTAGGTACTATTGCTTCAATTACGCCATTAATAGGATTGTTAGGTACGGTTATTGGCATGATAAAAGTTTTTACTGCAATTACTGCTAACGGTGTTGGTGATCCAACAGTTCTGTCAGGCGGTATTTCAGAAGCACTGATCACAACTGCAGCTGGTTTGACTGTTGGTATCCCTTGCTTGATGTTTTATCGGTATTTTCGTAGCCGAATTATCGAATTGACAGTTATTCTTGAAGATCATGCTTTAGCTGTAGTTGATTCGGTTAAGCTGAAACCAAAAGCGAAAGCGCCGACTTCTCGAAGTGCATCTAATAAAACACTGAAAAAGAGTACTAAAAAAACAACTGCTAAGAAGCCTGTAAAATAATTATGAATTTTGCAAATAATAGCGAACAAGATGAAACTAATATTGAGTTAACACCGTTGATCGATGTGGTTTTTTTGTTGCTAATCTTTTTTATGATTTCAACGACTTTTACTAAGGAAACTAAATTACAGATTAATTTACCTGAAGCATCTGGTGAAGTTGCTGAAAACCAACCTCAGATGCTAGAAGTTCAAGTTTCGCGCGATTCTGAATACGCAATTGTCACAGATCAAGATTCTGACGGACAGGTATTAATTAATTCGAACCGTGAAACTCTTATTAAAGCCTTGAGTGAGTATCAGAGCAACCAGCAATTGTTATTAGTGATTCGCGCTGATGAAAAAGCACCACATGATGCGGTTATTCGAGTATTAGATGTCGCGCAAGAAGTTGGTCTCTCTAATGTTACTTTTGCAACCAAACAAGTGGTTCAATAGTTGAATAATAAAGTCTCTCAAAGAAAGGTTAAGGAAGACCAAAAGTTTGATTCAAAAGCCGTTTTTAAACGGCTTTTGAATTATTTATGGAGGCATAAAACTTCAGTTGCTCTATCGATAGTTTTTATGATTTGCGTAGCGCTTACTGAAGCGTCATTTGCGGCACTTATTGAAAAAATCGTAAATGATGGCTTTGTTAATGCTAAAGAATGGCATTTACAATGGTTAAGCTTAATTTTATTTGGGCTTATGTTGCTTCGAGCAGTAGTTGGTTACTTTGGTAATTACTTCCTTGCTAAGTTAGGGCGAATCGTTATTTTTGATATTCGTCAAGATGTTTTTGCCAATTTAATTACCTTACCTACTAGTTTTTTTGATAAGAACTCATCTTCCCAGAATGTATCGAAATTGATTTATGATGTTGAGGTAACGGCAGTTGCTACCACTGATACCTTAACGGTATTGTTTCAAGATACAGTTAAAGTGATTGCCTTGGTTAGTTGGTTGATTTATATCGATTGGCGCCTCACGTTAATCTTTTTAATGTCTATACCGCTATTGATTTTTACTGCCAGTTATTCAAATAAGCGTTTTCGACGCACGAGTAAGCATATCCAAGATTCAATGGGCGGTATCGCGGATAATGTTAAAGAAGCGTCGATTGGGCAAAAAGTAATTAAAGTGTTTGCTGGTCAATCACAAGAGATGGAAAACTTTACTAATTCAAATTTAGTTAATTTAAACCAACACCTCAAACGCGCCCGAGTGTCATCAGCGATCGTGCCTGTAACAATACTTGCTGTTGCCCCTGCAATAGCCATTATTTTGCATATTTATATGAATTATTTAAGCGGTGGTCCTGAATCGGCCGGGGAGTTTACCAGTTATTTATCCGCTTGCATCATGTTAATGAGCCCGCTTAAAAAACTTGCCAAGGTTAACGAACGAATTCAAATAGGCATTACTGCTGCGAATAGTGTGTTTAGTGTTATCGATGCCGAATCAGAAACAGATTCTGGAATAATTCCACTGACTGATACAACAGGGCATTTGAAATTTGAGGACGTATCCTTTGCTTATGAAGTAAAAGAAGAATTGGTATTATCAAATATTTCATTTGATATCAAGCCCGGTAAACGTATTGCCTTAGTTGGGCCATCAGGTAGCGGAAAATCCACTTTGACGGCCTTGATTTTAAAATTTTATAAACCGCTTGCTGGTCAAATAACGCTAGATGGTCACGATATTAATGACATTATATTAAAAGATTTACGTAATCAGGTTGCACTTGTTAGTCAGGATACGACTCTTTTTGACGATACTATTAAGCGTAATATCATGTATGGCATGCTCGACCAATACGATGAAAAACGCTTGCAAGCAGCGATCAAAGCGGCCCATGTTGACGAATTTGTTGATGAACTTCCTGAAGGTCTTGAAACCCTTGTTGGTGAACAAGGTGTACGCTTATCGGGTGGTCAGAGGCAGCGTATTGCAATTGCTAGAGCAATTTATAAAGATGCACCAATTTTGATTTTGGATGAGGCAACGTCGGCTTTAGATAATAAGTCTGAACGTTATGTGCAAGACGCACTAGAAACGTTGATGAAAGGGCGCGCTTCCTTAGTGATAGCGCATCGTTTATCAACGATTGAAAGCGCCGATCGAATTATCGTTTTGGATCAAGGCAAAATTGTTGAACAAGGGCCGCACCGAAAATTGATTAAAAGCGGCGGTATGTATTCGGAATTACATAGGGCACAGCTTAAGCAGGGTAAACGCCGTTTCTTTTCCTTTATGCGATAAAAAGACTAACAATGTTTCTGCGCACTACATTACTTAATAGCTGGCAGCATAAAAACAGCTTAACTTTTTTGCTTCTGCCTTTCGCCGGTGTTTACGGCATAGTAATGTTGTTGCGTGATAAATTATATAAGTCTAATTTTTTTAAATCTTATCGCGCGCCTATACCTGTTGTTGTCGTTGGTAACATTACTGTCGGAGGCACTGGTAAAACGCCGTTAGTAATTCACCTAGTAGAATTGTTGAAAAAACAGGGGTACAACCCAGGTGTTATTAGTCGGGGTTATACTAGTAAAGCGACTAATTTCCCACTTACAGTGACGGCTGAAACCGCAGTGAGTCTATCAGGCGATGAGCCTCTTTTGATTGCGCGTCGTACAAATGCTCCGATGGTGATTGGCCCTGATCGCAAAGCGGCAATAGAGCAACTTATCAAAGAATTTGATGTTGATGTTATTGTTAGTGATGATGGGCTTCAACATATGGCAATGCAGAGAGATATAGAACTATGCCTGTTTGATAAAACAGTAGATTCTGACAATACCTATTTATTACCAGCGGGACCGTATCGTGAATCTATGCAGCGCTTGTCTAGTGTTGATTTAGTCGTAGAGCACTCTTTTGAAAGAAAGGGAGTTGAAAAAGTAATCGCTGAGCACGTAATGAAAGCTGACTCTTATGAAATGCAATTACAGCCAGCAGATCCTATGTTAGTAAATGGCGGCGCGCAAGCACTTACACCTCAAGTGCACGCTGTCGCTGGGATTGGTAATCCTACGAGATTTTTTAATACTTGCCGACAACTTGGCTTAGATATTATTGAGCACAGTTTTCCTGACCATTATCATTACCAATTTGTAGATATTGATTTTGCCGATGAGTTATCAGTATTGATGACAGAAAAAGATGCGGTAAAATGTTTGCAGTTTGCTGATGAGCGTCATAATTATTTACCTGTTTCTGCGGTACTTAATAATGCCTTTGATGAAGAGTTTTTAAATTTACTTAAACAAGCAATTAAAAAATATACCCATGTCAATTGACCCTAAGTTACTCGAAATTTTAGTTTGTCCGATCACCAAAGGATCACTCGAATACGACAAAGAAAATAAAGAATTAATTTCTAAATCTGCAAAATTAGCGTATCCAATTCGCGACGGTATTCCTGTGTTACTCGAATCCGAGGCGCGTGAGTTAGAATTGGATTGATGGCTATTACTGTTATTATTCCAGCGCGTTATGCCTCAACGCGCTTAGCAGGTAAATCTTTGCTCGATATTGCCGGTAAGCCGATGATCACCCATGTGGTCAACCAAGCAATACTATCCCAGGCTGATCGAGTCATCGTCGCGACCGATGACGAGCGCATTGCACAAGCTTTGACGGACGAGAATTGTGAAGTCTGTATGACTAAAGCTGATCATCCATCAGGCAGTGATCGTCTTGCAGAAGTCGTTACAAAATTAAATTTTGATGAGCAAGATATTGTTGTCAATGTGCAAGGTGATGAACCGATGATTCCTCCGCAGTTGATTGACCAGGTGGCAACTACTTTGGCAAATGCTAGTAATGCCGTTATGTCGACAGCAGCGCATGCGATAGAAAACCAAGCGGATATTGATAATCCAAATGTCGTAAAAGTTGTCTTTGATCAAGACGGCAAAGCATTATACTTTTCTCGTGCAGCAATTCCTTTTGATCGTGATGGAGACGGGCGAAAGGCTTGGCGACATATTGGCATCTATGCCTATCGAGCTGGTTTTTTAAAACGTTATCACCAACTAATACCAAGTGTTTTAGAACAAAGTGAAAAACTCGAACAACTCAGGGTTATGGATAATGGTGAATCGATTGTAGTGCAAACAATCGACTACGACCCTGGTATCGGTGTTGATACTCAGCAAGACCTTGATCATGTACGAGCGAGATTGCAAAAATAATGTCAGTGACTAAAGTACTATTTGTTTGCATGGGTAATATCTGTCGCTCGCCAACAGCGCATGCGCTAATGCAACATAAAGTTGATCAACGTGGTTTGTCTTCTCAGATTGAAATTGATTCGGCTGGAACGCACGCATATCATATTGGCGAAAAATCTGATCAACGTTCGCGTGCATTAGCTCAATCTAAAGGTGTTGATATGGAAATGATTCGTGCGCGCAAGGTATCTGTATTAGACTATGATAAATTTGACTACGTATTAGCGATGGATGAGGACAATTTACATTTACTAGAGTATTACGCGCCCAATAAACATTCTGCGCAAGTAGGCTTGTTCTTAGATTTTGCTTATCAAGCACAGACTATCTCTGAGCGTGTTGTACCGGACCCTTATTACGGTGGTGAAGAAGGTTTTGAGCATGTATTTGATTTAGCTGATAAAGGCTGTGATGCCTTAATAGAGCATATTCTAAATGCTTGATGATATTAGTATAATCACTGTCTCGATAAAGACACAACGTTTAGATACATTTGATCAGCAGGGCAAGTTATTTTCATCATTTTCCATTGCCACTGCCAAAAACGGTGTTGGTCAAAAATTTGGTAGTGAATGTACGCCACTCGGTAAACATATTATTCGTGCCAAAATAGGGCAGGGTCAACCAGTCAATACGGTATTTGTTGGGCGTCGTCCTACTGGCGAGTTATATACACCAGATTTAGCAACTCAACATCCAAATCGAGATTGGATCCTGACACGTATAATGTGGTTAAGTGGCTGTGAAGTGGGGCATAATCGCTTAAACAATGTAGATACAATGCGTCGTTATATTTATATTCATGGTGCCCCTGATACCCATGCAATGGGAATTCCGAGCTCACACGGCTGTATCAAAATGAGGAATGAAGATATTATCCAACTTTATGACTCTGTTGCAGTTGGAACGACTGTGACGATTAACCAATAACATTAAAAAATATTCAAAAGCATGAGTGATTTACCACTGATAATTCCTTTGGGTCCAGTTATGGTTGATGTCGAAGGGCTGCAAATAACTGAAGTCGAGCGATCACGATTATCACATCCTAGTGTTGGCGCTGTTATTTTGTTCGCACGTAACTACCAAGACAAAGCGCAAGTTACAAAGTTAATTAAGGAAATAAAAGCACTTCGCCATCCTCAGTTATTGATAGCGGTAGACCAAGAAGGTGGTCGAGTGCAACGCTTCCAAGATGATTTTACAATATTACCGTCTGCCAGTGAATTCGGTGAGTTGTGGAAAAAGGATAAACAAACAGCACCAATGCGCGCATTTGAATCAGCTTATCAAATGGCATCCGAATTGATCGAAGTCGGAGTTGATTTTAGTTTTGCCCCTGTTTTTGATGTTAATTCAGAAGATAACGATGTGATTGGAGATCGCTGTTTCCATACTGATCCAAAGGTTGCGAGTGAATTGCTGGGCGCTTATATCGATGGAATGCATACCGCTGGTATGGTCGCTATTGCTAAGCATTTCCCTGGGCATGGTGGTGTTGGTGGTGATTCGCACCATTGTTTACCAGTTGATAAACGCAAGTTTGACGATATTGATTTGCACGATTTATTGCCTTACAAAGAGCTTGTTGATGAAATTCAAGGTGTCATGACGGCACATGTTCTATTTCAACAATGTGCCAATAATATCCCTACCTATTCAAACTATTGGTTACAGACTGTATTGCGAGAACAGTTGGGTTTTAACGGCGTGGTGTTTAGTGATGACCTTTCAATGCAAGG
>CAZFEM010000002.1:11570-19425 GCA_964517515.1 uncultured Gammaproteobacteria bacterium | reverse complement strand
GAGAACAGTTGGGTTTTAACGGCGTGGTGTTTAGTGATGACCTTTCAATGCAAGGGGCTATTGATGCCAATAGCGATAAAAGTGCCAATAGTGATACTAATAGGAATGAAGAGGGCTCTATCATTGAGTCGGCGCAAAAAGCAATCTATGCTGGTTGTGATATGGTGCTGGTATGCAATCGCTCAGATCTAGCCGATGAATTACTGTCCGGTTTAGAATTCGAGCCTAATCAGACTTTATCAGGCAAACTTACTCGCTTAAGTGCTCGATAAAGCTCTAGTCAAAGTTTTGATTAGGGCTATAAAGCAAAGATTAACTATCCAGCTTTGCTAATCGCTCCCAAGTTTCTATTACCGAATCAGGGTTGAGAGATACAGAATCGATTCCTTGTGCAAATAACCATTCTGCTAAATCAGGATGATCAGATGGGCCTTGTCCACAAATACCAATGTATTTATTGGCGTCGTTGCATGCTTTGATTGCCATAGAAAGCATTTTTTTAACAGCAGGGTTACGTTCATCAAAAAGATGAGAAACAATTCCTGAGTCACGGTCCAAACCTAATGTTAATTGCGTCATATCATTGGAGCCAATTGAAAAACCATCAAAATATTCGAGGAACTCTTCAGCTAATAATGCATTCGCCGGAAGCTCACACATCATGATAACTTTTAAGTCATTGTCGCCTCGTTTTAAACCATTCTTCTCTAAGAGTTCAATAACTTGAGCAGCTTCTTCCAAGGTGCGCACGAAGGGGATCATGATTTCTATATTGGTTAACCCCATCTCATCACGCACATACTTAATCGCTTGGCATTCTAATTCGAAACAGTCTTGCATGTTTTCAGCAATGTATCTCGACGCCCCGCGAAACCCCAACATAGGGTTTTCTTCATTGGGTTCATAGTCGTGACCGCCAACCATGTGTGCGTATTCGTTTGATTTGAAATCCGATAGACGAACAATAACTCGCTTGGGATAAAAAGCAGACCCTAAGGTAGCAACACCTTCCGATAGTTTTTTAATAAAGAATTCAGTAGGGGACTCATAGCCAGCGGTGTATTCATCAATGATGGCTTTAACATCAACAGATTGCTTGTCGTATTCGATTAGAGCCTTAGGGTGCACACCAATCATGCGATTGATAATAAACTCAAGGCGCGCCAAACCAATGCCTTCATGCGGTAATTGTGCAAAAGTGAATGCACGATCGGGATTACCAACATTTTGCATAATCTTGAATGGAATGTCTGGCATGTTCTCCATGTTAGTAACAGTTTTTTCGTAATCGAGTTCTCCTGAGTAGATAAAGCCAGTATCACCCTCGGCGCATGACACAGTCACTGGTGTGTTGTCAGATAGTTTTTCGGTCGCATCACCACAACCTACGATTGCCGCAACACCCAATTCACGAGCAATAATTGCGGCATGACAAGTGCGCCCACCGCGGTTAGTTATAATTGCTGCGGCACGTTTCATCACTGGTTCCCAATCTGGGTCAGTCATATCGGTTACTAGAATATCGCCGTCTTGTACGATATCCATTTCATCTATGCTCAATACTTTGCGTACTTTGCCGCTTGAAATACTTTGACCAATCGCCCGACCCTCAGCGAGAACAGAGCCCTGCTCGTTAAGTTTATAAGAAATTTTAACGTTGGCATCTGCCTGACTAGCGACGGTTTCAGGGCGAGCTTGTACTATATACAGTTTTTCATCATCACCGTCTTTTGCCCACTCAATGTCCATCGGGCGTTTGTAATGCTTTTCAATAATCATCGCTTGTTTAGCGAGTTCTTCGACGTCGGCATCAGAGATAGAAAAACGGCGGCGATCTGCTTCATCAACTTCAACTGTATCAACTGATTTACCAGCTGTAGTGTCACTCGAGTAAACCATTTTTATTAGCTTGCTACCCAGTGTGCGACGGACTACTGCCGGCCGATTATTAGTTAAAATTGGCTTATGCACATAAAACTCGTCAGGGTTGACTGAACCTTGCACGACTGTTTCACCCAAGCCATAAGATGAAGTGATAAATACAACATCATCAAAACCTGATTCTGTGTCGAGCGTAAACATTACCCCAGCACTGCCGGTTTCTGAGCGCACCATGCGTTGAATACCCGCCGACAAAGCAACATTTTCGTGCGCATAACCTTGGTGTACCCGATAAGATATCGCGCGATCATTAAAGAGGGAGGCAAATACTTCGTGTACTGCGTGTTTTACTGCTTCATAGCCTTCTATGTTCAAAAAGGTCTCTTGTTGACCAGCAAAAGAAGCATCAGGTAAATCTTCCGCAGTAGCAGATGAGCGTACTGCAACTTTTAAATTCTCATTTCCATCTTGCATTTTAATGAAAGCATCTTTGAGGGCATCTTCAAAGCCTTTTTGAAATGGTGTTTCAATAATCCAACGCCGAATATCTGCACCTGCAGCGGTTAGACTCTCGATGTCGTTGACGTCTAAATTGTTTAAACGATCATTGATTCGATCAGCAAGACCATCAGTCGCTAAAAACTCTCGATAAGCGTCAGCAGTGGTAGCAAAACCATTAGGAACTGAAACGCCTAGATTACTTAAATTACCAATCATTTCGCCGAGGGAAGCATTTTTGCCACCGACTTTTTCAACGTCATTTATGGTAAGGTGATCAAATTCTATAATGTTTTTGTTCAAGGCTTTAGACTCTTAATATAATGTATTTGGTAGTTACTAAAAATCGGATCAGAATAATAACATGCTTGTTTACTTTTAAGGGTTTCTTAATATGAAACGAAAGGTTTTTTTCTTATCTGATAGCACTGGTATGACGGCGGAAAACCTTGGTAAAAGTCTACTAGCGCAATTCCCTGAAATTCAGTTTGAAAGCGTCACTAAACCTTTCATTGATACGACAGAAAAAGCACAGCTGATAGTTGAAGAAATTAGACAAGAAATGGAATCTTCAGGATCAAGACCGCTAGTTATTGATACCATTGTAAGCTTGGCTGTAAGCGCTATTGTTCGTCAGCTAGATTGTTTTTATATTGATGTTTTTTCGACTTTCTTGCAACCTTTAGAAAAAGAGCTTGGTATTCAATCGGCGCATAAAGTTGGTCATCAATCTATTTTTGAAGAAGATACTAAAGTTGTCGATAGTGTTTATATGGATCGCATAGAAGCAGTCCATTTTGCATTAGCAAATGATGACGGTATGCACTTACACCGCTATGACCAAGCTGACATAATTTTAGTCGGAGTATCTCGTACTGGCAAAACACCAACAAGTGTCTATTTAGGTATGCAGTTTGGAATTAAGGCGGCAAATTATCCACTGATTCCGGATGACTTAGAGCGCAGTGAGTTGCCTAAAGTCTTGCAAGATAACGTACGTAAATTATTTGGTTTAACAATTCGTCCAGGGCGATTAGCGGAAATTCGTAATGAGCGAAAACCTAATAGCACCTATGCGAGTTTGCGTAATTGTGTCGATGAAGTCCGTGTCGCTGAGACTCTATATAGGCAATATCGTATCCCTTATATTGATACGACACAGTTATCAATCGAAGAAATTGCTGCACGTATGCTACAGCGTGCTGGTATTGAACGGCGTGTTGATAGCTTATAGCTGTAATTAGTATGAACACGAAGACTTTTGCAAATGATCTATCATGGATGCAGTATGCATTGTCCTTAGCTAGTAAAGCGAGTGAGTTGGGAGAAGTGCCGGTTGGCGCGGTTTTGATTCGTGATAATAAGATTATAGGTGAGGGGTATAACGCGCCAATCAGTAATGTAGATGCGACTGCGCATGCTGAAATACAAACGATCCGTGCTGCATGTGTAACGGAAAATAATTATCGTTTACCTGGCAGTACTTTATACGTGACATTAGAGCCATGCTCGATGTGTGCTGGTGCCATTATTCATGCCCGCATTGAGCGTGTTGTTATTGCGACAAAAGAACCTCGTGCGGGTGCTGCGGGTTCAGTTTTTAATATACTAGAAAATAATCAGCTCAATCACTGTTGCGCAGTTCAGTTTGGTTTATGTGAGCAAGAGAGCGCAGCAATGTTACGTGGTTTTTTTAAGGAGCGCCGTTAACAAAGTATTACTAGTAAATTGTTATTGAACAATTTACAGCTCTGCACGGATTTTTTCAGCAAATTTCTCTAAATCATTAGAATTAGCCGTCACGTTAGCATGCGCTTGAGTTTTATTACTGGTAATAGGTAGTATGTGAAAATGTAAATGGAATACAGTCTGTCCAGCTGCCGCACCGTTAAACTGAAACACCTTAATACCGTCGGCTTGCATGCCACGTTTAACTGCGCCGGCCACCAATTGTATGGTAGAAAGATAATCACCGGTCAGTGATTCTGGCAATTCAAAAAGGTCAATCGCTGGGAATTTTGGGATCACTAAAGTATGTCCATCACCTTGCGGCATAATGTCCATAAAGGCTAGTGTTAAATCATCCTCAAATACTTTTATGCAAGGTATTTCCTTACGAAGAATCTTAGCAAAGATATTATTATCGTCGTAATGTTGAGTCTGATTATTATTCATAAGATTCTTTGATTATGGTCAGGTTAAAGTCAGTTTAAATATCTAGCTTAGATAACATAACGAATCAAACTGAGAGTTTCAATTACTCAGTAAAAAGACCATAATAAAAGATCTCTCGATTTCTTATTCATATTTATTAATCAATAAAAACCCATGACAAAAACTAAAAAGCATCGTTCGTTGCGAGATGCGTTTGGGCAATTTGCAACGGGTGTTACAGTTATTACCGCGCGCACTCAAGCTGGCGAACCGATTGGTATTACGGTTAATAGTTTTGCATCGGTTTCTTTAGAACCTCCACTCGTTTCGTGGTGTATTGATGAAACCTCGACCCGCTTTGAAGAATTTCTTGATGCTCAATATTATTCAATTTGTATATTGAATGCAGAGCAACAAGAGATATCTAATCTTTTTGCCGAGCGCAGTTGGGATAATAAAGTTTTTGATGATGTTGAATGGTTTGCTGGTTTGTATGATGTGCCGCAAATTGCTGGCGCGAGTACACGCTTTCATTGCAAGCAAAGTGACATATATGCTGGCGGTGATCACCGTATTATTGTCGGTGAAGTATTAGAATATGATTCTGAGCCGCAAGAACCATTATTGTTTTTTCAAGGCGACTATCGTTTTTGATTCGAGCAATAATGAATTTTTTAGAAAAGAAGATACCACCGCCGATTGTTTTCTTAATTACTTTATTGCTAATTAAAGTATCTAGTTTTTCAGGGCTATTCTTAATAGCAAGTAAAATCAGAATCCCTTTAGCATTGTTGTTGATTGTAATTGGTATTGCGATTGATATTGTTGCTCTGCTTAGCTTCCGTAAAATGAAAACAACGATCAATCCTTTGAATCCAAGTGCAACAACCAGTTTAGTTACAACGGGTATTTACGCTGTTACACGAAACCCAATGTATTTAGGTCTGGTGTTTATTTTATTGGGTGCGTCGGTTTATCTTGAAAATTTACTAGGTGTATTTTTTATAGCATTATTTATTGCTTATATATCACGTTTGCAAATTTTTCCTGAAGAACGAGTGATGCAAGAATTATTTAAGGATGAATTTAATCACTACTGCCAACAAGTAAGACGCTGGATTTAGAGCGGATAGAATTAGTTAAGCAGGATAAAGCGGTGCGAGTACTTCAGCAGAATTTTTAGTAGATTTCTTAGTCTTCAGTTGTTCTCTAAATTCCGCGACTGCTTTTTTCAGTTCATTTGCATCAAATTGATCGCTGCTTCCATACAGTTTTGCATCCAATAAACCTAATTGTGTACTTAGCACTTCAGATTGACTGTGGTTTGCCAGCGCGCTCAAACTAGTTATATTTCTGTTTACACTTTTTTGTGCCCAGTTTAGTAGTGATTTTCTAATTTCAGTTGCACTCTTATTTTTAAAATCATAGTTAAGATCTTGCCATGCTTGCAATTCGTTTGCTGAAGAAGACTCTTTCCGTGCATCTGTTTTTTGTGTCGGCGTTTTAGTTAATTTAAGTAAAAAGTAAAACTGAAAAAATACTATGCCAGCAAGAAGTAAAGTAGCTAGCTTCCATGGCCAATCAGTATTGTTTGCTGGAGTTAGAATTTCATTATTCGGAGTAGGAGGTAATGAACTGTCCAACGAGGAAATATTATTTGTCTGTTGAGGGGCTGAACTAGGCGGTTCAATTGGATTATTTAATGATGGCAAAACCGTCACTGTTTGTGCAGGTAAAATAGTTTCTTGCCAAACATCACTTTTAGTATCCCACCAACTTATTCTTTGCTCTGCCAGAGTTAATTGTCCAGCGCGAGATGGCACAATTGCATAGGACTCATTACGTATTCCAATAATGCCTTGGCTAGTTTTTGCATTGTCTAATTGGGGTTGATCAGCATAAAGCTTGTAGTCTGCGCTATCTGGTATTACCAGAGGTGGGATTGCGCTAGCTCGTTGTCCTCTGGCAGTTATAGTGATTGTTCGGGTAATTGGTTCTCCCACTCTTATTTGATTAATAGAACTTGCCCATGAGGCATTAATCTCAACACTCTCGGCGGGAAACCATGGCTGACCATTTGTATCGGGTCTAGGTTCGACGATGATTGATTGAGCAACGCTACTACCAGAAACAGGTTGGCCGCCGCGTGGGAAGGAGTCAAAAAAACTGGTGCGACCACCTATCGTGCCAGTGAATGTTTGCTTCGGTAAAATAATTTCTCCAGCATCATTAGGGAAAACAGCATAACGCCAAATCACAACTTGTCGTGGCACATTATTTTCTAAACGTTGGCCGTCTTGTTGACTGAGTTGTTCAAAGCTAGCGCCGTTTAAAACTAGTTCCTGACCACGAACACCTCTCACTTGACTGTCAACTGATAACTCAATTTGCACCAGTACTTGTTCACCAGGTTTAATAGTAAGGTTACCGGTATCATCGATTGTCGTAATTACTTCGATTGCTTTTGGTTGTGCAAGCTCTTCAGCAGTCAAGGCAACAACTTGCACATCAATTGATTCGCTGCGATCACCGTTGATTTCAAAACTTGGTATATTTAAATTACCTTGGCGTTTTGGCGCCAGAGTTATCGTCCAAACTGTTGTCGTACGATCGATTGCTTGTCCATTGATAACTGAAACATTACGATTATTCGCTGCAGAAGTAGAAATGATTTCAAAGTCTCTACTTAACGTTCCTAGACTAAGATCCGATGAACTGGCTTGCTCATCATAGGTAACGGTTAGAGTTAAAGCTTGATCCGCTTTTATTGGATTGCGATCGAGAGTGCTAGTCAAGGTTGCTGCTTGAATAGCGCTAGCAAAACTAATGATTAGTAAAACGCTTAATATTCTTAAAATCGAATACATTTTAATATCGTTCCTCACCAGAGTTATTGCCAGTATTGGCGCCTGATTGATTTTGTGAACGTTGCCGGCTTTGGTATTGGAATTTACGACGTAATAAACCGCTAGGGTCATCGTTGATAGTGCGTAGCCATTGTTCACTAGTATCTTTAAGTTGATCAGGTGTTTCTTCAAGAGCGTATTCAGCTTGTTGTTCTGCAGATAATTCTTCGCCTTCTTCAGTTGCTTCTGCTTCTTCTTGAGCCGCTTCTTCTGCTAAGTCAGATTCATCGTCTTGTTCAGAGTTAGCTTGTTCTTCATTAGATTCTTCGTTGGTCTGTTCATCTGATTCTTGTTGTTCTCCTTGCCCTTGCTCAGAATCAGCAGTTTCACCTTGTGATTGTTCTGACTCTTGTTGTTGTGAATCATCACTTTCGCTAGAGTCTTCAGCCTTTTGATCCTCTTTACCGGCTTGATTG
>CAZFEM010000002.1:4378-11470 GCA_964517515.1 uncultured Gammaproteobacteria bacterium | reverse complement strand
ATCATCACTTTCGCTAGAGTCTTCAGCCTTTTGATCCTCTTTACCGGCTTGATTGTCTTCATCGCCTTCATTCCCTTCTTGTTGCTGCTGTTGCTCTTGTTGTTCTTGTTGCTGTTTATTAAGCTGCTCTACAATTTCTTTATTATGCTTAGCATCTGCAAAATCAGGGTCTATTTCTAATGCTCTGTCATAGGCTTTTATTGCGCCTTCAAGGTCGCCAGCCATAGAGAGGGCATGGCCACGGTTATAATTACTCACCGCATCGTCGTCATTAGCGAATTGTTGTGCGGCCGTTTCATAATTATCCGCCTCGTAGTTGGCAACTCCAGCCCAATCTTGTCGTTCAAATTTTTCCGCAGCAGCTTGCGGGTTTTCAGATAATAATTCTTCTGCTTGCTGATCAGGCGTTTTCCATAAATCTTGCCATTCAAAAGCATTAGAGTCGAGAGGGGTAAATAAAAAGACAGGCAGAATATAGAGCACCCCTTTGCGGAAACAAAGTGCGGCAATAGGTAGCAATAACAAAACAAACCAATGTCCCATATCTATCCAATTATCATAACTGCTACTTGATTCATAAGTGTCTGTTTGATCTTCATTGCCAGTAAAATCATTGTCGATCAAATACTCAATATCGCTATTATCTAAACGCATGCTACTAAAACGTCCGCCAGCAGATTGCGCTAATTGATTAAGCTGTCGATTATTAGGCGCGCTGAGGACTATTTGGTTATTCGCACCCCGCAAGAATCCACCTCCGGCTACCGGTATTGGTGTCGGCTCCTCGCTGCCAACGCCCAACACAGAAAGTTGATGATTGGAATTAAGTTGCTCTAATACTGAACGTTGTGCTGTTTCGGTAACGCCATCAGTAATTAAGATTATTTTTCCAGTAGTGGCGCCGCTGTCATCGAGTAGCTGCGAAGCAAGTTCTAATGCTGCTTCAGTATTGCTGCCAGCAATTGGCATAATTGTTGGGTGTAGTGCCGGTAATAAAACTTCAATCGCATTAGGATCATCAGTTAACGGGCTAACTGTATACGCATCACCGGCATAGGCAATCAAACCAGTTTGACCATCTTCACGACTACGCAACATATCAATCAATTTATATTTAGCTTGTGTCAGTCGATCTGGCTTCAGATCTTGTGCCAACATCGACGCCGATAAATCAAAAACAATAACCATTGCTTGTTGGTTTTGAATGATTGGTATCGGTTGCTTTTGCCAAGTCGGGCCGGCACTCGCGAAACTGGTTATTATCCAAAATAATAAAAGTAGCCAGCGCCACGAATGACTACTAGAACTAGCGCCAATACGCATCGCTTGCAGCATTTTATAATTAATATGTGATTCCCAATGAGTATTTTGATAAAGCTGCTTTATTAGAAACCACAAGCCAACAGCTAGCGGAATAGCTAACAGCCACAATGGTCGTATGAAGTGAAATTGACTAAAATCCCAGTTCATTGCGCTGCTTCCTTCTTGCTAATAATGAGTTGGTCTTTTGCATGCATTATTTTACTTTGACAGATGCGTATCGCTGCCATCAAAAAACTTAAAATTAAAGCTAAAGCCAATGGCCAATGCGCTAGGCTAGTAGAAGGGCGAAAAGTTAATTCTTCTGGCATCGGTTCCAGTCGATCCAATTCAGCATAAATTTCTAGTAACTCATTCGGGCTGCGAGCACGAAAAAATTTTCCACCAGTAATGTTTGCAATTTCGCTCAGTAAGGCTTCATCAATGTCGCCAGTTCCTCGCCCGAAGCTGGGATTGCCAACGCCAACTGTATGAATTCGAATATTGGCTTCAGCCGCAATCGTCATAGCTTGTCGCGGATTGGATCCCGCTGAATTAGCGCCATCAGTTAGTAAAACTAGCACGCGGCTTTCCGCAGGCCGATCTCTAAGTCGTTTAACTGCCAAACCAATTGCATCACCAATTGCGGTAGCATTGCCAGCAAAACCAAGCTGTGCTTCAAAAAGTTGTTGCTGAACGGTTTGGGTGTCAAAGGTTAACGGTGTTTGTAAGTACGCTTGTTCGCCAAATAAAATTAAACCTATACGATCGCCAGCGCGTTGTTGAATGAAGTCTCCAACAACAAATTTCACCGCGTCGATACGCATCGCATTGCGATTATTTATCCGCATATCAGTCGCTTCCATTGAACGCGATATATCAACGGCTAACATTAAATCTCGACTATCTTGTGGAACCGGAATAGAGTCTCCGACCCACATGGGGCGAGCCGCTGCACAGAGCAAACAAAGCCAGATAAAAAATACACAAAGCAATTTGAAAAACACACTAGTGCTAGACCCTTTTTGTTGACCCTTTATTGAATTTAGTTGCTCATAAAAAGGCACTCGAATAGCTTGCGCAGATTGGTGTTTGGCAGGCAGTAACCACCTTACTAATAACGGTAGAGGTATTAAGAGAAAAACCCATGGCCATTCCCAACTAAGCATGCGGCGCCTCTTGATGAGTATTAAGCCATTGCTGTAATTGTTGGTGTAATTTGTCGATATCAACAATAGGGTCAGCTTTATAACACTCTTCGCTTAATGCAGTTAACGTCTCTTTAGATAGTTTATTTGTAGAAAAATCATTGAGAGTGTCAACCCACTGTTGGCCGCTTTGAGTCACGCTGCGCGCATTCAAATGCCGACTGACTCGTTTCAGAATACTGTTAGCATTTTGTAAATAACCTTGACTGCTTTGATTTTCTTGCCAATCTTGCAAAGAGCTATTCAATTCATTAACCGCTACTTTGCGGTATTTGTTTTTTTTACGCAGATTATAAAATCTATAACAACACAGCGCAGCAATCACAATGATTAAAGAAAGTAATGCCCACCATCCCCATGCTAATGGCCACCAAGATACTGAATCGGGCATATGTAAGCCGCGTAAATTCTCTTCAAGTATTTGAGTTAAATCAGTTGGCATGCTGGCATTAAGAATTGAATATTCGGCTTAGTTCTTTTCGTACGGAATCATTGGTGCTAAAACTGGTATACATTGCACGCGCACGGATCGCGGCTTGTTTTAATAATTGCGCTCGAGCTTGACGAGTTTGTTGATATCTTTTTTGTGTGCCTTTATTCAACAGGACTGATAGCTGCTGATTACCGTCACTAATAGCAACATTGCCTGCTAGTGGTAGGTTTTCTTCTAAAGGGTCAGCGACTTGCATTAAACTAATGTCAGAATGCCTCCCTAGCAGACTTAATTCTTGTGCAGCAGCGTCATCAAAGTCGTTAAAATCACTAATTATAAAAATTGCCGTACCCGGACGAGTAATACGGCGGCATTCTTTAATAGTATCCGCCATAGAGTGGGGCGTTTTTTCGGCATCATGCTTTATTGGTAAAATTTCATTGGCGGCTGTTAGATCATGAATGAATTTGAGCACAGCTTGTCTATTGCGTTTTGCGCGAATGTCATGATTTTTATATTCACTAATAATTTGACCACCAATACGATCACTACCAGCGAGTGCGGCCCAGGCAATTGCGGCTGCAATGTTTGCAGTTAATACCGATTTAAATTGTATTTGTGAGCCAAAAAATAATGAATTACGTTGATCGGCAATGACATGAACCGGGCGTTCGTGTTCTTCACAAAATAGCTTGGTATATGTTTCGCCAGTGCGCGCAGAGACACGCCAATCAATGGTTCTAATGTCATCACCCGCTTGGTAGGGGCGTACTTCTTCAAACTCCATACCGCGCCCACGAAAACGTGAACGTGTTTCACCCAGCAACATACTGCGTGCAGCTTGTCGAGAAAATAAATCCAGCTCCTTTGCCCAATGACGCGTATTAAGTAGTTCGGCAAGATTAGTGTAAATCCCGTCCGTGTTATTGTTTTTGTTGGCAGTGTTACTAGACATGCTTTTAAGCAACAGGAATACGATTTAGTAATTCGGTTATCACGTCGTCAGTCTGCCTGCCATCTGCTTCTGCTTCGTAGCTAAGAATGAGTCTATGGCGTAAACAATCGTGAGCAACCGCTTGTATATCATCCGGCGAAACAAAATCACGTTCATTTAGCCATGCATGTGCACGGGCACAACGATCAATGGCAATCGTCGCTCTTGGACTGGCTCCATAATCCAACCATTCAGCAATGTCATCGCCATAGTTTTTCGGTTGGCGAGTCGCTAGGATTATTTGTACCAAGTATTCTTCAACGGCTTCGGCCATGTGAATGTTTAAAATTTCTTCACGAGCGGCAAGAATTGTTTTTTGAGAAATAGCTTGTACTGTCTCAGTCATAGGCGTATTAAGTGCTTCACCGCGCGCCAATGCCAAGATTTCTTTCTCGGCACTAATATTTGGGTAGCCAATACGCACATGCATTAGAAAACGATCGAGTTGCGCTTCGGGTAATGGGTACGTACCTTCTTGTTCAATAGGATTTTGCGTCGCCATAACTAAAAATAAATCAGGCAAAGTCATAGTTTTACGGCCAACACTGACAGTACGTTCCGCCATTGCTTCAAGTAACGCTGATTGAACTTTTGCCGGCGCACGATTGATTTCATCAGCCAGCACTAGGTTATGAAAAATAGGTCCTTCTTGGAATTGAAAGTCACTAGTTTGCGGACGATAAATTTCAGTACCAGTAATGTCTGATGGCAATAAGTCTGGGGTAAATTGAATGCGCTGAAAGTCACCTTCAATACCGTCAGATAAGGTTTTAATTGCTTTAGTTTTAGCTAAGCCAGGCGCACCTTCAACTAATAAGTGACCGTCTGCTAATAAAGCAATTAAAAGCCGTTGTACTAATTTTTCTTGACCAACAATCTGGCTGCTTAACCATTGATTAAGAGCATTGAATTCAGTTAACACGGTAAATCTCCGAGAATTTATGTTGTTCGAGCTTTATTTGCAGTCAATATAAGTAGCTAGGATTATTTTTCAACCATTTTAAAATTTCTGTAAGGTTGTTCGGGAACTATTTACAATAGTTTGCCAGAGATTGAGAGAATTTGCTGTTTTCGAAATTTAGCTGGATGAATTTAGCTATATTTCAAATATTATTCTACGAATAAAAACCACAGAAAAAGTTATTTAAAAATCATTAAAATCTTCTGATGGATAATATCGCTCTCGACTAATAACCTTAGCATCTAAATCACCACTAATAAGTGCGGCAGCATCCTTTTCGATTAAATCTAAATACTGAAATTGTTCACTGTTCTCAACGGCTGTTCGTATTCCGTTGCCCCATACCGAAATAGTACTTGAAGTTATATTGCGAGAATCATTGTTTTGTGCCCATTCAATCACAATATCAATGCCTAAGTCATCCAAACGGTTTTGCATATCTTCTTTTTCAGCGGCAGTATCTAAGCTACTTAGCACAATTTCAATCATGTCATTCCAACCAGTAGCGAACAGAATTGACCCTTCATAGAAACGGTGTATCCAAAGCAAATGATTGTCGAGAGAATTGTCGTTATGCCCAGCTTCCTTTTGTAATCGCCAGGAATTAACAAACAAATTTCTGTCTGGCAGTGCAGATGGCCAATCCTCTTCGCTTACTGGAGTAGAGCAAGCGCTGATCAGTACGCTACAAAAAATTAATAAGCCAAGTAAGTTATATTTCAAATTCATATTAATGATTGTTGCTTTAGTACATAAGGATGGTATCAGGTCGCGATTTTACACCTGTTTATAGTAATTTCTGCATATATTTAATGCTCTGCGATAATAAATTATTTTTCTGTAAGCAAAAAGATATATTACCTTTCTTATAGTAATGATGGTCTTATATAAATATAATGTGTGAAGTTAATAATTATATATTTCTAATAATAACCAAAAACTAACGAGATACTGAATATGAAGAAAATTATCACAGTTGTTGCACTTTCTATTGTTATTTCCGGTTGCGCTTCTATTTTTGGCGGCGGTCCTCCTAATGAACGTTGGGCTGATTATAAAAGTTGGACGACTCTTAATAACCAACCAATCACCGGTGATCATACTGGTCTTCTAGGTGGTTTACATCTAGCGGCAAGAGGCGCTCGTAAAGTCTATGTTAACGATATTGGCGCTGCGACGGCTCAAGGTACAGCACCTTATAAGTACCCAGTAGGCACGATCATTCTAAAAGAACAGTATTCTAGTGTTGATAACTATGAAGTAGGTAACCCAGGTGTAACGGTTATGGTAAAAGTCGCTGACGATGCACCAACACCAGCAGCAAACTGGGCATGGGCGCGTAGCGTTTCAGCTGAGCCAAAAGTAACTGATAGCTTCTGTTCAGGTTGTCATACTGCTGCGATTGTTTCTGATTTTGCATTTTCAAATGCTGATTCATTGAAAGACTTTCAGTAGTAGTACTAAACTTTAAAATTAATAGCTCTTCTGCGCAGCGTTTGCGAGGAAGGGCTATTTTTTTATCCAGACTTTGTGTTTCAGTTATTTATTCAAAATGACTAAGCGATTTCACAATATCTTTTCTGCAATTTTAGTTGTTGTTCTTGCTATAGCAGTTTTTCTGGGATTGTATCTTTTGCCAACTACTAGTGTTAATGCAGATTCTGTCAATGCAGAAGAACCACCAATTATTAGTACTGGTAGCTATTCATACAGCCTTACATTACAAGCTCAAGCTGACAAAGGCACAATATGGATGTTGTGGGAGGATGTCGAGAACTGGAAATCCTACGATACCGTATTGCAGTATTCTTATTTGCTCGACGATGCTGATTTTGCAGTAGGGGCAATAGGTTATGTCAAAGCGCGTGGTGCGCCTAAAACTAAATTTGAATTAATTAGTGTGGACGCAGGTAATGCCTTTGTTGAAAGCTTAAAGTTACCTTTATGGAATACCTTAGAACTAAAACGGCGTGTGACACAAATTGATGAAAAAACTGTTGCTTTCACACACGAAGTTGACTTTAAAGGACCACTTAAAGGCTTGATGTATTTTTTTCTAGCTAAACGCTTTAAAAAAGATTTACGACTGGTAATGACTAATATGCAAGCACTGGCCGAAGGTAGGCCGATTTCTGAAGGGGTTGAATAGTCTAGAGTAATTGAGTGTTGATTAGATTTGTTTTATGTTTTTCGCGGT
>CAZFEM010000002.1:0-4278 GCA_964517515.1 uncultured Gammaproteobacteria bacterium | reverse complement strand
TGAATAGTCTAGAGTAATTGAGTGTTGATTAGATTTGTTTTATGTTTTTCGCGGTATAGCGTACAAAAAATGAAATAAGGAGATTTAAGCATAAAATTTAGTCTGCAATGTTAGATTCATTGTTTAATGATCAAATTTTGATATTATTACCCTCGCTGGTTGTTTTTCTTGGTCATTGTCTATGTGAATGGCTATTTAAAACATGAATCATTTTTAAAATTTATTGGAGAACATAATAATGAAACGTCTTACAAAAAAAATAATAATGGGCTTTGCCGTTGCTGCATCAACTATTGTTCTTTTTTCAAGCACTGCGATAGCTCATCATTCATTTCGTGCGCTATATGACTACGACTCTTCTAAAACTATCTTAGGTAGAGTGAGTAAAATTGATTACATTAATCCGCATATCTTTTTCAACGTCGACGTTGAAGAAGAAGGCGAGACAGTAACGTATCGTATAGAAACAATGCAGGCGAATTTAGCGCGCAGTTATGATTTTCATAAAGATACAATGGCTGTTGGCGACCCAGTAGAAGTAACTGCTTGGACGGGACATAACGATATAACTGACATGGGCGGACAGAAATTAGTTCTTAAGGACGGAACAGTATTCATGATGCGTACTCAAGGTGCGAGCCCAGGTAACCCAGATAACCGACCTTTGTTTGGTTTTATTGGAGAAACTGAATCTCCAACTCCAGCAGAACAGATGGGTGATATTTAATACTTTATAAAAGTGTCAAATAAGAATTAAGAAGGAGCGCTTGGCGCTCCTTTTTTTATGTTCGAAAAGACTCTATGTCAATAACATGTTAAATAAAGAAAACAATCTTCGCATAATGTGCATATACAGTGTGATAGAGTTATTGTCATTGATGAAACTTAATTAAATAAGGCACTTACTGAATATATGTTTTTCACTCTTTATTTTGTTATAACCTTAGAATCGGGCCTCATGGTTAGAGAGTTTTTCCCCGATCAGTTTTACAATAAAGGGGTTTGTGAAGAAATAGGCTGGGATCGCGCGGTGGAATTTCAAAATCAAATTTTGGCCAATCATCCTGCTATGGAAGAATTTGAGATTGAATGTTCAGTAAGCGACAATAATTAAACAATATTTTATAAAACTGTATTCAAAATAAAATTTAAATTGAGTCACAAGGACAGATAGCACTCAATTAACCAGTTATTCCCTTTGTTATAGGTATCTCTATGTAAGAGCTTTTATGTAAGCGCCTTTATGTTTGCCTAAGTAAATATATAATGCCTAACCATAGTCATAGTTTTGAATAATAGTTTTCAAAAGCGAGAAGGGTATTATTAATGAATAAAGAGCTTTATATGCAAACCGCCTCTGAGCGTCTGCTTGAGATATTTAAGCAAGTTAAAAACCGACAAAGAGTGCCTGATAAAGATAAATTTCGTCTAGAAGGCTTTTTAGAAGGCGCTGTGTTCTTAGGTTTTTCAAGTTCAGGTGAACTTAATCAACTAATTGCTAATCATTATCAAAAGATACATGGGAAATCACTTGAGCAACGGCGATTAGAAGTTAAGACAATAAAAAACAATAACTTAGAAAACAAATTTGATGAAAAATATTGCAATGTACCGACTTCTGTTCGTTTAGGTATATTTACTGATCAGTGAAAATGGAGAAAAAATCGATGCACGAAATTATTTGTCCCCATTGTGAAAAAGCCTTCAAAGTTGATGAAGCTGGCTATGCCGATATTGTTAAGCAGATTCGTAATGGCGAATTTAACGAGGAGTTAGATCAGAAGGTCAAAGTAGCCCAACAATTGGTGCAAAGCCAAGCAGAAAATGAGCTACAAAAGGTATCTTCGGAAAAACAAGCAGAAATTCAATCCCTACAAGCTAAATTAGAGGCTGGTGAGACGGCAAAAAATCTTGCTATAACACAAGCCTTAGGGGAAGTAGAAAAAGAGCAATTAGCGACTACCGCAGCTAAAGACACGGAAATTCAGGCATTAAAAGCAAAATTAGATGCGACTGAGACTAAGCAAAAACTAGCAGTCACAGATGCGGTTAGTAAAATTGAAAAGGAACGCGACGAAACGGTTAATGCACTCAAAGAAGCGGAGTTAAAGCAGCAGCTAGCAGAAAAATCAATCAAAGATAATTATGAGGTTCAACTGAAAGGGCGCGACGATGAGATTGAACGTTTGCGCGATATGAAAGCGCGCTTATCAACCAAAATGGTGGGTGAAACTCTTGAACTGCATTGTGAAACCGAGTTCAACCGCATTCGCGCAACGGCATTTCCTAATGCTTATTTCGAAAAAGATAATGATGCCAGCACGGGCAGTAAAGGCGACTATGTCTTTCGTGATCGCGACGATGCGGATACTGAAATTGTCTCGATCATGTTTGAAATGAAAAACGAGAATGAGACGACCAAAACAAAGAAAAAGAACGAAGATTTTCTAAAGGAATTGGATAAAGATCGCAACGAAAAGGGCTGTGAATATGCCGTGTTAGTGTCATTACTAGAACCTGATAGCGACTTGTACAACACAGGCATTATCGATGTTTCGCATCGCTACCCCAAAATGTATGTGATTCGCCCACAATTCTTTATTCAAATTATCACTTTGTTACGCAATGCCGCACTTAAATCATTGCAATACAAGACCGAGCTGGCGCTAGTTAAAGCGCAAAATTTGGATATAACAAACTTTGAAAGCAAGCTTGATACATTTAAAGGCGCATTTTCAAAAAACTACGACCTAGCATCAAGGCAATTCCAGAAAGCCATTGATGAGATAGATAAATCAATGGATCATCTACAAAAAACCAAAGACGCTTTACTTAAATCAAGCAATAACTTACGCCTTGCTAACGACAAAGCACAAGACGTGACGATTAAGAAATTAACGAAAGGGAACCCGACAATGGCAGATAAATTTGATGAGTTGGATCGTTGAAGTGAGTTAAATCGTGTTTGGCGCGACCGCTAGAGTTGCATTGTCACTATTAAGTATTGAGCCGCTCTGATTCAAAGTTTTGTAATACTTGTTTGGGTTTATAAAACACACTTGCCACACCGACAATCGAATGCCATAAACTTAGAGTTTTGTGTGGGTAATTATTTGCTTGGCAATACTCTTTTACTAGTTTACTTACCTGGGGAAGTTTTGTATAACAAACTCCGGGGAACAAGTGATGTTCAATCTGATAGTCCAAACCAGAATATAAAATCCGTCCATATCGGTTGGTATCAATATTGATTGTTGTTGCAGTTTGACTCAGAAAGTAATCAGCCTCTTTGTCCCTATTCACTACACAGCAAGCTTCAGCAACTAAATGAGATGCCCCCAAAACAAAGAACATTGCATAGGATAAAAGCGCATTGCTTAGTAGGTAAAATAAAATGACATCTCCTATTTCGTACCAGATGCTCGGTATTCCAATCCAAAGCATAAGGTGTAGGAAGTAACAAAATATATCGATACAGTGCCCCTTCTTTAATTTCCCGTTCTTGAACATGTCATAGAGATAAACCAAGCCCGCTCGCTGTAAGTTAAACATATTCAGAACCATAATTAGAGGCAGAGCGATACCTTGAAAATAGTTGTAATAGGTCAGTCTGATACCTTGTACGCCTTCCTTGTCATAGTCGGTTAGAGCAAACCAAGGCATTAGATCATGATCCTGATCCAACTCAATTATATTTGGGTATTTATGGTGGACAATATTATGTTTATGCTGCCAATAGTGCGTTGATAGGCCAAGAGTTGTGCTGTATCCAAGGTAGGATAAAAGCTGGTCCGCTTTATGGCTGCTAGTACTAGTATGGTGAGCAGAGTTATGAGTATGTGTACCAATTCCCATCAGTCCTTGCAGCCATATAATTATGGACAAAAGAGCAACAAAATAATTATCAGAATTAAGAAATAGGGCTATGCCAACTGCTAGACAACAATAGTGAAAAAGCAAGTGGGCTAATATTTTTTTAGTATCTCTTTGATAAAATCCACGACTTTTTATTTCCTTTTTTAGATCGGAAAAACTGTTTAAGTACTCTTTTCTAAGAGGATCGGATGCCGTCATCTTTAATCCTTCGCGTCGATTGTGAGCAAGTTGAATTTGAACTATAAAAAAACAGAGCCTAGCATACGATATTGACATTTGGTATAGGGAGGTGGTGGGGTGGTGCTAATAATGAGTATGAGGTTCTCGTTGATCTCGTCGCTTCCGGCTTTCTCGGCAATTGCTCTACCTCCTGAATCCATTCAGTCGTCACCCCGACGACTA
>CAZFEM010000001.1:73169-107358 GCA_964517515.1 uncultured Gammaproteobacteria bacterium | reverse complement strand
TTACTAAAGGAATTTTTTGTTTAACAGCCAAAAATAATAAAAGCTGGGTCTCTCACTTTTCTCGGAATTGAGCTATTGAAAATCTACTTAAGGACGTGAGCCCTCAGCTTGTTTTAACAAAAAGCTTCAGCTTCTTTTCAATATAAAAAGTGGTTTACCGTTTTGTATGAAACCTAATCATTTAAGAAAACGTCCACACAAATTGTTTGGTTCTAATTATAAAAGAGCGTTCCCAGAAGCCTATCCCGCTTTCACGGTGACTTTCAAGGAAGGCGAATTATACGCCTTAAATACCCCCCGTCAATAACTAATTTGAATTAATCTCAAAAAGCTATATTGCCACACTTCATGGGGTTTTCAACCTTTAAAAGCATGCTCCGCGAGGGTGGTGCATTCTAACCAATTCAGAGACAGGGTCAACTACTTTTGAAACTTTTTTTATCCTTATTTTTTAATCAAAAACAGATTGGCTTTTACTACTGTTTTTAACTCCTATATCTACCACCAATAGAATGAGACAATCTTAAAACCACTCCCCTCATTAATCATTTCAATACTAAATGAAGCCGAAGAAATATTGCTTTTTGCTGAGTTTCTTTGTCTCATCTCAGCCGTCATTTGACCACTAACAGTAATCTGCGATGGGTTTTTAAATTCATATGACTCAACATTATACGCTACTGAACGGTTACTTGTTTTAGCGAACAAATCCGTATAAAAAACCTGAATTTGGTCAACACCTACTACATTATTCTCTCGGCCAGTTGAGGTATAGAGGCTAATTAAATTTAATGCACTCCCTTCTTGAAAGGCATCCTCTAATTTTGATAAAACTACATGTGCTTGATTTATATTGCTCACACCTGAAGCAGGTTGAGACACTGAGCTAGGGGGTGCTTGCGGAACGCTTGTCGCTCTGGATGTTTCTATAACTGGGGTTGGTGAAGGCGTCACAATAGTTGCTGGCTCTGCGGGTCTCACTGGAACTAACTCAGGTCTCACAACAGCCACTTCAGATTGTACGAAAAAATTATTTTGTTCATTTCTTGGAGAATTACTTTCTACAAAACTTGTTAGGAAATTTTCATTTACCCAACCAGTAACCGCTCCCTTACTCTCATCTTGCCAAAACACGTAAGCCCAATTAAGCCCATCGTCATTAAACGTTTTTAATTTTTGCAACTTATCATTACGATCAATAACGAAAGTTATCAGGCAATCTATCGAGGGGCCTGCTCTAACATTCAGTGCGTTAGTGTTTGGAACTAAACTAAGGCTGGAAACACTATCAACACCATAAGAAGAAGATCCATCACAAGATATCTTATCTTCTAGAGATTTCGCAACAACATTATCGATTGCGGGCTCACTAAGCTTAGACGACAGCTCATTATCTGAATCTTGTGATGAGCCAACTGCAGAGAGGCTATTTATATCAGTTCCCTGCAATCCATTATTTAAACTTAGTTCAGGCGTATCTCGTTGACTTAAAGAACCATCCAAATTGAGACTCGGCTCCTCAACATCATCTACTGGATATGAAGTATCTTCTTCAGTCAGCCACTCAGCATCTTTCAGTAGTTCTTGCGAAATCTCTTCTGTGATCAGTTCTTGCGAAACCTCATCTGACTCAACATCAAAAGTGTTATCTGCAAGAGCTTGCTGTTGCGTAACTTGAGTACCAGTAACATTTAGATTCGGTACACTGTTATCAGGAGCCGTACTTTTGCTAGACAAAAACACAAGCAATACTAAAAACACAGAAAAGGAACATAAAGCAAAAATAATTTTCTTTTGCAAAGTTGCGGCATTACCTAATTTTGCACGCATTGCATTCGGCTTATACTTTATTTTAGTATTTATTTTGTTTGATTGATTTTTATAAATTGTTCCGTTGTTATCTGCCTGTTTCTTTGCAGTTGGCATAACTACTTCAGCAGTTTGTAACTGCGGGCGGTTTTCATATTCTTTATAAGAACTATTAATCCGCTCAGCACGATAATTTAACCAGTCTTCATCATGGGCGCCACGGTCAGGGTGAAAAATACGTATTAGCTGTCTGTAACGCTTCTTCGCATCTTCTACTTGCAAAGAAATAGGAAACATCTCTGCAGAGGCATTATCCGCAATAAGCAACCGATCTAGAAATTCCTCGAAACGAAGATTTAGACCCGATTCTCCATACTTATCAATGAGCTCAAGATAACCATCGTCGTGAGACTTAGTTTTCCTCATCCAGTCTACAATTTCTTCATAGGCATTAGCTAAGGACGGATCAACAGTACCCAATTCTAAACACTTTAAAAAACTAACTTTCCAATCATTCATTGCAATATTGATGTTGATACAGCATTTGAAAGATCATTGTTTAGATCGGTTTCGATAGCCGTTAACTTGAAATCACGGAAACTCACCTGACCAGAAATTTTACTATCTAAATAATCAGTTTCTCTACGCCTTATACGAACATTAATTATTTCAACATTCTGCGGAACCGTGAAATCCACTTCAATATCAGACCATAACCAACTCCCAATCATGTCATCATTTCTTGAATAAAACTCTTTAGCCTGAACACTCGGTGCGAAAACATCAATAAATGGACCAGATAATGTCGTAATACCTTCACCAGACCATTGCGCAGAAAGCACATACTGTTGCCCTGACTCAACTGCGATAGCACAGCTTAAGTCACTATAATTCACATTGTCAGTGCCTAAAAAAGATAGTTTTAACCCTGCTGTATCAAAATCAGTTAATGCTTCAATTTTTACCGAATCCTGATCAGTTGACCGGGAATGCCAACAAGGGTTATTCGCAGATCCAATTTTTTGTTTTGGAAAGTTACCAACTGGCATAGCACTTCCAACTTGCTCCAACCACACTGGCGCTAATTGTGATTTATTTTGCTGCAATGACAAATAACCCAGATACCTTAAACCATATTCAGAGTCGAGCTTATATTCATTTGGAATCGCGCTCCATACTGAGCTTGCAAGAGCATCGTTTTTTGCCCGCATTGCGTCATTTAATGCCCAGCTATAATAAACATCTTGCGGATATACCTTTCGTAATCTTGAATTATTTACAGTCTTAGGGATGACGGAATTTATAACGTCATCATAATTCGAATTAAGTCTAGTTAACAAATAAAATATTTTACGAAATTCCTCAGGTCTGATAAAAGAGATGTCGTGAGCCACTGGCATTACTTCCTCAACTTTCCCGATTTCCAAGTAACGATTAAATACTTTAATTAGTTGGTGAGTATTATTTACTGACAGACTATGAGCAACAGTCAAATAACTTTCTGCCAAAGAATCAAGATCAGTACGTTGCGCGAACAAGCTAGCCCAAAGCCAACCATTAGAATCTAAAGGGCGCCGTTCTATGTATTCTTTAGCTATCTCAAGCAGCAATTGATTATTAACACCAACCTCGCTAGAAGCCTTATGCAATATTTCATTCAATGGAGCATGAAAGAAATTTTCTGCGGCATTTAAAGGTTTAAGTGAATCAGCTGACAGTTGACCATTTCTAGCTTTAACAGCAAGCTGATCACTTTGCCAAAATATTATTGATAAATAAGACAAGGAAATAATGGTACAAAAAAAAATCGCCCAGCCTATTAGTTGTTTAAATTGCAGCACTTATTAAATTAAATAACCTATTAAACTAAAAACCTATGGGATGTTGTTATGATCGGACACAATTGATCAAGAAACTTCGACACTTTTACCTTCATCCAATTCATAAAGGTACTGATAATCATAACCAGAAAATCCAACATCAACTTTATTTAGAACTGTACCAATTAAGGGCGCTTGAACCATTCTCAAACGTTCAAGGGAATTCTTAATCGCATCTTTTGGCGTGCTATGAGCTGCTACAACGAATAGTACAGATTCTACATAACGAGAAAGCATAATAGAATCCGCCAACATCAAAACTGGCGGGCTATCAATAATCACTAGATCATATTGATTCTGATAATCATCAACCAGCTTCTTCATTGCTGAAGAACCAAGCAAATCAACAGGGTTTGGCGTTTTAGAACCAGCAACCAACACTGAAAGATTTGGTATCTGACTGACTCTATACGGCACAGCTGGGCTACTCTCTACTAAATGATCAGATAAACCGGGTGAAAGGGGCACACCAAAAACCTTATAAAGTCTTGAACGGCGCATATCAGCCTCAATCACCAAAACTCGTTTACCAGCATTTGCACATGATATTGCTAAATTCAAAGAAACCGTACTTTTACCCTCACCCTGTAATGAGCTTGTTAACATAATTGACTGAGGAAAACCACCAGCCTTAACAAACGATAAAGAAGTTCTAACTGACTGAATAGATTCGGCAAATGCGCTACTACCGTCATGATGCAACAAAGTATCCATTATTCGATTTTTTGCCGCCTGATCTTCATCATCAAATTGAATAGCTGAATTACTAAGGTCAATTTTAGGAGCAACACCAAGGTGGCTTAGCTTAGTAACTTGCTCAAGCTGCTCAACTTCGTTAATGGTGTTATCCAGCATCGCCAATAAAAAAGCAACACCCAAGCCAGAGATCAACCCTAAAAAACTAGCCAACATTAAATTTAATTTAAGATTAGGAGAAGAAGCGTAAGTAGATACATCAGCAGAATCTACAATAGTTGCAACATTAAGCTCCATTCCTGCAGCAACACCAACTTCCTTAGTTCTTTCAAGCAAGCCAGCATAGAGTTGTCTATTAGCTTCCCACTCTCTTTTTAAGATGTTATAGGTGACTGCTCGATCTTGCAAATTCAACATTTCTTCTTTTAACTCGTCAAGCTCTTGATTCAACAGTTCTTCTCTCAACTGAAGTTGTTCAAAATTACTTGTTAACCCACCTAATATTTTAGAGGACTGTGAACGAATATTAGCTTCAAGTTCATTTATCTTTGCTTCGAGTTGTACCATAGCAGGGTATTTAGGCTTATAAATTCTTGATAATTCTAGGTACTCTGCTTTTAAAGTAACTTGCTGTTCCTGTAAGGCCTTTATCAATAAATCGTCATTCACTGATGCTAATGTTTGAGCATTAGCAGAATTCGCTTGAAGAGCTTTAGTTTCGGCATCAATTCGTTCACTTTGTACCATTGACAAAGAACTATTTAAATCACTAAGGCGCTCCATCATAATATTATTACGATCTTCTACGTCAATAACACCGTTTTTTCTTGCAAAATCATTAAGCTGTTTTTCAGATGTTTCTAATTTAGCTTGAACAGTTGCTATCTCGGTTTCTAAAAATTCCTTTGCCCCAGAAGTAGAATTGAAGCGCCGTTCATCGCTTAAAGAAATATAAGCTTTAGCATGCTCATTGGCAATTTTTGCTGCTAAGTAATAATCAAAAGTACTAAAAGAGATATTAACAACACTAGTATCTCCAACTTGTCCGACACCCAATCTTCCTAAATATATCCAAGTTGCAGAAACAATTGCATCAGCTTCAGAAGGCTCGTCATCACTTGCTCGAAAAACATTAATTAATGACCTTAATCCATTCATCAGCCCTCTTTGTTTTAACTCACCATTAAACTCAGGCTCATTAACAAGATCAAGATTTTTAACTACTTGTTCAGCAAGGGCATAACTCCACAATACTTGAGTTTGAGTACTAAGGTACCTCCAATCGCGGACATTTTGATCTTGAACATTGTCGAAGCTAACTAAACTCCGCCCTGAAGTATTTATTTCAAGCGAAGCTGACGCCGTATACATTGGTCGCATCAGCAAAGTTATAACTAAGGCCGTTAAAACTATAACGAAAAATATTAAGGCTATTAATTTTTTATAGCGAAGTACTATACGCCATAAAGCTCGCAGATCAATTTCATCTTCATCGATAGTATTCCTAGCAAGATGTTCATCATAAACTGCAACATTTTGGCCTCCTGCCTGCTCCATTATTGCTAAATCTCTATTCGCGTCACTCATAAATACCACCCAATAAACTTAAGAATAAAATTATTATCTGCTACTAAATAATTTGATACGGTCTTTTGATCAACTACAGTTGATAACCAAAGATTTGCCCAGCCGTTCTAAAAAAGCCAGAAATAAATCGCTTTGTAGGGCTATAACTAACAACCACAATATCGCCGTCATCTAAAATAACATCTTCACTTTCTTGATCACGAATATCAGCCAAGTTAACATCTATAGAGACAGCTTGCCCACTGACTTCTCGAATTATACGCACACTACCTTCCTTACCAGTCCAAGGCACCCCACCTGCTAATGCAATGGCTTTTAAGACACTTGTTTCAGACTCTATTGGGTATGAACCTGGTTGCTCAACTGCGCCTTCTACAAATACCACACCCGCCTCAGGCACAAGAATGCTATCACCGCCTGATAACCGCAGGTAAGAAGCTGCTTCCGCACCAGCTAATAACTTTTTAACACTCAAAATTAAGGTTTGAGGGACAAGCTCTCCCGTCTCGGGATCTGGTTGCGTTGTTTTAACCTGTATTCTGTCTGAAGCCTCACTAGACAAACCTCCAGCTAACGACAACATTTCAAAAATACTTCGAGTTTGGCGAATAGAGTAGACATCAGGCTCTTGAACTGCTCCCATTACAGTGATCTGTTGGCTTCGGTATTCTTCAATAAAAAGACTAACCTGAGGGTTCTGTAAAAAATCTCGCTCTAAACGTTGCACAACTTCACTCTCAACATCTGCAACAGATCTGCCACCAACTTCAATCTTACCTAGTAAAGGAAAAATTATCTCACCTCGACCATTAACTCGCACTGTTGTATTGAGTTCTTCAACTTGAAAAACTGTCAACTCTAGAATATCTCCCGCACCTAAGTAATAAACTGCCTGCTCAGCAGCAGCGAGCTCTTGAGCAGCTGACAAAGATATTTGCTGATTAACATCTGATTGAACATTTGTGCTAGCAAATATAGCCCTATCATTAACAGCCTTAGAACCACCACAAGAAGTTAATAAAAGCGTAAAGCTGAATAAAATGGCTGACTTATATTGCAAAGCTATCGGCGCAGAATCCTTAAATCTTTTAATTAATTGCATGCTTATATTGCTCTCACGAGGTTAAATACTCTTTTTCAAAAAACGATCTTTAGAAAAAGAACGTAAAAATAAATAAGGCGAATACCTAACTAAAGGTATTCGCCCATTTTCAAATGTGTTATTACCTAGATACTTGTTATTAATAACAACACTACTTAAGTTCTTAATTAGCCGGCTGGGCTAGCTGCTGCACCACCGGCAGCACCGCCGCCAGCGCCGCCTGCTGCATCACCAGCGCCTGCTGCATCACCAGCACCACCAGCGTCTGCTGCATCACCAACACCACCAGCGTCTGCTGCATCACCGCCGTCTAAATCACCGCCGTCTACAACATCATCGTCATCATCTAAGATGAGAATTGCAGCTACAACGGCTCCACCAACTAACCACCATACTAAACCACTGCAATCGTCGTCATCGTTACCGTTATTATTTCGCGCTTCACAGTCGTCACCACTACTAGCGCCTTGAACTTCAACTATTCTTGCTTGGCCTTGCTCGTGTAGATAGCCATTACCTTCAACAACATTTGAAACCAATCCATCTTGATTTGACTCAACAGTTACAAATCCAGATTGAGAAACAACTGCAAACTTACCGTTTTCAAATGCAGCAATCACATTGAGGGCTTGCGCAGAAGAAACAGTAAAGACTCCAGATGCTGTATCAAATGATACAGCTGAACCTGCAGCAGCTGTAACTTGCAATGCACCTGAATTCAATTCAAAAGCCATTTCATCAGCACTTAATACACGCATTGAAGTGTTTGGCGCAAGCTCAAGCGTCGCAGAACCTGATGTTAGTGAAACAGAAGCTGTTGCACTTTTACCGGTCTCGACTGAATCACCTTGAATATATGGAACTTGTTGGTTTTTGATAGACTGTGAACCAACATATGCGCTTGGGCTCGCAGTAACTTGGCCTACAACTGCTGATCCCGCATATGCATTGCTTGCTAAAAATGCAAGAACCGCTACAGAAAATACTTTTAAATATGACATCCTCAAACCTCTAGTGTTTATTATCTAGTTGAATTAATAAATGCAGTTAAAATCACTGCATGAATTAGTTAAATTAACTAAAAAAAATGAAATAAAATGTTGCGTTATGCGCCTATCAACTAGCATGAAAGGACCTACACAATACCCAATAACATCTCTATCTAATTATGAACTACTAGTCATACTATAATACAGTGTGCTTCACATTTAAAGCACAGTTTCAAAAAAAACACTCTAATTTATTAAAATTAAACACAATTTCACAAACCTTATCTTTTATTTAGGACAATAAGGCAAGAATTAATCTACAATTATACATATTAAATAAATCACCTTTAATTTATATGATTGGATGTAAGTGTTTTGAAAATAATTGACTGCCACAACCATTCCCTGCCAGCTATTGATGACGGAGCTATAGACTCATCAATGGCGCTAGAAATGTTGAAAATAGCCCAACAAAATGGCACAACCGATATTGTATTAACACCCCATCATTTAAATGGTGCATTTCAAAACTTCTCCAATGAAGTCAAAAAATATACTCAAGAGCTTATAAATAGCGCCACAAAAGCACAGCTCAAGGTACGCTTACACTTTGGTTCTGAAGTTCACCTAACTCCTGAAACTGCAGAACAATTAATTAGCAACAAAGCATTAACTTACAATGGTCTTGGCAAGGCAGCTCTAATAGAATTACCAAAATCAAGCATTCCTACTGGCGTAGAAAGTATTTTAAGCCAGCTCATTTATCATGGCATTACACCAATCATCGCTCACCCAGAAAGGAATTCTAGCTTAAGAGCAAATATAGAGCCCTTAAAAGAATGGGTTAATTTTGGCTGCAAAGCGCAGTTGACAGGACAAAGTTGTACTGGCGACTTCGGACAGGGCATCCAACGAATGAGCTTAGAAATGATTACAAACAAAACCGTCCATTTAGTTGCCTCCGATGCGCATAGGCCTACTGGCAGAAGCCCCAATCTAAGTAATGCTGCAACACTATTGACTGAAGTTTTTGGTGAACATGTTAGTAAAACTCTATTATACGACAATCCTTTAAGACTAATTAAAGGCGAAGATTTAGAGACTCTATCGCTTGATCAGGAGCACTTCAATTCAGAAAGGTATGACTCATTAACAAACCAGAAACAAAAGAAGTCACGTAAAAAAACTCGTAAGAAATCAGGATCTTGGCTTAAAAAATTAACACGCTAAAGCCAGAAGCTACAACTACCATAAGTACATCACCTAGCAAGTAGGCTATTAATCGTCTTGGCGGGAATCGCAAATGCAGCACCAGAAAAGGTGCCTGTCGAGCTATAAATAGCGGATATTAAGCCTATAACCTTGCCATCTTTATTGAATATAGGGCCGCCAGATGACCCAGGATTGATTGCCGCATCGGTCTGAATCAATCGCTGTTTAGAACCAACCGAAACATCAATTGCTGAAACAATGCCAACTGAACTGCTCAAAGAAAAACCAAAAGCCCCAGAAATTGCTAACACAGGCTTCCCTTCAAACAAAGGCGAATCATCCAACTCAAGGCCTCCATTGAAATCTGGATACTCAGCTCTTAACATTGCAACATCTGAAGATTCGTCAATCCAAATAATTTCAGCATCTTTCTTTTCACCATCTGCAAAAAACAATGTTATTTCAGAGGCTTTCTCAACTACATGAGCAGCCGTTAATACAGTTAAATATCGCTGCTGTTGATTCTTATTTAGTATTACAAAACCAGAACCACTACTTGAATCAGGTAAATTTTTCACCTCTTCAGAAAAAAAATCTGCGTGCTCTCCTAAGACTTCCTTCAGTTCCTCTTGCTGCTTTGAACGAGACCGAGATTTAGAGCGGCGAACTTCGATAGTAACTATAGATGGCTTTACTCTTGGGATAACATCAACAAAATCATCATGACCTTTGGCGATTGAATTGACTAGCATCATCACAATCATTAATCCGTATATCTTCATTGCCCATACCTCATATTCATTAACGCGCTCAATCTGATCGAAGAAACGCCAACCACTCTTGTTTAGTTCTTGGCAATCTTTTTTTAATACGTTTGCGTGTTTTACTTTTCGCTCCTAGGTTACGACTATGGCTATTCTTGCTAGAAGAGCTTGATTGTCGTGTTTTTTGTTCTCGATCACCTTCTTGAATATCAACCATCTGATTATTCATAACTAAACCCAAAGCAACCCACGCTAGCAAAGCCGATGCCGGAATTTGCAAATTAAAGTCTACAAGACTGTGCATTGCAACCGCAACAATCGATCCTAAAGCACCTGCTCTAAGGAGATGATTACCTTTTGGGTATACCTTTTTGAACCAGAAAATGACAGCACACAAAATAGCCAATGCGACAAGCAAACCAAATTCAAACAAAAATTCGAGATAATCATTATGCGCATAAATAAAGCGCACTGAAAAATAACTCGGTTTCACAAGTTGAAAAACATCTTCAAAAGCACCAGGACCAACGCCAAACAACCAAACATTAAAAGGCAACCCAAACATCGCCTGCCATACATCTACTCGCGAATCGCCGCCGTCTAAACTTGCATAGCGCTGAACAATATCACCGAGGCCAAACCATAGAGCAAATAAAGCCAAGAATAAAAAGACACCAACTATCTGCCAAATCGCAGATACTTTTTGAAACCTTGCCAAATAAGAATTACGAAGAATTATATACAAACAAGTCGCTAAACCAAAAATAGCCGCTGCTGTCCCCATTCTTGAGTGAGAACTAACCAAAGCTAGCATCACAATCATTGAATAAAAAACAGCAATTACAACCCTAAAACCTCCAGATAGAAATGGAAAGATCAATGCCTTTGGAGCGACTAAGCCACTCACAACCAAAGGCCAAGCGATTGCTAACATCCCAGCAAAGTGATTTCTATTTACAAATGTGCCTGTTGCATCTCTTAAATAATACTCTTTTATCCATAGCCCTAGAATAATCTTGTTACCTGATATAAAACCATATAAGCCATAGATTGCTTGAAACAAAGACACTAGCAATATAGTGGTTAGCAATATGCCTACCTGCGATAAATTCATCAATGAAACGCGCCAAGCAATAATCCACATCACACTGAAGAAAGCCCATACACGCATAGAACCATACAAATCTACTGGTGTATTAGTGATCGCCTGCAAAGCCCCCAAATTAGCACTCGGAGGAAAGAATCTCTTAAACTCAAAAAAATTAGGTAACAACCAAACATGGCTGACTACTGCTAGAGAAAAGACACACCAAACCAATAACCATGCAGCTTTTTGTGCATTAAACTCTCGAGCCATGACAAAAAAAATAAGTATTAATAAGGCATTTATAATCAGCCAGGAAAAAGCACCTGGCATCATGCCAGCTTTAAAAATCGGCAGCCATAACAAGGCGAAAACAACGAATAAAAATGATGTTACGCTGCAATTTTTTTGAAAATCCTTAGAATTAATCACAAAATAAAACCGACTGATTGAAGTTTAATGCTGTAGATAGGTAATGACCATATTTAATCTCAAAGCAAATGTTCTTGCTCAAGCTGCTGAACATATACTTGCGCTGATTGTAAATCAAAGTAATTCGACATACGGGCAGCTAAAACATAAGCCGTTTGTTCAACGCTCTTGCCACTATCCAAACTATTTAGAGCAATCAACATCGCTTGACTCTGATGCTTTAATTTACTTTTCTTTGTACGAGCTAATAGCTCATTCAAACTCTCAGAGTGAGCTCGAATCATACCATTATTACTGATACTCCAAGAGTAATAACCGCCTAATGGTTTTTTAATCTTAATATTGATTTCATCGCCTTCTTTCACAGTTATCGGTTCATCAATAGGAAACCACAATGGCGACCAGTGCATTGGCGGAGCCATTGGACCAGTTGAAACCATTCGTCCATTCAATTGCATATCAAACCAACCTATAAAGCCATGACAAGTACCATCTCTATTCGCAGTAAAACTTAGATCATGATCATAAACTGCGGCAGATGACTGAGCCGTGTAAAAATCCAATTCTAATACTTGCTGAGGTTCCGATAAATACCCTTGATTAGAATCATCTGAAAAAACTGTTAAATCAAAATTTTGATAATACTTGCTAGAGGCATACTTACGATAATGACTGTAATCAATCCCTAAATGCGGTTCAATATAGCGGCTTATATGCTCTGAATATAAATCAGGGACCATTACAGGAACAGCATAAGAACGAGCCAAGCTTGGTAACAAGCTACCTCCTTGTTTTAAGAATTTATCTCTTGTTATAAACAAAGATTGTAATAGATCTTCAGAGAGTAAAAAATTGCCGGTAAAGCATGACGTCACAATATCAACAGGTTCAGGGATAGTGGCTTCTTCAATCGTGCCATGAATACATTCAACAACATCCCCAACACCATTATCGCGGGCAATTGTATTGACGGTATTAATAACTGATTGCGGTTCAATCAAATAAACTTTGCGCGCTCCCAACTTCGCGGCAAGCAACCCAAAGGGCGCTATCCCAGCACCAACATCTAACAACACGCTATCTTCTGTAACAAGTTGACGTAATGCTTTTAAATACGCTTTATTACGCGACTCATCTAGTGCCATAGATGCTTGAGAAGTTATCGATGAATAAGACATAGCGCCCTAATAATAATAAAAATATGAGTTTTAATTAATATGTTAAATTATTATAACAGCCAATAATTTTATTGTTTAATCCAATATTATTTACTATAATTATGTACTAGTTAGTAATAGAGTAAATTGCAATGCAATTAATATAGTAATATACTATCGCATTAATTAGTAACAATAACTGTTTTAACAAACGAAAAGACTTTAATAAGAGGGCCAGTACAATGAGCGGGATTAAAACAAACGAAAAAAATGCTAAACGCAAATTTTTGAAAAATACATTAGGCGCTAGTGCTGTACTTGGCGGTGCATTTGCCGTGCCAAGCGAATGGAAGAAACCATTAATTGATTCAGTTGTAATACCTTCACATGCAATGATGGGCAGTGGCGGTATGGCTGGCGGTATGGCTGGTGGTATGGCTGGCGGTACTCCTTAACCAAGCCAAAATTCAGTCAAAAATATATAATGCGCGCGCTTATTTTTAAGCGTGCGCATTTTTTATTTCATCAGTATTTATTTAGAATGTCTTTATTTCTAAACAATAATTCCATTAGCTTTAAACTAATACCTGTCGTAACAAGTACATTACAAAAATGAATAAAGCCACAATTTTTACACGTTCTGAAGATTTACAAGTTGAAGAGCTGCAAGGTGAGGGATTAATCCTTAATCAACAAACTTTAGAAACTCACCACCTCAATCAACATAGCTTTTTAGTCTTGAATCTATTCAATGGCGAACGCGCTGTGAACGATGTTATTGAACTTTTAACTGAAGCTTATCCTGGTGAAGATAGTATTGAGGCTGATGTTTTAGAGACTACACAAAAATTATTAGATAGCGGAATAATCAAACTTGTGTCGTAATGATTTATTACCTTGTTGAGTACCATAAAGTTAGAATTACATTGTGCTTTGATTCAACCGATTCATTTGAAAAACTAAGTCGCGAAATAGCTGGTTTTCCACATACCCCTATTGCAGAACCCGTTGGTCGTACAATCAAAATAAAACAAAAAAAAAATAGTTGGAAAATAAAGGATGAATATTTTTATTTGAGTAAACGTTGTAAAAGTATTAACAAGCTCAGTCACCAACTTAGTCAGTTAATCATGCGCCATATCAGTGATCTTGCTCGTGAACATTTTTGTTTACACGCAGGTTCAGTAGCGTATGGTGATAAAGGAATCATCATGCCAGCTGTGAGCGGTTCTGGAAAAACCACAACTACCTGCTGGTTTGTTAAGCAAGGCTTGGATTATGTCTCTGATGAGTTTGTTATGATCGATGAAGATAGTTTTATTAATGGCGTTTCTCGGCCAATGCAAGTTAAAAGCCCTTATGGCACAAAGATTATTAACTCAATGCTTGATACTGATAAACATTTGCTACAAAAAACAAGAACTGTCAGTTATTCCCCCGAACTATTCAATAATTCCTATGGTTATTCTGACAAACTGAAACTTCATTGCATTCTGTTTCCTAAGTACTCTCCTACTGCTGGTAATACTATTAGTGTTGTTAATCCATCAGAACGCGGATTTCAACTTATGGGTAACTTTGTGAATTCTAGAAACTTTCCTGACTTTGGTTTCAAAGAATTACTTAAAGCAACGGATGTTCCAAGTTACCGCCTTGACTACAGCGACATAACGTCACTCTCTTTAGACTGGGTTAAAAAAGAATTACTGCTTTAAGATGATCGATCGCGCTATGCTGAGTTGTCCAAATTAAGGTAAAAAAGAAGTCACCGTCACCAAAAACCTTCGAAAAATAATACGTAACACTGTAAATGGATGAATAACATATCTAACCATCGTTAAACTATCTTGAGGTAACACTCCATAATACATATGCATCCACCACTGTGACGGATTAAATAGTGATGCGATTTTTTTTCTAAAACCCCAATCATTTCGGCTTAAAGCATAACGAAAAGAACCCATTGGAACACCTCTACCTTCTAGAAGAGTATTATCATCAATATCACCAATCACTAACTTTAACTCTACTGATAAGGGAATAACCATATGTATACAACGTAAGGTATTTAATACATGAGGCTGTGTGTTTTTTACTTCTTGCCAAGAGATATCGGATATAAATTTTTCCGCATAAAGCACTATATCTAACATGCTAATTAATTTAATTAACCTTTCCCCATCAGGTCCCTGAATATGTCGACATAATTGGTTCAACATATCGATATGCCCCAAAGTATTAAGCTGTAAATCATTTAATTCGACAATACTGGTTTCTGAAAGCAGATTGTCTGATTGCAAATTACCACTAGCATCGCGATGAATTGCATCATGGTGCAATTCAACCGTTATTTGAAATCCATTATAGTTTTTTATTGCATCAGGCAAATGCTGCAATCCTTCTTCCCAACGATTCTCCTGCGCGTAAGGAATAGCAAAGCCTAATTTACGTAACACCTCTGCCGCCTTTATGCAGTCACCTTTAGACAATAGAATATCTATATCTCGCATCGGTCGTAATTCATTTTTAGCGTACAGCATTGGCGCTAAGATAATTCCCTTTAGACCAATAAAATATAAATTCTCTAGACGTAAATAATGGTCTATTTCTTTAATCGCCTCAAACCTTGCCAGCAACAATGCTTTGTGCTCCATCATCATTGCTTTAAGTAATAATAGCTGATCAGCAGGCAAGGCTATATTATTTTCCTGAACATGATGTTCCAGAAGTGGAATCATATTATGAGATTGAGCCATTCTTAGAAAGCCGTCCCAATCTCGCTCCTTTTCTAACTCAGAGTTTATACTCTGTAAACCTTCTTCTGTAAGAGTAGCGCGAGCAAATAAACTAAGAAAAAAGTAATTAGAGGTATCTTCTAGATATGACATTTATATAATTCAAAAAGAGATATAAAATCATAAATAGGTATGGAGGCTTTTTTATGCACGCCCGTAAACATCTTCAAAACGAACAATGTCATCTTCACCTAAATAACTGCCAGACTGCACCTCAATAATTTCCAGAGGTATCGCACCGGGGTTTGCTAAAGAGTGTGTCACCCCTAATGGAATAAAGGTGGATTCATTTTCTTTTAAAATCATTTTTTTATCACCATTAGTCACCTCAGCAGTGCCTGAAACGACCACCCAATGCTCGGCTCTATGGTGATGCATTTGCAATGATAATTTAGCGCCAGGGTTAACAATAATTCGTTTTACCTGAAAGCGCTCTCCCGCGTCTATTGAATCGTAATTACCCCAGGGTCGGTATACTTTTCTATGTAATTGTGTTTCTGGACGTTCTAGGTCTTTAAGTTTTTCGACAATCTTTTTTACTTGATGCACTTTTTCTTTTGAAGCGACAAGAATTGTATCGTCAGTTTGAACAACAACCGTATCTCGCAACCCAACAGTCGCAATTAATTTATCCTCGGATTGGATAAATGTATTCTTAGTGTCTTCAAGCAAAACATCACCACGAACAGCATTGCCATCCTCATCTTTATTACATTCAGACCATAAACTTGCCCACGAACCAACATCATTCCAACCAGCATCAAGTGGCACCATTACTGCTGAATCAGTTTTTTCCATCACTGCATAATCAATTGAATCGCTTGGGCAATTTAAGAACGCCTTTTCATCAACTCGAGTAAAATCTAAATCTGATTTAGCAAGTGATATCGCTTCAGTACAAGCAGCCAACACTTCAGGAGCATGTGTTTCTAGCTCCTGTATATATTTAGAAGCTTTAAACATAAACATCCCGCTATTCCAAAAATAATTCCCAGAATCGACATATGTTTGTGCAGTATCTGCATCAGGTTTTTCTAAAAACTCATTAACTGTTTGAGCAGTTTTTTCTCCATTCCCACGGATATATCCATAGCCTGTCTCGGCATAAGTTGGCACAATTCCAAATGTCACAAGACGCCCTTCACTTGCCTGTTGCTCAGCAACCTCTAACGCCTGAGAAAACGCTGCAGAATCGGAAATAATATGATCAGCTGGTAATACTAATAAAATATTGTCTTGATCGCTTTCTAATACCTTTAAAGCAGCAAGAGCAATCGCTGGAGCGGTGTTCCTGCCAGCAGGCTCTAGTAAGATACTATGTGCTGTGATTTCCTTTTGACGTAATTGTTCAGCAACCATAAAACGATGATCTTCATTGCAAACCACTATAGGTTCAACGGAATCTCCTAAACGTAAGATAGTTTCTTGCAACATTGTATTTTCGCTAGTTAAAGGTAAAAACTGTTTTGGGCGCATTGAACGCGAATACGGCCAGAGTCTTGTTCCCGAACCGCCTGCTAAAATTATTGGTATCATATTCAAACCTCTTTTTATAAACATCAATGCAGTTTAGGGAAGTTGCACTCGGAACAAAATATTGAAACAAAATTCCAAAAAAATAGAACTGTTTAGTCTAAAAATATTTGCAAGAAAGAAGATATTTTTTATTATGTTTTAAATAGCGTCAACTATTCACCAACATGGCCCCAAGTATACGCTCATGCTAATTCAAAAAACAGACCACCACCGATTTGTATGATGAAAAAATCAATGATGAGAGTTTATTTGATATTTTCTTTTTTGATGTCGCGCGATAATCCCAAAGCCTAGACCTATAGCGGCCCAAGATGAAGCACTTAGCCCTGCTCCTGCAGTGATTGCTCGTATTAATGGTAAAGAAAGTAATGCTATAGAACCGACATACGCAGCCTGCATAGCATTTGGTTTTGTTTTAAAAATATTTAAAATCCTTACAGCCATTGCTATTCCTATAGTAGCAAAAAATATAATACTAATTAGGAACCCTAAAAGACCAGAGGCAAGCCAATTTGAAAGCATAATATTGTGTGGTGAAGATATATTTAAACTTTGTATTGAAGATGGTATCAAAACTGATGTGCCAATGTGCTTAAAGGTTTGTCTCAATATATCAAAACGAGCAAGATATGACCCTGATTGCTCAGTCGAAAAAAAGCGATTTGCAATAATATCCCAAACACCAGAAGTCATTAAAAAAGCAGCTACGCCCATGGGAATTAAACAATAAATTGCATATTTATATAAAAAATTGTGATTTTTGCTATAAGAAGATGTATGAAAATAAAGAATAAAAAAACAGAAAAACGAAGCTAATAAAACTGATCGGCTTAAGCACAACATTAATATCAAAACATTAAAAAAAATGCCTGCGTTTATAAAAAAAAGATGTCGTCTATTCACAATAAATGTTTTTGCATATGCAAATGAAATTACAGACGAAACAAGAATCGCTTCCGAGATACCATGGCGTAAGTTAGCTTGAACGTCTTCAATGACTCCTCCTTGTTCAGTTGACATAACTACACCAAACATTCTAAATATTAAAATATTAGGATTGGCAGTTGTTAAAGCTGTAGCGATAGTAGATATAATATCTACATTAGTTTTTCCTAAAGAATATGAAAAACCTATAAGAAAAACACCCGCAGACATTGGGCCTAAATAAGATAATTTTTTGAGTAGCTCATCTTTCGCACTAGCTATAAAAATTATAATGACAACCGATATCAAAAAATAGACTACCTGCCTAATCACAGCCGATAAAGAATAAAAAGGAATATCTAAAAAAAGTGTAGGGCCCATTCCAAAAACTATGTATAAAAAACCAACAAACACCAGTATTATAGTCTCATTATTTTTAGGCACTTTCGATATGATAAGAGGGGAAAATATAATTAGCGCAATACCAAAAAGGTGCTGATATCCTACGTGTAGCTGTCCTATTTTAGCAATACGAAACCATTGCAACACAAGAGTACTAAGGAAAAAAAACAATAAAACAAATATGATTTTAAATTTCAACTGACTTCACATAATTGGATATTAATTAATATTACGATGGATACGATACCTTACTTCTAGACAAAACAATATTGAAATCCACAATTAATGATTGTCTTGCTAAAATACTATGTCTATGATTTCCTTTTCTCGCAATTACTCAGCAACCATAAAGCGATGATCTTCGTTGCAAACCACCATACGTTCAACAGAATCTTCTAAACGCAAGATTGTTTCTTGCAATATTGTGTTTTTCGCCAATTAAAGGCAAAAACTGCTTTGGGCAAATTGAACGCGAATACGGCCACAGTCTTGTTCCCGAACCACCAGATAATATAACAGGTATCATTTAAACCCCTTTAAGCTGAAATTATTTCTTTAAAGTTTTCTTCAAAGCCATTTAAAACTGACTCTTTTGCTAAGTACGTTTGTGCATAATTTTTAGCAACATTATTAATCTTCTGTTCTTTACTAGCAAGCTCTATTCCTAAAAGCAAAGCTTTACAATCTTCCGGTTTTACTGGAATTGCTATACCAGGGAATTTTTTAATTAACCTACCAATTTCAGTATCGTCATGAGTTGTTATAACTGCATGCCCTCCAACAGAAAAAATATTAGTGAGCTTAGAGGGCAGTACAGCATTAGCAACATCAGGTTTCTGAATAACTAAATGCACATCAGCCATAGCGAGCAACTTTGGTAAATCTGAATACGGTTGCAATGGTAAAAAAACAACATTAGTTAAATTAAGCTTTTTAGTAAGCCCGATAAGATCTTTTTTTCCTGCCCCATCTCCACAGATAACATATAAATTTTGATCGTCATTTGTTGACGAAATTTTCGCGCATTCGATAACTAATTCTAATCCTTGTTTGCGCCCAACATTACCAGAATAAAGGATTATTTTTTCTTCTCTATCTCCAAGTAAAGAAATTTTAAATTCATCAGTGTTCTGAACATTTTGAAATAAAGAAACTTCCGACCAATTTGGGAACAACAATACTTTAGAAGCAACAACTCCTTTTGATATTGCATTGTCCATCATTGCGTTTGAAATTGTGCTAACTGCATCAGCTCGAGATAGAATAAATTGTTCTATCTTTGACCATATTTTTTTAGCCACCGACTCATTGGAATTATCACTCAAGCTAAACATAGCATCACTTTCAAAGTCTTGTACGTGAATAAGAAATTTGGCGCCAGTTATTCGACAATACAGCCATGCTGGGAAAGATGAAAACAACGAAGGAACAACATTTATTACTATTTTAGGCCGCCAGCGAATTAGCGTTATTAATGACCATGTTGAAGAAGCAACAAAACTACATAAGTGTAACAGTCTTGAAAAAGTCGTAGGTTGCTCGGGCACATATAAAGGGCAACGATAAACATCAACACCTTTAAGCGTTTCTCTTTTAAACCAATTATTATAACCCTCTGAGATTTTCCAAGACGGATAATATGGTGGTGCAGTAACTACTTTTACTTGATGACCTTTTGTATTTAGCCAGGCACCTAGTTGCCCCGAGTATTTGCCTATCCCTGTAATTTCAGGTGCATAATTAAGACCATAAAGTAATATTTTCATAAATCAATCAAACATCAAAACTATAAATGACGTGCTTATAGACGCACTACATCATGATTTTTAAGGAACCATCGATAAGAATTTTCAATCCCTTCATCTAGAGCTATTGATGACGACCAACCCATATTTTTTAACCGATCAACATTCATTAATTTTCTTGGAGTCCCATCTGGCTTGCTCGCATCAAAAACAATCTCACCAGAAAAGCCAACGGCTGTAGAAATAGTTTCAGCCAACTCTCTAATAGTACAATCGACACCTGTTCCAACATTAATGTGTGACAACATCGGTTGCGTATTATCAAGATACGTTTGAGTTGGAAGGTTCATCACAAAAACACTGGCTGCTGCCATATCATTAACATGTAAGAACTCGCGCATCGGATTACCTGAGCCCCAAACGTCAACTACTTCATCGTTATTTATTTTAGCTTCATGAAAACGACGGATTAATGCTGGCACAACATGACTGTTCTCCGGATGAAAATTATCATTAGGTCCATAAAGGTTAGTAGGCATAACCGCACGATAATCCACGCCGTATTGACGGTTATAAGATTCACACAATTTTATTCCGGCGATCTTAGCAATTGCATAAGGCTCATTTGTGGATTCGAGTACACCCGTCAATAATGCTGTTTCCGTCATCGGTTGTTCGGCTAATTTAGGGTAGATGCAAGATGAGCCTAAAAATAATAACTTTTTAACTCCAGCAGCATAAGCTTGATGAATAATATTTACTTCAATCATCAAGTTTTCATAAATAAATTCGGCTGGGTATTCATTATTAGCATGGATACCACCCACCTTTGCCGCAGCTAAGTAGACCTCATCCACTTTATTCGAATTAAAAAATTCTTGAACCGCAAGCTGATTAGTTAAATCTAACTGATCTCGGCTACGGGTAATAATATTATTACCCTCAACTTTTTTAAGTTGTTCAACAATTGCCGATCCAACCATGCCTCGGTGGCCAGCGACATAGATGTTTTTTTGCATGATTTACTCTTTCGTTACAGACACATCATAACCGTGCTGTTTGAGAAGTGCGTGGCGCTTAGCTTTATCTAAATCAAATTCAACCATCTCTTTACACATTTCTTCTACAGTAATTTCAGGAACCCAACCTAATTTTTCTTTTGCTTTTGTTGGGTCACCTAATAATGTTTCAACCTCAGCTGGTCGAAAATATCGAGGGTCTACTTTAACGATGACATCACCAACATTAATCCCCGGTGCATCATCTCTTGTAATCGCTGAGACTGTTGCAATCTCATTAACACCCTCACCAGAAAACTCTAGCTTAATCCCAGCTTCTCGAGCGCTTAAAATAACAAAGTCTCGAACAGAAATTTGTTTACCTGTTGCGATCACAAAATCTTCTGCTTCGTCTTGTTGCAGCATCATCCACTGCATACGCACATAATCCATTGCGTGCCCCCAATCTCGCAGAGCATTCATATTGCCCAAGAACAAACATTGCTCTAAGCCTTGTGCAATATTAGCGATAGCTCGGGTAATTTTACGAGTGACAAATGTTTCTCCCCTTCTAGGTGATTCGTGGTTAAATAAAATACCGTTACAGGCATACATGCCATAACTTTCTCGATAATTTACCGTAATCCAATAAGCATACATTTTAGCCACCGCATAGGGACTACGAGGGTAAAAAGGTGTTGTTTCACGCTGAGGTATTTCTTGAACTTCACCAAACAGTTCAGACGTAGAAGCCTGATAAAAACGCGTCTTTTTTTCTAAGCCTAAGAATCGTATTGCTTCTAATAAACGTAATGTACCCATTGCATCGACATCTGCTGTATATTCTGGCGCCTCAAAAGAAACAGCAACATGAGACTGAGCACCTAAGTTATATACTTCATCCGGTTGAATTTCCGAAATAATTCGAGTCAAATTCGAAGAGTCAGAGAGATCACCATAGTGTAAAACAAAGTTTTGATCCTCTATATGAGGATCTTCATAGATATGATCTATTCTTTCAGTATTAAATGAAGACGAGCGACGCTTTATACCGTGAACCTCGTATCCTTTTTCTAATAGGAATTCAGCTAAGTACGAACCGTCTTGGCCTGTTATACCTGTAATAAGTGCAACTTTTTTCATGTAAGTTTCTCAAACAATATAAATGAACAAGGTTTAACTTTTTCGACACAAGATCGCCTTGGATTATCTCACGCCGAATCATAGGAATTACTTTATAAATGGTTTAAAAAGGTTAAATGAATTTATTTCCAAATAAATAATCTGACTAAATTACTTGCCAGAATTAGTAAAAGTAGAATTATAAACGCCTATGGTTTCAATATCATGCTCAAATTTGTATAATTCATTAACAATGATGTTGAGGCTGTCCTTCATATAACTCATTATAAGAGCACTTTACTTTTATACAATTTAATTTAAAAGAGCTGCCCAGCAGCTTTTACATATACTTAACTCATAAACTCTGAACACCTATTTTTAACAATACACTATTCTGAACTCCGTTAGCCGCTAAGACTTTATCGAGCCTTTTGATGACAATAGTTTCAATATGCGGTTCTTCAATTATGGAGACAACTGATTTTGCAGTCCATTGATTGCTCTCCCTTATGCCTATGCGTAAGGTTGCAATACAACATCTTTTTTATGATGACTCAAAAGGTTTTGAAATTTATATGAAACCGTAGCTATTATTTTTTCAATACTATGACTTATAATTCAGTTAAATTAGTGATTTCATAGGCACATTTAGACACAATCCTTTTTAAATCAAGCGAGGAAAGAGTAATCAATTAAAATTAAACGTTTAGTATTTCACCGACTAAGGCTACCAAGTTCTTTTTTTCATCACGAATTTTTACATTAAATAGATTTTGCCTCAACACCATAGAATGTTCCTGAAGTTCATCGGAATAAACTAGCTTGCTAATTTTTTCAGCAATCACCTCGCTAATTTCTTTATTCTCACAAACTACTTGTCCTTCAAATGAGCTAATAACACTCGGCATACAACCTCTTTTTGTACCTATCAAAAATACCCCATACTGTGCAGCCTCGTATAAAACTAATGGTTCAGCTTCATTAAAATACATAGAGGGAAATACAAAAAGATCTATAGATTGATAAAAATCTTGTTTAGATTCACCATATAAAGGTCCCAAGTAATTAATATTACAATCGCTTTGCTTATATAGCTGTTCTGCTACTTTATTAACAAATGGACCAGCCAAAACTGCCTCAAATTCTACCTCTCTACTTTCTAAAATTGCACATAATTCAATAAAAACACCCAAACCTTTTTCTTCACATAGGTTCGAAAGATGACCAATCCTCAGCACTTGATTACTAAACTCAGTGCTTTTACTAATTTTTGGCATTGAATCGAAAAAAGCAAGATTAGATTGAATACGAATAGATGAATCTAATATTTGGTACTTATTACATAACCCTAGCTTCATTTCCATACCAAGGACAATATGAATCGCATCTTTTCCAGCAACCTTATTTAATAATGAAAATAGTAGTTTTTTCTTAGATATGGAATTACAAGAATGATGATGTATGAAAATTTTGATACCAAAAATTCTTGCTACAGCAAGATAAATGATGTCAAAAACTTGTCCTGCCCCGCCGTTAATTGCACGATATAAAGTAGAATGCTGCGAATTGGTAAAGCCTTTTATTAATTTAACAGTCAACATTGGAATCATGCCTATTTTTGCTAAAATCCAAAAATAGGTATTAAAGTACTTGCCCGGTATTGATGGTGAAGTATTAATCACAACAACCTTCCCCTGAGCCGCTTTTTTCAGAACATCACAGAAAGCTAAGTTAATACTAGACATTCCATGAATTGGAGGAGGTAGATCAGCTAAGAAAATCACAATATTTATTAATTTTATGGTTTATCGACAGTCTGGATTGTACATATTTTTAATGCTTTTGACTTAGGTTCGATAATGTAGGTAGTTAGTGTATTTAGAATATACTCGACGAATAAAATCTTTGTTGCAAATCATTATAAATACATAATAATACTGCTCTAGGTTAACAAGTTTAGTCGAATATAAAATATAATGCATCGAATTTTGTAACTAGATAAGCGGCTCTATAAATTACTGTTATATTAATTGCTCTAAATATTTGCATGTATCTTCCTGACAAATTTATACTGAATGAATAACAAAGAAACAAAACACGTTGAAACCAATAATCAGTTTACTACACGTAAACCTGACTTTTTAATTATTGGCGCCATGAAGGCTGGAACTACCTCCATTTATAAGGATCTATCCACGCACTCACTGGTTTACCTACCAGAACAAAAAGAACCAGAAACACTTGTTAAATTCGGCGACAATTATAAAAAAATTGCAGATGATTACAAAAGTTTATTTAAGTTTGCAAAACCACATCAATTTGTCGGAGAAGCCTCTACTAGCTATAGCAAACTACCATTATTTCCAAATACAGCTAAACGTGCCTTAGATTTATGTGGTCCAAAATTAAAAATTATTTATATTAAACGGGACCCTATCCAAAGAATTATCAGCCATTTTAAACATGACATTTCGTGGGGTGCAGTAAAACCCGATGATGATATCAATGAAGTTATATTTTCAAACCCTGAATATATAAATATTAGCAACTATTCTTATCAACTTGAACCTTGGTTAAATCACTTCGAACAAGAAAATATTTTGGTTGTAGATTTTGAGAATTACATAAAAAACAAAAATATGGTAATTGGCGATATACTCTTACATATTGGAATCGAAGATGATTTCCAAGTTGCATTGAGCAAACCTCAGAACAAAAGTGATTATAAACCAGTGATATCAACATTGCGGGGCAAATTTCTAGTAACCCCAATATTAAGGACAAAATTTTTTCAACGACATATTAAGAGGCTAATTCCAGATAGCATCAGAAAAAAAATAACATTATTTATACTACCAAACACAGGAAATCTATCGGAAAAAATCATACTGAGTGATGATTCTAAAAGAAAATTAGAAGAACATTTCCAGCAATTAAAAATTGAAATGTCTTAGTTTTTCACTAACCCGAAAGAAGAAAATAGATCTACCCATAATTCAGGTAACTCGACTAACCTTTCCTCCACAACCTCTCGATATATCGGATTAAAAAACACTGGCTATAAGCGACTCCTTAGAAATTGCTCTAAACTTCTCAACTGGTGTTAGCGGGGGGAGGTACAGAGCGCATGACTTATTCTTTTTTAAATAACCAACAATTGAACTTTAAGCGTTCGTTAATTTTAACAATGCCTGGTAACACTCTTCAGCCTCTAACAACAAAGGTGCAAGCTTCGGATCTGTAACTTCTGAACGCCTTGCTTTTTTTTGCGTTTCTTTCTCATTAGAAGGAAGTGTCTCCATAAGCTCAAGATGTTCATCTTTTATGTTTCTTAAAAGTATTCGTTTTTTTCTTATCTCAGCCATATGATGATAGATTTTTTTTACATTCGCCTCATCATGAGAAAATACAACGAATGAACAATTAAAATGAGAATTAAGCCTACGCATACTTTCACCAAAGTCAGTAATAACTTCATCAAAGGGAGCGACAACAAATCCTGTTGGATTAGCTATTAAAGGTTTATGAAAACTCACATATCTTTCTAATGCGGTAAGCGCTGAAAGGTTTTGATCATAAAGAATATAAGACAAAACCGCATCAACAGGCTGCCTTATAACTAACATTGCTGGAATTTTATATTTACGAGCTAGAGCAAATTGTGATGGCGAATGAGTATGATTACCAACCTTCAAAGGGTTATTCTGAGACAATAAAAAAGTATAATAAGCAAAGCTATTTGCGGATCGCGGGTACCCCTCGATCAACATATCATCGCCTCTACGAAGAACACGCCTATCAAACCCTTCTTTTTCTCTATAAGTCCAGAGAACTTTAAACACCGTCGCGTTATTTCTAATAATATTTTTAAGCTTATTGATCATCTAAACACCTATTATTAAGTAAAAATGAAAATCACCAATCATTCTATTTAGCTAAAACTAATAATGAGTAACCTCCAAGCAACCTCACAGCAAAATCTTCATTAAGTGAAAATAAAATCTTTCTTGGCAAACTCATTAAGCGGGCTGTCCAAGTACGATTCGGCAATTCCAGAGAACTTGCTGTATAAATAGTGTCAATTACTTCATACCCAGTATCCGCTAAAGCTTCCAAAGCAATCTCTTTTGTGAAATAGTGAATATGCCCTACAGATTTGCGTGCTTTAATAATAGGCTCAGAACGAAGCACCGATTGGACTGATAGATCAAGCGGGATATGAAATATTTTAAATTCAGCTCTCTTTTTGAATTGCCTTAAAAAATTTAGATAATCTTCTACATGTTCAAAAACATCAATCGCCATAACAATATCGAAGAACACCTCTGTTTCTTCCAATAAGTTTGAAAATTCAAATATCAAATTATCATTAGATTTTTTACTACAAATTTCATAAGCTTGAGGAGAAATTTCATACCCAAAAAATTGAGTTTTATCATTAAATTTTTTTGAAAGTTCGACCAATATTTGACCAGCTCCACAACCAACTTCACAAATTTTTTCTGGCATAAGAGAGTTAGCTTTTATTATTTTATCTATCTGTTTAGCCTTCCATGGCGAATCCTCCTCGTGCCAGTTCGGGTTGTTTTCATAATAGGTTCCATCTTCATAAATTTTAGTCATAAAATACTCCGCAATTTGTTAATACAATTTTAGGCCCTTAGCATATTTCATAAAAAGTTTGATACCTAAGAGTCTCAGTTGACTGCTTGAATGGCAACCATATCTAAATTTCAAGTTTCGAAACCCATGTCGAATTCTTTTTTTCACCGATAAACGGAAATAGGAGGCTAATCAATAAATGCCTCTCCTCTGGAAGAATCAAAATAATGGAGTGAATATCGCCTACAGTTATCACTAGATTTAGCGATCTAACAATATGGCTCTATGCGAATCACACCCACCTTGTAAAAATCATTAATGGCCTTTTTATGATTAACGCATCTCTGCGTAAGATCTTAAAATAGACCAGCAAAAAATTAAACTTAATATAGCAATGATAGAACTAGCTGTCATAGTTGCTATTGCAGCTCCCTCAGCGCCTTTAATAGGTATCAAAAACCAATTAAGCAATAAATTAACAATTAAAGCTATAACAGTAATTGCTCCATAAGCCTTTTGCCTACCTGACATGATCATCAAACTTGATAAAGGCATATTAATTGTTGCTGCAGTTTGTGAGCACACAAGGTATATCAACGCTGGCACACCTTGCAAGTATTCTTGACCATAGAGTAGAGTGACTATTTGCACCTTGAATATTAAAACCACTGCACCAAAAGGTAAAGAAAAAAGTAGCGCAGCAATAATAGCAATTCTAAATCTTTTACGTAATAACTCAAAATTTTCTTGTGAAATTGCTTCACTAAATAAAGGAGATAATACTGTCATAAGCACTACCTGTGAGAACGTAAGTAAATATGTTATACGAAATACGGCACCATAATACCCGACCTCTTCCATACTACTTAATGGCGCTAACATGATAATATCGGCTTTACTCATTATCATTTTTCCGGACACGGCTGCAATAAGTGGTAATGAAAACAACATCCATTCTTTTAGTTTCGACTCTGAAGGTACGCTTTGAATCTGCCGAGACCAACCTTGTCGAGTTGCAACTGTCGCTATCAAAAAGCTTAAATAAGAAAATCCAGCGAAAAGATAGAACGCAGGACGAACTTCATTAATCGGAAATAAGAATGACGCAACAACTATCATTGTCGGCGAAAAAAACTCACTGAAAAATAAACCTTTAGCTGGTTTTTTTTGAGACGCTAATTGTGACCGTCTTAAAGTAAGCATTGATAACGCAGGTAAAATTACCACGGCTAATAACACCCCTTGTGACACTTGCGCATCTAGAAAGTTTCCTTTCGCACAAAAGTATAAGATTAGAGCACACGTAACCGAAGATCCACCCACTACAACATTCGCGTTACGAATTAACCCACTTAGTAATCCCCACTCGTTTTCTACTTGATACTTAGGAACAAACTTCGACATCAACATCGGCCACCCTAAGCATGAAATTTGCGAACATAGTTTTGCGATACCTAAAGCAAAAATAAACGCACCATATCCTATTGGACCAAGTTCCCGAGCTAAAATAATTGCCATACCTAGAGTCGCAAGTCGCGAAAGAATGGCAACCATCATTGACAAACTAAACGCTCTAAATAGATTAGAATTACGCGCTCTATCTAGCAAATTAATCATAATAGCTTACTTACACATATAGAAAATCATATTCGAAGGTATTTTAGCATTCTTGTCATTCCCTGTATTACATTAACCATTTGAAGAAAGCAGTGTTTTTTGCAGAGGGCTCGACCGCAAACCAAAATAATGGCGGCATTTCTTGACAAATATCTTAGCAAATATAGTGTCGAGCCGATTAGTCTGTTTTGCCGATTGCAGCGTCTATCGATACTAAGACTTAAAACGAGTCTCCAGATAAGCGTCCGTATCGCACTAAACGATATGAGACCACTTGATCCCGCATAAACTCTACTTTTAGACGTAGTTAGAAATGAGATGATTACCGTCAGTACTTTCAAAGGCATTGGTCAAATCTATCAGGAAAAATTTTGACCTAAATTCAATCTGAATTTCTACAGCTAATTTGACAATCTACCAATTCAAATTAGACTCATAGCCATACTCAATTAGTAAATCACCACCAAGTTCTTTAAATAGCTCTACATGCTCCTCTTTAAAATATTTTCTCCATTCACCAATAGTTCCTTTGCGAAAAGTCGCACTTTTAGTAGTTTTTGAAGCTCCCAGTAACTTAATCAGTCTCTCTTCAGGCATTTCTCTATTTATATGCTTAGCGATACTATTAAACCCCTCTATTCTCGTAGCATCATCTCCTCCTCCAGCTAAGCCTCTCAATTTTTCAAAAGAAACTGTCTGAACTATTGGAGAATCTAACCACCCCCCATATGCTCTTAATTTATCGGCAATGCCTGCAAAGTCATTTGACATAAACTTCAAACCGTTATTCTTCCTATACACATCAGCTCCCTTGATTCCTTCTATACACGCCCTCAGCTGAGCTTCTGGCGTTTTAAGCTGTTCTAAAAAAAAATCATGGTAAGGATGCCTCTTTAAATTAGAAATATACTTATACTGTGACACAACAATATCTCTAGGGTCTCGTATTACAAAGATAATCTTAAAGTCCAAGTTCTTTAACACACCTTCAACATCACGATTATAAAAAAAGTGGGCGCTACCAAACTGTCCTTTACGTATTTTATTAAGTGCGGCCTTCAACTTAACAACATCAGGCACAAAAAATTCATCTTCGTTCAGAAGAGTTTTCTCAATATCTGCAACGTCTGGCATACGAATATGCCTTTGCGATGACATCAATTTGGGAAAGCTATTTAAAGTCGCTGTTAACATGTGAGTTCCAGCTTTAGGAATACTAATTATTAGCGTCCTAGGACCTGGATAAAAAACACAAGCAGAAGCATACTGATGATATGCCGCCAATAAAATTTTTCTAGTAATCCGACTTTGAACAAACAAAATTTTTCTCTAACAATTATGAAATTTTATTCTAAATAATCTTGTTTAAATGTGTAGCCCCACAACAAACCTAAAAAACCACCCGATAAAAAATAGCTAACATTTTTCAGAAATGAATACTCTTGAGATTGCAAACGGCTCTTATCAACCTTTACTGTTGTATAATCAACTCTCCGCGGCGACTCAAAAACTTGAGTTCGTTCTACTGATAATGTTGAGTTTTCTATAGAGCCTACAGCTGTAAAATCAAACTCACAGAACGTTGATATCTGATCAAGCACACCATCAGGATCTAAGATAAAGTCCTCATAGCGGATTTTTAAATATTTATCGGCTTTAGGCCTCAAGAAAGCAGTGACTATTAAATTTTTAATAACCCACTTTAATATATTTCTAAAATACATTTTTTTTGCATTATTTCTTTCAAGTCTAGCTTGTGAGTTTCTAGATTTTAAATACCCCCTGCCATCCCTAACAAGGTGCAAGAAAACAATCTCATACCTGCTATACTTTGCTAACGCTATAGCTCTCGATACATTCTTACTTGAATCAATTAACACTATAGGTTCTTTAGCCGCGCTGTTAAAAACAGATTCATAAATCATATCTGACACGGCCGCATATTTTTTTCCAAATTTTGGTAACCACAAAAACTTATATAGTTTTTTTTCTCCTAAAGCTTGAGGAAAATGTTCAATTAAATCAGATTCAACACCAGCCTTTGAGATATCAATTTTTAAAGATGAACAAGGATTACAAGACATAGCCGGACGACCACAGCTACATGATGTATTTTCAGTATACTGAAATATTCGCCCTACTTCACCTAAGCCATGCACACTCTCCGCACCGCCAAACAGAGCATCAAGCATTGTAGATCCGCTATTTTGAGCACCAACAATATACATAATAAATTTTCGTTTCATAACTTATTTCTATAACATCTCTTGATGTATAACCATCATCTCTATATCTAGTAACTTCGAAAGTTTCCCATCTAATTAAGGTTAGAAGCTAAGTATTCTTAGCCCAAAATCTATCTTTAAAAACTGATTAAAGTTTTTACTTGGAATAGGTGTATTGCCTCTAAAATGAGCATGAGAAGAATAAACCCCTTATCTCTTTAAATCAAGAAGGTTAAATTCTAGCAAAGCAATTATTTCTTTTTCTTCAATAGAAAAACCTAACTTCAGCTTGTCAAAATTTTGTCAGATTTCTACAAAAAGTGTTAAAATTAGAGCCCATAATTTTGGGTAGGGGGCAAGACAACTTGAGACAAAACAAAACCATTAGTCGGAACCAGACTAAAGTATTCGAATACTTTTTAAAAGCTGCAGATGCATCGATAATTATCGCATGCGCGCTTATTGTCTCATACATACAATTTGATAGCAGTGTTCCGAAAGAGCGGTACTTCGTATTGGTTATTGCTCTTCTATTTGTAACAATTAATGTTTTTTCTTGGTTCTCTGTCTATCGTCAATGGCGAGGCATTTGGTTATTTAAAGAATTAACACAGATAACGATCGCTTGGGCATGCGTTGGGTTAATCCTTGGAACCTGTATGTTTTTGGGAAAGGTCGGTGAGAATTTTTCTCGGCTTTGGACTGGGTGGACATTCATGACAACTTGGGGAGTGATGATCTCATTTAGAATACTCATTCGTCTAATTGCTCAGTACAACCGATCTATTGGCTTAAATCAAAAACACGTCGTCATTGTTGGTGCGGGAGTTTTGGGTAAACGCGCTTGCCGTGCAATGTTAAGAGAATCTTGGGCTGGACTAAAACCTGTGGCCTTTTTTGATGATGATCCGACACTCTCCGGCACTAACTATAAAGGCGTTAAGGTAATGGGAGTAGTCGATGACATTATTCCATTTATCGAGTCTCGTCGGTCAATCAATCCCAGTGGTAACTCAAAATCTGAATTTCACTCTGTTGCTCAAGTTTGGATTGCCCTACCTCTTTACGCCGGAGAACAGATTGAGAAACTTCAAGATGCCTTAAAAGACACCGCAGCCAGCGTCTACTTTTTACCGGACTTATACAGTTTCAATTTAGTCAACTATTCGGTTGACGAGATCGCCGGAATTCCTGTTATGAACATGTCCGCAAGCCCAATGGAAGGTGGCGCCGCCGCCATTAAAAGGCTTGAGGATATTATTATTTCATCATTACTCCTACTTATTACTAGCCCTTTATTCTTAGTTTTAGCAATCCTGATAAAATGGGGATCCCCAGGCCCAATTTTTTTCAAGCAACGCCGATACGGACAAGATGGCAAAGAGTTTATGGTCTGGAAATTTCGTTCTATGCACGTTATCGAAGATGGAGGTGTTATCACTCAAGCGACAAGAGACGATGACAGAACCACGAAAATTGGACGTTTAATACGCAAACTATCAATTGATGAATTACCTCAACTAATTAATGTTCTACAAGGAAAAATGTCATTAGTCGGCCCTCGTCCGCATGCGGTTGCTCACAATGAATATTACCGCGATAAAGTTCAAGGTTATATGGCACGACATCAAATAAAACCGGGAATTACTGGCTGGGCTCAGGTTAATGGCTGTCGCGGGGAAACTCCTAAAATTGAGGATATGGAAGAACGTGTAAGGTACGATATGGAGTATATTCGTAATTGGTCACTACCCTTTGATATACGAATATTATTTAAAACGTTTAAAACGATAATCGACACCAAAAATACTTATTGAGCTTGTAACACCTTTTAATGTAGAAATTCAGACTTAGCTGACCGTTACCCATTTTTCTGGGGCTGACTGTCAGATTAATTTACCGTCGATGAGTGTTTCTATCAGTTCTCCCGTAGCACATGGGTTTTCTCACTTGAAGCTAAATAGTTCCTCTCAACAGCTAGCTATGTGCTTATTGTCACTTACTTTTTAACACAAACCGTTCGCTTGGTTATTTTCAAAAATAAATAAAGTTTACCTTTTTGCATAGATAAAAAGAGATGCCTTCATAAATTTTGGTGCAAACCGTTGATATAACGTCCCTATAAAATAGCTCCATCTAGAGAAATTTAGGTAGTCTGGTTCTGCTTCATAAGTATAAACAGTGTGACTAAACCCCTGATCAGACAAATAATGTTCCACGGTGCCTTTGGTGTTACATTTATAAACTGTAGGAAAAACATCCTCTTCATTCCGAGAATTTTGAACATACCCAACGACTTTTGCATGTAGGCGATTAGGTATTAACGACGCTGCAAGAGCAAAATAATGCCAGCGATTAGTAGTACGCGCGCAGAAATAACCACCAGACTTTAGAACACGCGTTACTTCTTTAAAAAAAAGTGGCGGATCACTAATGTGTTCTAATACCCAATCACAAACAATGATATCGACTGAATTATCTTCAAGTGGCCAAGCACTTTGATCACCACCGAGTAAATGAAATTCATTAATGTAAGGGTTTTTGGAGGCCGCCTCGTCTACGTCAATTCCGATAACTTTATCAACCTTATTGTTAAAAATACGCAGAGATGACCTCACCTCAACGCTGTCATCCTGGTATTCACCTCTCCCACAACCAACATCAAGCAATGTATCGCTTGACTTCAATAAGGCATTCACTCGAAAGTAAAATGCAATAGTACCATCGATGTCTGAAAACCCCCCAAACTGGGATTCAGGATAAAATTTTTCTTTATTTGGCATAATATATTAACTCAATCGGTTTTTATTCGAACAAACTTACGCTTCCCCACCTGTAATACAAAAGACTCAGCTTCATTAATTACTTGCTTAGGGTCAGCAACTTTCTCGCCATTTATTTTAACTGCTCCTTGTTTAACCATACGCATTGCTTCGGAAGTACTTGAACATAGTTGCGTTTCTTTACATAGGTTAGCGATAGGAATTCCTTCACTTAAATTGATTTTAACTTCTGGGATTTTATCCGGCATAGCGTTTTTCTGAAAGCGCTGAATAAAATCTTGCTTTGCATTGTCGGCGGCTGTTTGATCATAAAATCTTGAGATGATTTCCTCACATAATAAGAACTTAATATCACGCGGATTTTTCCCCTCAGTAATTTGACTTTGAAATCCTTCTATTTCGTTCATTGGTCGAAAACTAAGCAGTTCAAAATAGCGCCACATTAATTCATCAGACACGGACATTAACTTGCCGAACATCTCATTCGGTGCGTCAGTGATACCAACGTAGTTACCCAATGACTTGGACATTTTTTGTACGCCATCCAAACCTTCGAGGATTGGCACCGTTAAGATAGCTTGTTGTGGTTTGCCATAGGCTTTTTGCATTTCTCTACCTACTAACAAGTTAAACTTTTGGTCTGTACCACCTAATTCAATATCAGCATTTAACGCGACTGAATCATAGCCTTGAACAAGGGGATATAAAAACTCATGAATTGAAATTGA
>CAZFEM010000001.1:64522-73069 GCA_964517515.1 uncultured Gammaproteobacteria bacterium | reverse complement strand
CTGAGTTTATTGATCAACACTGTATGCCCAAGATGAAGATCTGGAGCAGTTGGATCAAAACCGGCTTTCACTTCTAACGGTTTGCCAGTCGCGAGTTTAGTTTCTAATTCCGCTTGGGGAATTATTTCATCTGCGCCACGCAATAATTTCTGCATAACTTGAGAAGCTTCTTGAGACACGATATATCCTAAATTAATACATTTATTTATGTGAAAGAAGATTAAACGCTTAAGGCTTTTTTAACAAGTATTAACCCAGCTTAGCAAAAAGCTCTTGGGTGAGAATCATAGTGATATTTCAATGAATTTAGTTTACAATTCTTTCCAAATTCAATTTCGCTAGTTTCAAGCACTTTTTTGCATTAACACGACATAAAACCAAGAGATATAAAGACATAAATTTTTAGCTAAATTTGTGGCGCAATCGTTCAATATAATAAAAAAATCGAACTTTATAAAAATGCAAAATTTGTCAAATACAAATCGATTAAAAAATATCTTCCTAGATATTTTTCAGCATAAGAAAAACAAACAACAAAAACCCCAACATCAGCTCAAAAAACATCATTGGGTTCTTGGAAGTTTAGTTGTGCTTACTGGAAGTTGGATCACACATACAACAACGGCAACTATTTCAGATAATCTTTCACCTGATCAAACTCGTGATTTCGCACGTCTTCTTGATAGAAACTTTGTTACTGACCTACCGGAAAAAATGACGGCTTTCTCAACTGAAGGGTTCGAACCAATAGCTTTTATTTCACCACAGCTTCCTACCTCGCCACAGTTTTCTAACTCGCCACAGCCTTTACCTCTAGTAGGTATTCCTGAAAATATCCCGGAAAAAATTGCAGTGCCATTGAATATAGCTCCAATAGCAGAGCCATTAAAAGAAGTTCACCACACGATCAAGCGCGGCGAAACGCTCGGTCAAATTTTTCAAAAACTTTCTTTAGATTTAGAAATCCCTAATAGCATAAGTCAACATGAAACAGCTAAGCAGCTAGTGACATTAGCTATTGGTAAATCACTAACTTTTAAACTTGATGAAACTGATCAATTAAAAGAAATAAACTACCCTAGTAGTTACTTAAAAGAATTACAAATTCAACTTGATGGTGATCAAGTTACTAAAGCAGAAATCATTGAAATTGAATTTGAGACAACGCAGCGGCATGCCTCAGGAGTTATAACCACTTCTCTGTATGATGCAGCAATCGAAACTGGCCTTAGCAACAAACTTATTATGAACATGGTTCAAATTTTTGGTTGGGATGTAGATTTCGTTCAAGATATTCGTAGTGGTGATAACTTTCATGTAATCTACGATGAGTACCATTTATTAAACGGTGAAAAAGTTGCTGATGGTAATATCATTGCCGCGCAATTTACAACACAAGGCAATACCTATCGCACTGTCCGTTTTGAAGACAGTGACGGTGGTGCTAGCTACTACACGCCAGAGGGCGATAGTATGCTGGGAACATTTTTACGATCGCCGGTTGAATTTAGTCGTATTTCATCAGGCTTTGGGAATCGCAAACATCCTATTTTAAAAACTTGGAAAGCTCATAAAGGAGTTGATTACGCAGCTTCGTCAGGTACACCAATAATCGCAACTGCTGACGGTAAGGTTATTCAAGTCGGTACCAATGGCGGCTACGGTAAAACCGTTACCCTAAGACATGCTGGGCGATTCACAACCTTGTATGCGCATATGACTGACTATGCTAAAAACATTCGCACCGGTTCTACTGTCAAGCAAGGTGATGTGATCGGCTATGTTGGCAGTACAGGCTTAGCAACTGGCCCACATTTACATTATGAATTTCGTGTAGATGGTGTTCATCAAAATCCACTTACCTACAAAACGCCTAAAGCTTCCGCGGTAACAGCTAAAGATAAAACTGAGTTCATAAAACTGGCTGATCAACATTTGGCAAAACTCGATTCGATCATTAATGATTTTCAATTAGCCAAGGCAAGCTCAACATCTAGCAAAAGCTCTCAGCTTTAAACATTCACCTAAAATAATTTAATGGACCATCAAGTCGAATTAATCCTCGGCATGATGTCTGGTACCAGCATGGATGGTATCGATGTGGTTATAGTTGAGTTTTCTGATATTACTAATTTTAAAGTTCTTGCTTCAAGCTTTACTCCATTTAGCGACGAGCTAAGGACTAAAATTTCTGCAACTGTACTTAATAACTCTACACTAACAAGAGCTGAAGATTCACCTTTGCATGATCAACTCGCGACGCACTATGCGCGAGCCGCTCTTGAACTTATCGATAAATCTACAATTAAAAAGCAGAACATTAGCGCCATTGCTAACCATGGCCAAACCGTTAAACATGAGCCGAATGCGACTCTGCCCTACAGTCTTCAGTTAGGTAATGGTCAACTCATTGCTGACCAAACAAGCATCACTACAATTACACAATTCAGGCAAGCTGACTTAGCGGTTGGTGGTCAAGGCGCACCACTAATGCCTGCTTTTCATAATGCTGTATTTAACCGATCGGATGACACCTATATCTTAAATTTAGGTGGCATCGCGAACATCACATGCCTAGGTGAAAATGTAATTGGCTTTGACACTGGCCCAAGTAATTGTTTAATCGATCAATGGATTAATAAACATCACGACCAGCGTTTTGATAAAAACGGTGAATGGGCTGCATCAGGAAATATAATTAAATCTGTACTCAGCAAATTACTTGACGATCCTTATCTGCATAAGCCCTATCCTAAAAGCACTGGCACTGATTACTATAACTTAGTTTGGTTAGAATCTTTAATTCCTGATCTAAATTCTTATGAGCCAAAAGACATCCAAACTACCCTAACTATTTTTACCGTAAAGACTATCGAGTTAGCACTAACTCAATTAAATGCTCACGGCGGCGATATTTTTGTCTGTGGTGGTGGTGCGTTAAATATTTTTTTAATAGAGTTACTTGAACAAACTCTAACTAATTTTAGTATTAAAAAAACTGATGTCTTAGGTGTGCCAAGTGATCTAGTTGAAGCAACTGGTTTCGCTTGGCTAGGTTATTGCCACTTACGTAATATTCCAAGTAATTTGCCTGCTGTAACCGGCGCATCAAAAAATTTAGTTCTCGGTCATAAGTACTCTCCAACACTCAAATTATAAACTCTTCGACCTTCAATGCTTTCAAATAAACTCAAGTCGATGCCGACCTTAAATACTTTTTCAGAATCACGAGACAATAACTTTAACCTTATACGTTTTGGTGCTGCTCTGGGTGTCTTCTTTAGTCACTGCTTTCCACTTGCCGGTTTCGGTTACCAAGGGAAAGAATATTTACTCGGTTTTGTTTGTTTAAACGTATTCTTTATTGTCAGTGGCTATTTAGTTACTAAAAGTTACATGGACTGCAAAAATATCAAGCAATTCTTCTGGTCACGCATATTACGTATTTTTCCTGCACTATTTTTAGCCGTTCTCTACTCTACTTTCATAATCGGCTTATTATTCACCACTTTACCGTTAGGCCAATACCTATCTAATTTACAGGTATATCTTTATTTCGTTAAAAATATTGCCTTATTAGTGCCGGATATTCCAAGCTACTTACCCGGCGTATTTGAATCTAACATCTATAATAGTGAAGTAAACAGTCCGTTATGGAGCCTCCCCTATGAAGTATTTTTTTATATCGTTATTGGCTTACTAGCCTATGTTAGTTCTGCTAAAAAAAACATACGTGCTTTTAGTATAACTATTAGCTTACTATTATTAATATGTTATGCGATTTTTGTTACTAATTACTCAACGCGAGCTGCAGACTTCGCATTGCCTTTTAACAAAGAAGCCTATCGACTTGCGTCATTCTTTTTACTCGGTGTTGTTTTTTATCTCTTTAGAAGCAAAATTGTCCTGTCTCATTGGATAATGCTTAGCCTTTATGTCCTTATTGGCATAAGCACGTTTTATCACTTTATTTTTGTCGCTGTAACTTATTGCGTATTAGTTTATACGATTTTTTATTTGGCTTATATTCCTGCTGGAAGACTACGGTCTTTTAACCGCTTAGGTGATTATTCTTACGGGATTTATATCTTTGGATACCCCACACAACAAGCTATCTCAACAGCTTATGAACTACCTTTTTTTATTTACTGTGTTGTGACATTCCTTATCACGTTAACACTAGCGGTACTTTCGTGGCACTGGGTAGAAAAGAGAGCTCTCAGCTATAAGAATCTTCACAGTAGCAAGAGCGGATAGAAGAAAGAGATCCCTCTTAGCGAGAAGAGCCCTCAGCGGTAGAAGAAAGAGCCCTCAGCGAATGAAAAGTCTAAGCCGAGAAAGACGAGCCGCAACCACAAGTAGTACTTGCATTTGGGTTATTGATAATAAATCTTGAACCATCTAAATCATCTTTATAATCAATCTTTGCTCCAATCAGATACTGAAAACTCATTGGGTCAATCAGCAAACGAACTCCGTCACGATCAACTGCAGTATCATCATCTTGTTGGTCTTCATCAAAAGTAAAACCATACTGAAAACCAGAGCATCCACCACCTTGTACATAAACACGTAGTTTTAAATCTTGGTTATCTTCTTCCTCAATCAACTCTAAGACTTTCGATGCTGCATCAGCAGTAAAATCAAGAGGGTTCGACATAGGTTCAATATTTGGATTTTCAGTTTCAATCATTTTTTAAAATCGCAAAGCAAAGTTCAAGGTTTATTAAATACAGTCTGTTCTAAAAATTAAGCTTCTGCTTCTTCTTTAGCACCACCAGAAATCACATCATAAACTGGCGTAGTATTATCAGAGACAAGACTACCATTTAAAACAGCACCTAACGCCATTTCTACTGCAGTGTAATGAACATCGCCAGTCACCTTTGCTGAAGACTGTAATTCAATATGGCCTGATGAAACGATATTGCCTTTTACTGTGCCATTAACGATCACATGCGGAACATTGACATCACCTTCGATAATACCAGACTCACTTAAGACCAAAGTACCATTATTTGTATCTTGAGCGGATACATGACCTTTAATATGACCATCAATACGTAGGCCACCTACAAATTCGAGATCTCCTTGTAAAATTGAACCAGAGCCAACTAATGTATCAATGGTTTCAACTGGGGTTGGAGATTGTTTTTCTTTTGAACGTTTCATAGTATTTCTCATATATAACTGTTTTATTTTTTTCGTTAGCTATTAGCTATCGCCGCTAGTGTACATGAAAACTGGACACTTATAAATTAGCTTGATCAAAGTCAACATCGAATGACCTTTCAATTAAAGTACCATTATTTAAATTTAACTTAACGATAATTTGCGCTTGCTCATGATCAGGTACCGATTCAAAAATACCTGATACCTGTTCAAAATACTGATAATTAACATTACGCGAGCTGTTTACCGGCCATGTTTTAAAGGCTTTCCCGTCAAGATACAACTCGGCTGATACAGAACCCGCCACCTGTACTTTATGCTGAATTGCTTGAATTAAAGTAACATCAAACTCAATATCCGAACCATTTTCTTGGCGATACTCAATGGCTTGAATTGCTGGGCCACTTTGTCCATTTTCGGGTGAAATAATACTCCGATAAAAATCTAGCCTGGAACCTAAATACTGGTTTTTTTGTTCTGAACCAGCATAGGCATTACTCATTTGTTTATACGCTTCGGCTTGGATTTGTTGCTGACGTTCAGCAAAAATATTTTTTTCTTGTGCCGCATCAAGCTCTTCTTGTAACTCTTTAATAGAACCTTTCATTTGTTCGATCAACGATGCATCTTCACCCAACTGATCGTTGCCAGCATTTCTACCAGTTTCATAGGAAAAATAAGTTACTGCAATTAAAGTTAAAATAGCTAAAGCACTGAGTGCTAGCTTTGTTTTAAAAGAGACCTTAGGTTTAATAGATATTTGATTTGTTGAGTTTCTAATCATTGTTTTTTATTAAACAAAAAAGTTACGGTAATAAAGCTGGCGTCATCAAGCCTAACGACTCATCAATACCATACATAATATTCATATTTTGCACAGCTTGCCCTGCAGCTCCTTTAGTTAAATTATCAATCACTGAAAGAATAACTATCTTTCCAGAACCCCCTGCTTTATGCACCGCTATTCGACACATATTTGAAGATTTAACCGAACGCGTATCTGGGTGCACACCTAAAGGCAAAATATCTACAAAAGGCTCACCTTTATAACTTTCAATGAATAACTGATGTATTTCTTCGAGTTCTTTATCAGTATCTAATAAATCTGCGTAAAGAGTCGCATGAATACCTCTCAACATTGGAGTCAAGTGAGGAACAAAGGTTAAATTAACCTCACTATTATTTAACAAGGTTAAATTTTGACTTATCTCAGGGTGGTGTCTATGGCCTTCTACTTTATAGGCTTTAAAACTATCTGCTACTTCACTATAAAGAGTTGCAACCGATGCAGCACGGCCAGCACCCGTTACACCCGATTTAGTATCCGCAACTAAATTATTTAAATCAACAAGTTGATTCGCGACTAGAGGCATAAAACCAAGTGTAGTAGCGGTTGGATAACATCCAGGGTTAGCAACTATTTTTGCTTCGCGAATAAGGTTTCGATTAACTTCAGGCAAACCATAAACTGCCTGTTCTACTAAATCAGCACAAGCATGCTTGATGCCATACCAATGCTCCCAAACATCAATATCTTTAATTCTAAAATCAGCCGCTAAGTCAATTAATTTAGTATTATTTTCAAGTAACTCACGTGCGTGCTGCATGGCAATACCATTTGGCGTAGCACTAAAAACAACATCACACTGCTTGTAATTTTCTACAGCAGGTTCACCAAACTTTAAATCGGTGTGCCCTCGCAAACTGGGAAATAAATCACTCACAGTGCGACCTTGCTCACTTCTTGATGAAATAAACATTAACTCTACTTGCGGGTGAACCACCAATAAACGTAGCAGCTCAACACCGGTATAACCAGTACCGCCAATAATTCCTACTTTGATTTTATTCACTGTCTGTAAAAAATATCATTCTAATTAGATTTGCACTCTAAACTGACCGAGCAATATCGTCCAAGTGTAGAGGCTTTGAATATGCAGTCAAGTTGTCGCTAATCATTCTTGCCAACAAAAGATGCAAACAAAAAACGTGAGTCTCATATAAATTATTATACTGCTAAAAAAAAACCAGCCATTGGCTGGTTTTTCTGTAAAAGCAATTGCAAATTAACGCTTAGAGAATTGCGGTCTACGACGAGCGCCTTTAAGCCCCACTTTCTTACGTTCAACTTCACGAGCATCGCGAGTAACAAAACCAGCTTGGCGAAGTGGAGAACGAAATTCTTCGTCATAAGCTAACAATGCTCGGGTAATGCCATGACGAATCGCGCCAGCTTGACCACTACCGCCACCACCTTGAACATTGACATGGATATCAAACGTCTTTTCCATATCTAATAAAACAAGTGGTTGGCGTACAACCATGCGAGCGGTTTCTCGACCAAAGTATTCGTCTAGAGGTCGTTGATTAACAGTGATACTGCCTGAGCCAGATTGAATGCGAACTCGAGCAGTTGAAGATTTACGTCGGCCAGTGCCTTGATATATATCAGTCATTCGAGATCTCCTTTAAATTTCGAGTGCTTTAGGCTCTTGAGCTTGGTGCTTGTGCTCAGGACCTGCATAGATGTGTAATTTTTTAAACATAGCGCGCCCAAGAGGGTTTTTAGGCAACATGCCTCGCACCGCATTTTCAATAATTCGCTCAGGCGCACGCTCACGTAATTCACGTACGTTAACACCTTTAATACCACCAGGAAAACCTGTATGGCTGTAATAGATTTTTCCTTCTTCTTTATTACCTGTTACAGCAATTTTTTCAGCATTGATAACGACAATATGGTCGCCAGTATCAACATGGGGAGTGTATTCAGCTTTATGTTTACCACGTAAACGATGTGCGATCTCTGTCGCTACTCGGCCAAGCACTTTGTCAGTGGCGTCAACAACAAACCACTCACGCTTTACCTCAGCCGGCTTTGCGGAAAATGTTTTCATAATATTATCTCATCTATATAAATTTCTTTGTCATTGCCCGAGCTTAGTAACCAGGGGCCGAATGACTGCCTAACGGAACATTCCGAAAGGTCGCGCGATTATGAATGAGTTACTAACGTTAAGCAAGGTTTGAGGGGTGATAAATGAGGTTTTACAGCATTACTAGTAATGATCAAATCAATGCGCAATGCGTTTATATAACTTACTTAATTAGAAGTTGTGTTAGAGACAGCGTCGTGAAACGCTAAACGCGTTTTCATTTGATAAAGGGGCTTTCACTGAAATTAAAATTAGTGATACGCGTGGGGGGACGAAACCTATTAGGACAAAGCTGAACGCAGTTACCTATGCGCAATTTCTATCCAAATCATATTAGCCTGAAGGAAGTCGAATTTCGTTCCCGACGGTTTCGACATACCTGCATCCTGCAGGCACCTCGGCCGTCGCTTCCGCGTCCTGCTCACGCGACATACCTACA
>CAZFEM010000001.1:59175-64422 GCA_964517515.1 uncultured Gammaproteobacteria bacterium | reverse complement strand
CCTCGGCCGTCGCTTCCGCGTCCTGCTCACGCGACATACCTACATCCTGTAGGCAAAAAAAAGCGCGACATATTGTCGCGCTCAAGCCACCAAGGAGGATGGAGGAGAAAATAAACTAAATCATGGAAATGCTATGAATTAGTCAAAAATGCAGGTAAATCAATTTCAATAACAATATTATTCGTCAACGCTTAAATAGTGTCAAAGTAAAAACAGCTTTAACAAAATATCTCTATCTCTGTAAGTCATTGTATTTATTAATTTATATTTCTATGTTATTAATGATATAACTATTATTCATGTTTTTTCGATTAGTCATCCCTAATTTTTCTTACATATAATAGAGTCATCCAAAAAAACTATCTAACAAATTTGCTAAAATTTTTGTTTGAAAAATTAGCTCTTGCGAATATGACTACAAAACAACATTCTTTTACTGACCAAATCATTACTAGTTTAGATGTTGGCTTGCGCAGTTTATTTGCTCAACCAACAGCTAAACGTAACTCCCCAGCAGTGGAATTTGCAAAAGATCCGATTACTGAGCATGAAATTTTAAAACAACGCTCAGCGTCATTAATGCGCGTAAACCATGTAGGCGAAATTTGTGCACAAGCGCTTTATCAGGGCCAAGCATTAACATCTCGCTCATCCGAAGTTAGAAAAAAAATGCAGCAAGCCGCTGACGAAGAAGTAGATCATCTTGATTGGTGTTTCAAACGCCTCAAACAATTAGATAGTCACACAAGTTATCTAAACCCTGTTTGGTATTTTGGTTCCTTTATTATTGGTGTTAGTGCGGGTCTAGCTGGTGATAAATGGAGTTTAGGTTTTTTAGCAGAAACTGAAAAACAAGTTGTCGCTCATTTAGAGTCACACTTAGGTCGCCTACCGGAAGAAGACCTTATTAGTCGCGCAATTGTTAATCAAATGGCAATAGATGAGGCTGAACATCAGGCGATGGCAATAGAAAATGGTGCAGCGGAGTTACCAACTCCAATAATTAATTTAATGCAGTTTAGCGCTCGAATAATGACTTCAGTCTCAGAAAAGATTTAGCGACAGTTCCACATCATCAACTGTTTTTGAAAATCGCCGCGAAATCAAACCTTTCATATACTGATGTATAAGTTACTTATATTTATGAGCGATATGAGTAACGAATAAACAAGAAGCTAATAGTGCTACCGCACCTGCTTGATGAGCAGCTCCTAATGCAACTGGTACACGCATAAGCAATGCGGAAATCCCTAATATAATTTGTAAAATCACTATTGCTAAAGCAATCAGCGCATATGTTTTAAAGTTTTGTTTTATTGATAACAAAAACACAGTTAAAACAACAGCCAGTACGCCTATCGCAAAAGCACGATGTACGAATTGTATGGTAATCGCATTTTCAAAGAAATTACGCCATAAAGGGGTCATGGCTAACCATTGCTGAGGCACCCACTCACCATTCATAGTTGGAAAAGTATTAAAAATGTAACCTGCTTTTGTACCAGCAACAAAGCCTCCGCTGAGCATCATCAAAAAAACAATTAGCACACTCACACTAGTTATTTTTAGGTATATCGAACTCACCTGAATTTGATCTCTTTTACGCTCTCCTCGTAAAAAATCTAGCGCATACCAAAACATACAGATAAAAATAATTAACGCTAAACCTAAGTGTGCAGTTAGACGATATTGACTAACTCTTGGTACATCTACTAAGCCACTTTGAACCATATACCAGCCCATCAAACCTTGCAGGCCACCAAGTATGAAAAGGCTAAACAAGCGCAAACGCCAATGTTTTGGCACTAGTCCTTTAGTATAAAAATACAGTAAGGGTAGTAAGTAAATCAAACCGATTACTCGTCCTAATACTCGATGACCATACTCCCACCAAAAAATGTTTTTAAATTCAGCCAAGCTCATACCAATATTGACTTTTTGATATTCGGGAAAAGCTTTATATTTTTCAAAAACAGTGAGCCAAGCAACTTCACCAATAGGAGGAAGAGTCCCCATAATAGGCGCCCACTCAACCATAGATAAACCTGATTGTGTTAAGCGCGTAATACCACCGACAACGATCATCAGGTATACCACGGCAGCACAAAACATTAGCCACAGTCCAAGGATAGTAGGGTTGGGAGTTGCGTTTGGGTTTGCCGTCATAGTTAAAACCGTTAATTTACTAGCTAAAGCAATTGTAATTCGGCTAACGTAAAAGCACGGTGAGAAAACTAGCTAAGTTAATTAAGTCTCTTGGAACACTAAAGTCGCGTTAGTACCACCAAAACCAAAGCTATTGGACATAATGGTGCGCACCTCTTGTTGTGCCGATTCGACTAGAATGGGCACATCAATTGCGGCAGGATCTAATTCCTCAATATTGGCAGAAGCAGCTAGAAATTTCTCTTTCATCATTATTAAAGAATAAATAGCTTCATGCACGCCGGCTGCACCTAAGGCATGACCAGAAAGAGATTTAGTTGCACTAATATAAGGAATTTTATTTTTAAACGTTGCCTTGATTGCTTCAAGTTCTTTGACATCACCAACAGGCGTACTAGTACCATGAGTATTAATATAATCAATATCACCATCTACTGTTTCCATAGCCTGCTGCATGCAACGTATTGCGCCTTCACCAGAAGGCGCCACCATATCAAAACCATCGGATGTTGCTCCAAAACCAACTAATTCAGCAACAATGTTAGCGCCACGTGCAATCGCATGATCATAGTCTTCCAATACTAAAATTCCACCACCACCAGCAATCACAAAACCATCTCGGTTTACATCGTAAGTTCTTGATGCTTGTGTTGGCGTATCGTTGTATTTACTCGACATTGCTCCCATCGCGTCAAACAAAATAGACATTGTCCAATGTTCTTCCTCACCACCACCAGCAAAAACTGTGTGATGCCGACCGCCACGAATCAAATCAGCAGCATGACCTATACAATGCGCACTGGTAGAACAGGCTGAGCTAATCGAGTAACTAGTACCTTGAATTCCAAACAAAGTCGATAAACAAGCGGAAGTAGTACTACCCATTGTTTTAGGTACTGCGTATGGACCAACACGTTTTACTGCTTTATTTTTAGCAATTTCAGCAGCAAGAACATTATTCGCAGGTGAACCGCCACCAGAACCTGTGATTAAACCAACCTGTGGGCTTTTGATTTCTTCTAAATCTAAACCAGCATCTTCAATGGCTTGCTGCATAGCAATATAACTAAATGCGGCAGCATCACCCATAAAGCGAAGCTTTTTGCGCTCAATCAATTCTGTAGTATCAATATGGACACGCCCGGCTATCTGACTACGCATTCCCAACTCAGCATAATCTTCACAAAACTCGATGCCTGATTTGCCATTCTTAAGGCTATCAGTTACTTCGGCAATATTGTTACCGAGGCTAGATACCACACCCATTCCAGTCACGACTACTCGACGCATAGTTGACTCCAAATTATTCTCTTTTTAATCAAAAATTTCATTAAACTCGTTTATAGCTTATGTCTCAAATAGCCCCACTTTAAGATCAGTCATCGTATAGATAACTTCACCATCTAATAGGACCTTCGCGTCGGCAATTCCCATATGTAATCGCCTTGAAATAATTCTTTTCATATTAATTTCATAACGCACTAACTTCGCATCAGGCTCTACTTGGCCAGAAAATTTCACATCCCCAACACCTAAAGCTCGACCTTTACCAGGTCCACCATCCCATGAGAGAAAAAATCCAACAAGTTGCCATACTGCATCTAAACCTAAGCACCCAGGCATAACTGGATCTCCTTTAAAATGACAATCAAAAAACCACAAATCGGGTTTCACATCAAGTTCGGCAATCACTACACCTTTTTCAAAAGAACCACCGTTATCATTAATCTTAACAATGCGATCGAACATTAACATTGGCGGCAAAGGTAACCTGGATGCACCTTGATCTGGCAAAGTGCCATTGCCGTGTGCAATTAACTCATCATAGTTGTAGCTGGATTGTTGTTTCATTTTACCTGCTTATTATTTGCTTATTATTACGCAACTGAGGATGCACGCGTTTGTAATATTGAGGGCTAAGACTACCTTGCTATTGAAAAAAATCAAGCATTACGCTTCTTTTTAACTTGGCTGCAATACTAATAGCAACATGATAGGGATTGACAATACAGAAACCATATTACCAATTAAAACCATAGAGGCGACCTTCTCTGGCGAGTTATTATATTTTTCCGCTAAAATGAAATTAACAACCGCTGGCGGAAGGATACCGAACAATAATAAAATATTTCGATGCAATTCTGATAACGGTAAAGCAAGTGAAATAAGATAAGCCAGAGTGCCACCTACGATTGGACAAAAAAGCGCAATCATAAAAGCTTCTCGAGAATCATTAAACGTAATCGCTGTTAACCTAACTCCCAAAGAAAAAAGCATAAGAGGAATTGCAATTTGACCTAACATATCAATTGGCAAAGAAATAAATTCAGGCACAGATATATTTGCAAAGTTGACTAAGCCACCAATAATTACGGCTAACAAAATCGGCGTCTTTAGTACTTCGAAAATTGATAACCGATTTGAGTAAATATATGTACCAATACTAAAACAAAGAATATTTCCGACTACAACAAGCATAATCCCTCCACCCAAAGCAGTTTCGCCTAGGGAGAAGACATAAAGAGGCAGACCTAAGTTTGCCCAGTTGGAAAACATTGCCGCAGGAACAAACGAGCGCCATCCAAAACCAAGTCCTTTAGCAAAAAAGTAGGCAAGCAAACCTGAGCCCAACATAACGAATACCCCACCTATTATTAAGGCCCAATATTCGCTTGGAAAAAAGTCGTCTTGCACCATCACGTGAAAAATTAACGCTGGCATAAAAACATCAATCACCAGATGATTAGTGATTTCCATCGCTGGTTTTGCACGCAGTCCATATAGATAACCGACCCCAACAATAAAGAGTAGCGGCGCAACAATTGCTAAAACCTGTTCAACCATAAAACCTTAATTAGCAATACTGCCCAAAGTAGTTACTCTCATCGTATCAATTGAATATAATCTAAACTGACCAGCAGGTGTCGCTAAATAACTATTAACGCCGATACTGTTAACGCCTTCAATATCCGCAGGAGAAAAATTTTCATTATCAAAACGCGGATCAAAAGCAGCATGAGTATGGATAAGTGCGGATACACTGGTTCCCGCTGGAATTAAAGAAAAGGGAATATTAACACT
>CAZFEM010000001.1:49215-59075 GCA_964517515.1 uncultured Gammaproteobacteria bacterium | reverse complement strand
TAAGTGCGGATACACTGGTTCCCGCTGGAATTAAAGAAAAGGGAATATTAACACTAAAATTATTACTGATCACAGTATCAGTTCGAGAGAAGCTACCATCTAAATTCAATACTATAAAACCACCGTATTCACGATTTTCCGCCGTTGATAATGGGTTTACACGATTTAGCACATCAAACGCCGCAGCTTGTTGTGAACTAAAACACTGATCGTCATCACGGTCTCTGCTACCAGAACTAACAAGTGCTACGCCAGCAACAACACCAAGACCTATAAAAACATTACGTCTAAAAGTGCTATTTTTTTCGTAGCTTCCTCCGAAGCTGCAGGCTCTATCTCTGTTAATTGCGCTTGGTAACTAACTAATTCTCTAGCCCCTAATTATAGACTGAAAGCTAAACATCACACGGTAATCGTCATTATCGCTAAAAAATGGATTACTGTGCGAAGACAAATCGAACCAATATTGGCGTGAATAATCACCATTCAATTGCAATCTTATTCTGTCTAAACGACCACCATTCTCAAGCTGTACAGTTTGAAAACCAAGTTGTTTATTACTGCCTAAGGCAAGACCAATATCAAAACCTTGCGCAACATCATCGCTAGCCAATTGGTATTGGCTTACTCGCGCATACAAGCGTTCATTATTCCATTCGAAATAACGCCCTTTTCGACCAGCTAAGCCATCGGCAGTAAGTGTTGCCTGACCGAACTGGAAATGACCGTATTTACCAGCACTATAATCAACCGCATACCCATCATATTGATAACTTTGTTGTAAGCCAGCATGAAACAGATTCTGTTCAATGCCACCCAAACTTCCAGCAAATTCAGCATAGTTTTCTCCGGCACCAGTTAAGTAAGAAACACTAAGATTGTTTTGGCTAAAACCAAAATTATATCCTCGTTGATCAAAACCTTGCACGTAACCAACTGCAATCGAAGATGTCTCTGACAAGTCTTGTTCTAATTGAAAAGAATTAGTCGGTATTCTTGGGTTGTTGCTATCAGAGTTCAACTGCGATAAGGCTGCTGTATGCTTTACATCGCTAGCCACACGTTGACTACTCTGAATATTAACGCTGTTACTGAGCAGTGGTGATTGCCAAAAATTATCAGCCGCTTGCACCGATTGCGTTCCTATTAATACAATAGTGACGGCGACAACAAAATTACAACAGTCTCTCATTAACTTATCTCGCTTAATAATTAACCTTGTTGTATTCAATTGCCTATTTAACATCACTCTTCCCTCATGTAAGAATTAAAGATCTATTATAATGTCAGAGCTTTTTTCACTTCAAATAGTTGCTTATAAATTATGGTTAACAACCGTGACAACCTTTATCAAGAACAACAAAGCTCTGTAAGCAAGTTCACCTTTGATGAACAAGTCGCTGAAGTATTTGCAGACATGATCGCTCGCTCTGTACCAGGCTATCAACAAATTCTCGAATTACTACCTTCTTTAGTAGAAGAATTCACTTTCGATAAAGCAAACTATTATGACTTAGGTTGTTCTCTAGGAGCAGGAATGCTCGCAATCGCATCGAGCTTAGCTAAGCAAAAGACAAACACGACTGTCATTGGGATCGATAATTCACAAGCGATGCTTGATCAAGCTGAGGTATTAATTGAACCTTATTTTAATGAAAAGCAAATTAACTTCTCACTTCAATGTAGCGATATTCGTCAATTTAAATTAACACAAGCTGCACTAGTTTTAATGAATTTCACTTTGCAATTCATTCCACTCCAAGACCGTGATCCATTACTGCAAAACATCTACAACAATACACAAAAAGGCGGTGCTTTAATTTTATCTGAAAAAATAAAATTCGATGACACTACTACTAATAACAGGATGATAAACATTCATCATAATTTCAAAGCACGACAAGGTTACACTCAACTTGAAATCAGTCAAAAACGTGACGCTATCGAAAATGTCTTAATTCCTGAGACACTTAACGCACACATACAAAGACTTCGGTCAGTCGGGTTCAAGACAATCACGCCTTGGGTACAAAACTTACAATTCATTTCTATTTTGGCGATTAAATGATCGACTTCAAAGACTTTCTTGCCCGTCCCGAGTTTTATCAATGGCGCGATCATTTTGAAACTAAAATTCTGCAACGAACCAATCCAAATAGACACGGTGACTTAGCTAAGTGGTTGGCAATTACTAATCAATTACCTGAGGTTAAAACTAAGGAGTTAAACTTCGATTTAGATACCGTAACAATTGGACAAAAAAACGAATTAAGCGCAAAACAGTTTAAACAATTGCATGACGGCCTTCTTGCTTTATCGCCATGGCGCAAAGGACCTTATAATATTTTTGGTATGCATATTGACACTGAGTGGCGTTCCGATTGGAAATGGCAACGCTTGGCTCCGCATATTCAGAATTTAAAAAACCGTAGGGTACTCGATGTTGGTTGTGGTACTGGTTATCATTGTTGGCGCATGCTCGGTGCGGGCGCTGAGTATGTAATGGGTATTGATCCATCTATCCGTTTTTTAGTTCAACATAAAGTCATAAACAGTTATGCACAACAAGACAGTTTTGATTTTTTACCGCTGGGGATAGAAGATATGCCGACTGATATGCCTTACTTCGATACAGTGTTTTCTATGGGTGTTTTGTATCATCGCCGCCAACCGTTAGAGCATCTCATGGAACTATCAAACCTAATGCAAGCTGGTGGCGAATTAATATTAGAAACATTGATTATCGACGAAGATAAACTTTCTGAAAGTGATCATGGCATTCTCAGCCCAAAAGCAAATTCATTAGATCGATATGCACAAATGCGTAATGTGTGGAGCATTATGACGGTAAATAAAATTCTTGAGTTACTTGAACACGCTGGTTTTAAGAAATCTCAATGCGTAGATCAAAACACAACAACTACGGCTGAACAACGTTCAACCGAATGGATGACTTTTCACTCATTAAGTAATTTTTTAGACCCGCTAGATCCAAGTAAAACTATTGAAGGTTACCCAGCTCCAAAACGCGGTATTTTTATTGCTGCTAAATAAATTTCTAGTAAGTAAGCCTCTGATAAATAACCCTCTGAGTAAATCAGGTCGGATTCATAAAGAACCCGACCTACCGCAATAAACGTATAAGACTAATTATTTGTTACTGATGCCGATGGTGATTTTAGTGGCAATTCTATTGCTGACTCACTCGATGAAGTTGAAGCCGCTGATTTAGGCACTGCTTTAGTACGACAAAAAGAACTCACCTTGCGGCCATCTTGACGCTCGTAACCATTTACCCAACTGCAAGTTGTAGCTGTTATACAAGCATCACTCTCTAAACCTTGACACTGGCTCGGTTCCGCAGCCGACGCTTGTGAGCTGAACATGACTAATGCCATAAGCCCAGTCATGGTAAAACCTTTACTAATTACTTTGCTGCTTACTTTACTACTTACTTTACTACTTAATAGACCACACTTTTGCTTACTGTTTTTATTTGAAATCATTTTCATGAGAAATCTCCATATTAAATTAGTTTTCGCTCTCCATGAGCAACGATCCAATCATTGAATCAATTAGTACCCTACCAAACAAAAAACACTTCGCACATCACCCTCAGGGGTGATTTAGCTTTATAGAGCATTTATATATGCAGTAAAAATCACAAAAAGTGTTTACTTAATTTCAATCCTTGAGACTGATAATTAGAACCAGAATCTTGTCCATAAAACTTATCAGGCGTTTCTTGCATACGCTCATACACTAAGCGCCCTACATTTTGACCATCTTCGAGTAAAAAAGGCACATCAAAAGAACGAACTTCCAAAACCGCTCTAGAGCCTATACCACCTGCTTCAGGGGCGCCAAACCCTGGATCAAAAAAACCTGCATAGTGAACTCGAAACTCGCCAACTAAAGTATCGTAAGCAACCATCTCTGCAGCATAATTTAATGGAACATGCACCGCCTCTTTAGAAACCAATATATAAAACTCACCCGGATCTAAAATAAGTTGTTTATCACTGTCACTCAAATCCGCGCGTATCGGTTCCCAAAATGACGCCTTTGGTAATGCACCACGTTTATCGACATCAACCACACCAGAGTGGCGTTTAGCTCGATAGCCAATCAAGCCATTACTAGCACTACCCGATAAATCAACACTCACTGGCACACCATTCTTAATATCACTCTGTTGTAAACCTCGGTCAACTAAACGATATTTTTTTTGTAGCGCTAAGTGCTCTAGATCATCAATATTAGAATCACCGTTGCGAATACGTAGTTGCGATAAGCGCGACCCTTTACGCACTAATACGCTAAAAGTGAGTGGTGCAATTTCAGCATATAAAGGACCGCTATAACCACTTGGTACTTTTTCAAATTCCACACCATTGTCAGTAATCAAACGCGTAAACACATCAAGCCTACCGGTAGAGCTTTTAGGATTACCGCCCGCATTGAGATGCTCGGGCAAATCTAAACTTTCTAGCAATGGCACAATATAGACGCACGATTTTTCTAATACAGCACCATCATCCAAATTGATTTTATGCATTGCCATCTCATCCAAACATTCTGTGACTGTTCGATGTTTACCCGGTAAAAACGAAGAGCGTACGCGGTAACCAACTGTACCAAGACGTAAATCAAGGCTCGCTGGTTGAATCTGATCACTGGCAATCGCTTCAGCTGTTTTAATTACGCCTTGATCCAATAATTGTTGAATATTTTGCGATGCTAAGGCAGCATTTTTGATAGCAGACATAAGCTTTTTTTAGAGAGTGTTTTAGTTAAAAACAATCGTTCGATTTTTAAACACAATTGTCTTATGTTCCAGTACTTTTTGCATTGCTTGAGCAAATACTTGGCGCTCTATATCGCGACCCATTTTAATCATATTCTGTACCGAAGAGCCTTGATAAACTCGTTTTACATCTTGCTCGATAATTGGACCTTGATCTAAATCAGCTGTTACAAAATGAGATGTCGCACCAATTAACTTTACCCCTCGATCATGAGCCATTTGGTAAGGCTTAGCGCCAACAAAAGAAGGTAAAAAAGAATGATGTATATTAATGATTGGACAACCAACTCGTGCAATAAAGTTAGCGCTCAAAATTTTCATATAACGAGCAAGACCAATATAATCAGGCTGGTAACGATGCACAATATCCATTTGCTGCTCTTCATAAGTCAATGCGTTAATATCCGTAGCAATAAAAAAAAATGGTACTGCATGACGATCCGCAATCCTTTGCATTGATTGATCATTACCAATGATAAAACTAATTTCCAAGCCAGGAATAAAATTCGCTTCGTGTTTATTAAGTATTTCAATCAAAGCATGTGGCTGATTAGAAGCAAACAAACCTACCTTTTGCTTACGATTGATGAATTTAACGGAATAAGATGCTTTAAAACTATCCGCGAAGGTTTGAAACTCTTCATTGAATGCCTCTTCGCCTTCCCAGCGATGATTTACTGGCCACTCTAAACGAGAGAAAAAATGTCCATCATCAGCAAACTCTTCATATCGCGAAATATTCAATTCACGTTGCGAAAAGAAATTAGCCAGCGAGGCAATAATACCTACCTGGTCAACGCAATCAAATAAAAGTGCGGCTACGGGTTTTTCCATTTTGACAAATCACGGTTTCAGAACTAAATAAAACGCAATAATACACCTAAGTAGCCCAACAATCACAATATCAACATAGAACTTATTCATTGCCTTGGTTATAATCCCTGCTCGACGAATTCTTTGTGGAAGAGAGGTCTTTGCTTACTATTTTAAGCATAAGATCCGCCGAAGGCGCAACGTGCTCGTAACCGCTCAGGCAAACGGACCGCAAAGCTGATATACGTCGTCTCTGGAGAGCGATTGAGTGTTTTATTTTTAGAGCTTTAATAGAAAACACAAGACAATCCACCGAAGGGGTAATCTTTCAGGTAACCGGACAGAGGAGCGCTAAGTAGGCTAAAACACAGTTTTTGTGTTGGCCATAAGACAAGCGCGAACCTGTATGTGACAACGACTTTTAAGTCATGCCGATTAATAAGTCACACTGATTAAGAGACACCTTATGAGCAATCTTCAAAAGACCCCACTCTACACTCACCATCAAAGATTGAATGCCAAAATCGTTGATTTTGGTGGATGGGCTTTACCCGTTAACTATGGCTCGCAAATTGAGGAGCATAATGCCGTGCGTAATGATTGCGGTGTGTTTGACGTATCTCATATGACCGTATCGGACATTGTCGGTGCGCAGACAATCAATTTTTTATCAAAATTATTAGCTAACGATATTACTAAAGCCACTAAACAACCCGGTAAGGCTTTATATTCTTGCATGCTAAATGAAAACGGCGGTGTTATTGACGACCTTATTGTTTATTACCTTAACGATGAACATTGTCGCTTGGTCACCAATGCAGGGACTCGTGATAAAGACATCGCTTGGATAAAGCAACAAGCACAAGCCTACTCTGTTGAGTTTACCGAGCGCCCCAATCTTGCCCTTATTGCGGTGCAAGGCCCTAATTCTCTGAGCAAATGCAGTAAATTATTGGAAACTGAGTTAGTCGATACAATTCAAAAATTAAACCGTTTTCAAGGAAGTTTTTTTGGTGTTGACAATCAGCAATTTGTTGGCCGCACTGGTTACACCGGCGAAGACGGTATTGAATTAATCATTACTAAAGATCAAGCCATCGAAGTTTGGAACACACTCACTAACGCAGGCATTCAAGCTTGCGGTCTTGGTGCCAGAGATACACTACGATTAGAAGCAGGAATGTCTCTCTATGGTAATGATTTAGACGAACAAAATAACCCAATAGAATCAGGTTTATCATGGACTGTGAAACTTAATGACAACCGCGACTTCATTGGTAAAGAAGCCTGCCTTAAATCATCTAACAAACAAATGATCGGACTAGTTTTGCTCGACAAAGGAGTATTGCGCGGTCATCAAAAAGTTCATTTCAACCACGCTGAAATTGGTGAAATTACGAGCGGTACCTTCTCACCAACTTTGCAAAAATCAATTGCTTTAGCGCGCATAAACACCACAGAACTCGAACTTGGTCAGACTGTCCTAATAGCAGTACGTAAGAAATTTTTACAAGCACAAGTAGTACCTTATCCTTTTATTAAAAACGGCCGAGCAAGTTAATTTTTTAAAACACAAATTATCAAAGTCATCTATGTCTAACTCTAATCAAAATTCAAATTTTGCTGACCGCCATATCGGTCTATCCACCTCTGACATCAAACACATGTTAGATACACTCGGTTATTCATCACTAGACGAATTAACTACTGCTGTTGTTCCAGAATCAATTGCTGATGATGCCGCCTTGAAACTTACCGCGCCAGTCAGTGAAGAACAAGCACTTGCTGAACTACTAGAAATAGCTCAGCAAAACGTCGTTAAAAAAAGTCTTATCGGTCAAGGCTATTATGGCACTTACACACCCAAGGTAATTCAGCGTAATGTTTTGGAAAACCCAGCCTGGTATACCGCTTATACACCGTATCAGCCTGAAATCTCACAAGGCCGTTTAGAAGTACTTTTTTATTTTCAAACCATGGTCACCGAACTAACCGGCATGGACATTGCGAATGCCTCGCTGTTAGACGAAGGTACTGCCGCTGGCGAAGCATTAACTTTGGCTCATCGCGCACTTAAAGGAAAGCGTAACAAATGCTTGGTCTCAAAATATTGTCACGCACAAACTCTACAGATCCTTAAAACACGAGCCACGCCTCTGGGCATTGAACTCGTTGAATTTGATGAAACCGAACCAAACCTTGATACCGATTGGGATGACATTTTTGCGGTATTAGTCCAATACCCAGATACACGTGGTTCAGTCAGCCAATTACAAAGCCTTTGCCAGCAAGCACACGATGCTAAAGCTCTGGTTATTATGGCGAGTGATTTATTAGCACTTAGCCTGCTCAAATCTCCTGGTGAATTAGGCGCCGATATCGTGGTTGGTAACTCACAACGCTTTGGCGTGCCGCTCGGTTTTGGTGGACCACACGCAGCATTTTTTGCTGTTAAAGATAAATACAAACGCTCTATGCCTGGCCGACTTGTAGGTCAATCAATAGACGTGCATGGCAACCCTGCTTATCGTTTAGCATTGCAAACCCGCGAGCAACATATTCGTCGAGAAAAAGCGACTTCTAATATCTGTACTGCACAAGCATTACTAGCCATTATGGCCACTCTATACGCTTGTTATCATGGCCCGCAAGGTATTAAAACAACCGCATTACGGGTTAATAGATTAGCCCGTACTTTAGCGCAACGTTTACAAAAAGCTGGCTTTGAATGTGATGATATCGTTTTTGATACGCTATCAATAACAACCGAGCAAGCTGAAACCATTAACGCAAAAGCACTGGAACTTGGTTACAACCTAAATTATCGAAATGGCGCAACAACACTATCTATCTCAATTGACGAAACCTGTGATGAATACGATATTTTGGCGTTATTGAGTTGCTTCAGCGACTCAACACAAGAGTTAGAATTAACTGACGAACTCCCTACTAGTTATCTACGTACTGATAGCTTCATGACGCAAACGGTATTTCACGATTACCATAGTGAAACAGATATGATGCGTTATCTACGCCGACTGGCAGACAAAGACATTGCTCTTGACCGCTCAATGATTCCGCTCGGCTCATGCACGATGAAGTTAAATTCCGCGACTGAAATGACCCCCGTGACATGGCCTGAATTCAGTCAAATTCACCCTTTTGCGCCGATCGAACAAACACAAGGTTATCGCACCATGATTGCCGAGCTAGAAGCCATGTTATGTGCATGTACTGGCTATGATGCGATTTCTTTGCAGCCTAATGCTGGCTCGCAAGGTGAATATGCCGGACTACTAGCAATAAAAGCCTATCACGAAGCAAACAACGACTTTCAACGTGATATTTGCTTAATCCCCAACTCTGCACATGGCACTAACCCTGCCAGCGCACAAATGGCAAACATGCAAGTTGTAGTTACCAAATGCGATGAACAAGGCAATGTCGACTTAACTGACTTACAAGAAAAAATTGACCAATATCCAGACCGTATTGCCGCAATAATGATCACCTACCCTTCAACCCATGGCGTGTTTGAAAAAGACGTCACCAAGGTTTGCGCTGCGGTGCACGCAGCCGGTGGACAAGTCTATATTGATGGCGCTAATTTAAATGCCTTGGTCGGTGTCGCACAGCCAGGACAATTTGGCGGTGACGTGTCACACTTAAATTTACATAAAACATTTTGTATTCCGCACGGCGGTGGTGGCCCAGGTGTTGGTCCAGTTGCAGTGGGTAAGCATTTAGAACCTTTTCTACCAGAAGACTGTCACAATGCAGAACGAATAGGCGCTCTGATCAGCGCAGCTCCATTTGGCAGCGCCAGTATTTTACCAATCTCATGGATGTATATTCGCATGATGGGTGCGCAAGGTTTACGCAAAGCAACTCAATGCGCCATTTTAAGTGCTAATTACATTGCCCAACGCTTAAAAGAACATTATCCGATTTTATTTACTGGAGAGTCTGATTTAGTTGCGCATGAATGCATCATCGACACCCGCCCAATGAAAGAACATGGTGTGAGTGTAGACGATATTGCTAAACGTTTAATTGATTATGGTTTTCATGCCCCGACAATGAGTTTTCCAGTACCCGGCACATTAATGATTGAACCAACAGAAAGTGAATCTTTAGCAGAAATAGAACGTTTTTGTCGAGCCATGCTAGGTATTTTTAATGAATACCAGCAAGTTAAAAATGGCGATGTCGCTGCTGACAATAATGTGTTGAGTAATGC
>CAZFEM010000001.1:0-49115 GCA_964517515.1 uncultured Gammaproteobacteria bacterium | reverse complement strand
TACGAATAAGAAACGACAACGAGAAATAAAAGCTACTTAGAAGAACCAACCGCTGCGCCGATTATCTAATTCAGCCTGGCACTGTAGTAATTGCGAAGCATAATTTTTAGCCCGTTGGTCAACCCGCTGCGCGACATTTAATAGCCATTGCTTACTGTTATGAGTGCCTCGCGCATAACCACCTTGTCCTTCGTGGTAATTCAAATACTGGGCATCGTAATCCCATTTAGAAATATTGTTGATTGTGGTTGTTTTATGCATATACCATTGGATAAAGTCATAAGCATTGGAAAAGTTATCACGATCTCGAAAACGCGAACCTATCTCCCGTTGATAATCTGCCCAAGTACCAGTTAACGCTTGTGAATACCCATAGGCGCTGCTTGCTCGCCCAGTAGGAATAAAACCCAAAAAGTATTGCATTGGTGGCCGCGCATTATGCTTAAAACCTGATTCCTGATACATAATCGCCATAGGCAAATGCACAGGCCCGCCCCATTCAGCTGCACTAGATTTAGCAGATCGGTACCAGCTCGGGTTATCACGAAATATTTGGCATAAATTATCAGGATTAGATGGTGGTCTGGTTGCACACGCAGCTAATAAACTAATGCAAACAAATAAAACTAATTTTTGGTAAGGCATTTCTTCACTGTAGGTAAATGACGACGACTTACTTGCAAAGATTTTGAACCACTGCCAACAATTACCTGAGTGTGACCAGCTTCATCTTTTAACAGTTTAGTAATATGCGAAATATTAACAAGCGCATTGCGATGAACCCGTAAAAATTGATCTGGAAGCATCTCCTCTAATTGTACCAATGAATAATTAATCAAAACTTCACTACGGTTTTCTACAAAAGCATACACATGTTTATCGATTGATTGAAAACAAGCTATTTCAGCTAATTTTATATTTTCTACCACATTATCTATCGTTACTGGAAGTACATCATGCAAACTTTGTTCTTGTACCGATTTTAGCTGCAACTTAGTTAACTGCATTGCCTGTTCGATGGACTTAGATAGTGCTTCAGCACCCACAGGTTTCAACAAATATGCTTCAGCATTTGTATTAAAAGCATCTAAAGCAAACTCGTCATAGGCAGTACAAAAAACGATTGATGGTACTTGGCTTTTAATCGTTGACAACTTATCAGCAACTTCTAAGCCTGTCATCTTCGGCATATTAATATCTAAAAAAATAATATCGACATCATACTCACTAACTATCTCTAAGGCTTCAACACCGTCTTTCGCATGAGCAACAACTTCCACACCTTGCTCTGTTAATAACCGCTGCAGTCGCTCGCGCGCAAGCGGCTCGTCATCAACAACAAGAGCTCGTATACTCATTTTCGAAAACCTACAGGCTGTTTCGGGAATCGGATTAACACTCGGTAAATAGTGTCACTCTCTCTTATCTTAAAAGTATGTTTGTCATCATAGACCCCAAACAAACGTTCACGAATATTATCAATAGCGATCCCGTTCCCTTGATTTAAAGCACTACCGCTACCTTTAGTATTTTCAATCACAATAGATATATTTTCTTTAGATTCACGCACATCGATTTTAATCTCAATATTGCCATCATCTTGCACGCCATGTAGAACCGCGTTCTCAATAAGGGGTTGTAGAATTAATTTTGGCACTTGATGGTTTGCTAAGTTATGAATTTCCAAAGACCATTCAACATTCAAACGCTCGGCAAGGCGCCAGCTTTCTAATTCTAAATATTGTTTGCATAGATTAATCTCGCCTTCAAGACTGTGTGAACGTTGTTCGTTTTCTAAACTCGCCCTAAATAACATCGCCAATGAGTTAATAGCCTGTTCGGCTTGTTTTGGTGATTTATTAGTCAGCTCAGAAATAGTATTCAAGCTATTAAACAGAAAGTGAGGCCGAATACGCGATTGCAATGCTTGCATGCGCGATTGCGACTCTGCTGCATTCCTTTGCTCCAAGACATCCATTAATTGAAAAATACGCACTAAAAAGAAACCTGCTATTAACAATAAGAAGAAGCGTTGTATGAAAGTATGAGTACCTTCAATTCCAACAAAACTATCCGCCTTAACAAACCAAATAAAACCCTCTACAACCAAAAAAGTAGTCAAGCAGGCAGCACAAAAAAGTAACACTCCATTTTGTACTTTAAAACGCTTATCAATTAGACATATTAGTGCAGCCGTTCCAAGCGCAATCCACAAAATATAAAAAGAATAAACGCCAAGTAATGAAAGGCTCCAATCATCACGTTTAAATAATGATAAAAAAATTGCCCCCAACTCAGCATAAACAATGATCGTTAGTATCGAACTATTTTTACAAATGTCTGGCATTTTCATGTCTTTAACATTTCACCATATCAAACGAAACTAAAAGAGCAACATTATTACCGCTCAACCTAAGTTTCATACCGTTTATCTTTTTGACTATTGAACACCCATAAGATACCTGTAAATTGTACGATATGTAGAATGATTTTAATTCAAAGTAATAAATTCACAGTAATTAATAGATATAAAACGAGACACCAAACCTTTGCAAAACATCATGCATAAAGTTATTAAAAACACAGATTACCGTCAACAAGACCGCCAGCGTGCTTTTACACTCATTGAGACAATGGTGGTAGTTGCAATTATCGCCATTGCGTTGTCTTTAGCAACTCCAAGTTTTACTAGCTTTATCCAAAACACTCGAATTGACACTGAGTCATTGCGTTTGCTAGAGATGATTAAAAAAACTCGTAACAATGCCATAACAACTAGTAATCGAAGTTTTTTATGTCGATCGACAAGAACTCAAAACAATAATAACGGAAATGGAATTTCGTGTAGAACTGGCGGCACAACCAACTTCGATTGGAACTTAGAACTCTTGAGTTATACCTTACTTGAAGGAGACCCTGTAACAGTTCCAAACAACCGATTCAATAATCAAAAGATACAGCAAGTAGGATCAGCAAATAATAACGCCACAAAAATACAAATGCTACAAAGCGTGCGTGATGCGAGTAATAACTCTGTCAATGTAGTTTCTAACAATAATGACAATGTTTTGGCATTTTCAGCTCAAGGCGAATTATTAAATGCTGCTCCTATCAGGATAGCTGTATGCGATGACAGAGGCGAAGATTTCGGCTCGATCATAACCATTAACGCCGCTGGACTAGTCCGCCAAACAAGTACTAGCGCATCCGGCACAGATACAGATTGTACTCCAGCATAATTGGGGCTCAGTCAAACACAACTAGACTCATAAATCACTTAACTTACATTGACCTAGCAAGTAATACAAACATGCAAAAAAACGCTCTGCAAGCAAAATCAAATATCGATAAACAAAAAGGTTTCTCATTAGTTGAAATTCTAGTGACTGTATTAATTATGGCGGCAGGTAGCCTAGGTATTGCGGCAATGCAAATTGCTGGTCTTAATTATTCAGCTGGTGCCTACGGTCGTACTCAATCAGTCATTCTCGCGGATGACATGGCCAACCGCCTACAAGCTAACCGTGATTATGCTATAGATGCTGATCTTAATGGCGATGTCGGAGGTGACGATACCAGGTATGCTTTTGACTTCACTGCAACACCTAACCCTGCTGGTCGAGATTGCATTGTTAACAATTGCTCTCCAGCGGAGATAGCTGAATACGACCAGAACATATGGCTTCAAGATGTTGCACGCGCCTTACCTTCTGGACAAGGTAGCATCATGGTAACGGATCGCACTAACCCCAACGGAATAGTAGAAAGGCAATTCGAGATTGGTTTGCAGTGGCGACAAATTGCGAACAGTACTGATCTAGATGGCGCTGATATTGATGCGATTAGAAATTTTTCTTTCAGAGTAACTTTATAGAAAACAAAATGGCTAAATTCAAACGACAACAAGGTTTTACTCTTACCGAAGTTTTAATAGCTTTGGTGCTTGGCATATTCTTAATAGGCATAGTACTAACTATTTTCGCAAGCTCTCAGAGCACTTTCAGAGCGTCTACAGAAGTATCTCGCTCACAGGAAAACACGCGCTTTGCGTTCAGTTTTCTGACTCGCAACATTAGATCCGCTGGATACACCAATTGTTCAAACGATGTTTCTGTTAGAAACTTCCTAAATTTTGACAGTGACGCATATATCCCATCAATAGAGCATGCTGTCTTTGGTTGGGAGTTTGGTGGCACAGGCATTGGTCAGACCTATATACTAGATTACCAGTCATTATCCGATCCATTTACCGCTGCTGAATTAACTACAGCACAAGCAGCTAATACTGCGGGTGCTGCTTCATGGGATAGTCAATTTATCAGAAGTGCAACGAATGTAGCGCCTACAGCAGTTAACTTGCCTGCAACAATCGCAGGCTTTGAACCTATTGTTGGTAGCGATATTATTGCAGCGTCTATATCTACGCCTCTAGATATCTATGTTGATGATCAACCTGGTCAAACAGGACTTCTGCTTCCTGTCGTTGATATAGATGGAAACACTCCTGCCGCTAGTAATGTTGAAACGGGTGAAATCTTGAAGATCGCGGATTGCTCTAGTATTGATATTTTTCAAAATACTGCGGACATATCCGATGCATTTATTTCAATTGCAGATTCAGGTTCCCCTGGTAATGATTTAAACGCGTCATTTCGCTGGCAAAAAAGTTGGGGACAAGACAGCACGATATATAGTGTAGATACTAATATATTCTTTGTTGGTACGGGCCAAGGCGGAATCCCGTCACTGTATCAGTACTCCTCTTCTTGCGGGATCAACGGCGACTGCGGTGCAACTGCAGTAGAGCTAGTTGAAGGTGTAGAAAATATGCAGGTGTTATATGGACAGGATTCGAATGGTGATGGCGTCGTTAATAGTTATGTTAGTGCCGATCAAGTTAACAATTACGCTAACGTTAAAAGTGTCAAAATCGGCTTATTAGTTCGATCGCCAGATATTGGCAAAGCGACTCCTATTGATAATACCCTGACATACACGCTTCTCGACAGCACGGTAATCGATCCGCCTAATGATAACTTTTTGAGATATGTTAGTAATTCCACAATCCACCTACGTAATACAGGGCTATAGATATGCATAATTTTAGCAACCGTCTGCAACAGAGTGGTATCGCCTTACCGATGGCATTAATTCTGTTATTTGTGATGACATTAATTGGTGTAACCGCCCTAAATACTGCAACATTACAGGAAGAAATGACTGGCAATTTGCGTTTAAGGCAAGTTGCATTTAATGCTGCTGAAGCCACTTTAAACGATGCTGAAAGGTTTGTAACGAATGGTATTGTTGGTGGCACTCGAGTTGCTTTCTTTGGTGCTCCTAGGCCTGATGGTGGTATTAACCCTGGTGATAATTGCGAAGCAGGCATTACAGGCGGGTTATGTACGCCAGCCCAGTTTAACTCTCCTTTATCACCTCCAACTGACGGTGAACGATGGGAAGACACTGCCCTTAATGTTTTCGAAACCCCTGGCCGATACATGGAATACAGTAACTATGCCGACTCTGACTTAGAAGAAGAAGGAGTCTATGAAGCTCCAAGGTTTATTATTGAATTTATGGGTAACGTTTCTATTAAAGAAAGAAATTTTGATGATAGGCCTGAATTTACCGGGGTTTATCAAACCAATTGTGCAACCGATTCAGCTACCGGAAAAGTGCTTGCTCCTAACGACGAGTGGCCTTTTTGTGCATCAGACCCTAAAGTTTTTCGTATCACAGTCAGGGCGGTTGCCGGTACACCAGCACGACAAGCAGCAGTGATGCTGCAATCAACGGTAAGAGTACCTTAGGCTTTTGCTAACAGTTCATGCTAAACGATTTTTACTAAGTAACAGTTAAGTAATTACTAATTAACATTTTATGATACATAAAAGAGTCAGATTATGAGCATTCCATCAAATTTAATTAAATCAGTCACCTCGATAAAGCTTGCTAAATTGAGGGTCATGTTTTTTTCCGCGATTATATCGTCGTTTTTAGCATACAGTAATGTTGCTTACTCTCAGTTCAATTCTGATTATACCGCTGTACCTCCAAGTAGTGAGCAATCTGATCCGCCACTAATCATGCTTAGCATGTCTCGAGACCATCAATATTTCTTTAAAGCTTACAATGATTACACCGATCTCGACCCCGATACCGGTGATGTGGATGCTGACGGCAATCCAAATATAGAAACAACCTATAAGCATACCTTTGACTACTTTGGCTATTTTGATTCCTTTAAGTGTTATATTTATAACGCTAACAAATTTCAACCCCAATCAGTAACGGCTGACAAATACTGCTCGGGTAATCAATGGAGTGGTAATTTTTTAAATTGGGCGACCATGACAAGAATGGATGTCCTACGTAAAATTATGTATGGCGGCAGTCGAGTTGTTGATACAAGTTCAGAAACGGTATTAGAACGCGCATACCTACCCACTGACGCGCACTCCTTTGCCAAATATTATAATGGTGATGATTTAGCTCTTTTAACACCTTTCAACAATACTAGAACTGATGGCACTAATGGTGGTAACAATGATGACTTCGACAACGCGAATGAAGGCCTTACATTGTGTAATACATCCTATGACGCTGCCGGAAACTCACAAACAAGTAATGAGCCTCCTCTGATTCGTGCCGCCGAAGGCAATTTTCAATTGTGGGGCGCAAATGAACGTTGGCAATGCACTTGGGTCGACGAAAAACGAAACGCTAACAATTCCAATCAAGCCTTTACTTTCGGAACGGTGGGAGACATCAATTCTACTGTCACAATTCAATCTGGTATTGATGCTGAGCAACGTGATCCTGATGAAAACACAGGTGCAAATGCTGAATTTATTGCGCGCTTAGATGTTTGTGTGGATGGCTTAGTTGGTACTGAGGACTGTAAACTTTACCCAGATGGCAATATTAAACCCATCGGTATTCTGCAAACCTATGGTGACTCAGGATTAATTAATTTTGGTTTAATGACAGGCTCCTATCAAAATAATATTGAAGGCGGAGTATTACGTAAAAACCCTGGTCCATTCACTGACGAGGTTGCTGTTACCACTGATGGTTCTTTTATTTTCGCAGACAACGACGACAGTATTGTCAAAACCTTGGAAAAGTTACGCGCATACGGTATTCAGTTTAACGGCAATAACGGTAATACTTATTTTGGCAATGGTTCTGGGGATGATTGTAGATTTCAATTAGACGACATCCCAAATGGCGATTGTAACTTCTGGGGTAATCCTATCTCTGAAATTTATAAAGAGACAGTACGCTATCTCGCGGGCTTGAACCCAGACCCTAACTTTCAGGCAAACGACAATTCTTTCATTAGTGGCTTAACAACCGCGAGCTTTGTTGACCCGCTTACTGATGAAAACCAATGTACAGACTTAAGTACGATTGTAATCAACGCTAGCGTCAGCTCCTATGATGACAATGATATCGATATTACTGGTGTGCCTGGTGGAATTAATGGTAGCAATATAACCGCTGGTGCGGGTACAACTGATACCTGGACTGATATGGTAGGTGCCGTAGAAGGAATCAATGGTAATCAATTTTTTATAGGTCGAACTGGCGCAGATACTGATGAGTTTTGTACCGCAAAACAAATCAATTCTTTAAGCGATGCATTTGGTTTATGCCCTGAAGCACCGACAGTCGATGGCTCTTTTGCGATGGCTGGAATCGCCTATTATGCTCATAACAATGATTTACGTGCGGATCTCGATGGCAATCAAACACTGGATACATTCGCTATTTCCTTGGCAACGAACACCCCTGTGATTACTGTTCCACGCACCGACGGTGGCCAAGAAATCACTATTTTACCGGCCTATCGACTTCTAGAAATTGGCAATGGCGATCCTCGTGATGGTGGTGGAGCTCTTGTCGATTTTAAAATTGTTCAACCTCACCAACGTATTGGTAACACTAATACATTTTCAGCAAGTTACTACGTAAACTGGGAAGACAGTGAACAAGGCGGTGACTATGACCAAGATATGTGGGGATTAATTGATTATGTATTGGATGAAACTAGCGATGAAATAACTATCACTACTACCGCTGTCGCGGAATCAACTGGTGGTGGACAACTATTTGGCTTTGTTACCAGTGGAACTACTGAAGATGGTTTTCATGCTTACTCAGGTATTGCAGGAGCTGACTTTACATCACCGTTTGCGAATGTACCTGGTTGTACTAACTGCAGAGCTATTTCAGAATTACCCGATAATGTAAACAATATTAATGGCAACGGTGGCGGTGATGGCATTAGAGAATTAAACGCCAACACACAAGCAGGACCTGAATCACATACTTTTTCAATTGCTCCCAACAACACAGAAAACCTTGAATCCCCCCTCTATTATGCAGCCAAGTTCGGCGGTTTTACTGAGAATACACCTGAAGATAATCTGATAAACGGAGTAACAGGGCCTGCTCCGGACGAAATCGATGAATGGGATGCGATTAATAACATCACTGGTGTTCCAGGACCTGATGGTCAACCTGATAACTTCTTTTTGGTAATCAATCCAGAAACATTGTTTGATTCCTTAGAGCGTTCGTTACTCAGAATTTTAGAACAACAAGATCGATCTAGTTCATCGATTGCTAATTTCACTAATGCCAATGGTTTTGCCAATATTATTGTGCAAGCAAGTTATACAGAGTTGCAAACCGACGCTGATCTTAACGAAGTCACTTGGTCAGGCAATTTTAACTCTCATTTTATCGATGATTTTGGTTTTTTCCGAGAGGATACTAACGGTAATGCTGAGCTCGATGATTACAATATAGACCTCGCCTTCGAATATGCATTCAATGAAACGACTGAAGAGGTAACCGTTCAATATTTAACACCTGTACTAGACGCCAATGGCGCTCCTGAATTTGACGATGGCATATTACAGCTTACTCTACTCGGTGCAGAACAGTCTACGGATAGCATTAACTTTCTCTGGGAAGCAGATGAAGAATTAAGTTCTTATAATAATAATGGTATTGTTGACCAACGGATTTATAATTCGGCTGCAAGCACGACTGGACCCTCTCGTTACATTTTTACCTTTTTAGACAATGACAATGATGGCAACGTAGATAACGGTGAGCAAGTAGATTTAGTTAGCGGCAACGTCAGCCCAACTAATTTTCAACTTTTCGGTGTTGCCACAGAACAGATTGCTGAAGATGTTATCGACTTTACTAGAGGCTTTGATGACCCGAACTCAAGTGTATTTCGTAATCGAAGGCTAAACCCAGGCACGACAGATGAGAGAGTATTTCGCTTGGGTGACATCGTTAATTCGTCACCGGTTGTCGTAGCTGAACCTACCCAAAATTACGATTCGGTATTTGGTGATACCAGTTATACAGCCTTTAGAGAGCTTTATGAAGATCGCCGTGCAATGGCTTATATTGGTGCCAATGATGGACTACTACATGCTTTTAACGCTGGCTTTCAAGAAGATTTTGTGTCTCCGGTAACTAATCAGCTTTCTGTACGATACCTAGAACAACCAACAGGCGGAACTGCAACACCTCATAACTTGGGAGCCGAGATATGGGCATATGCACCAGGGAATTTACTACCTCACTTACAATGGTTAACCAGCAACTTTTACTCGCATGTATTTTATGTAGACGGTGATCCACAAGTTTTTGAAGCAAAAATTTTCCCGGATGACGCCGTTCACCCTGGTGGTTGGGGAACTATTTTAGTTGTTGGCATGCGCTTGGGTGGTGGTGATTTCCCGCTAATTTTGGCAAATGGTGATGCGGATACAGCTCGTTCTGCCTATATTGTTATGGACATAACTGATCCAGAACGGGAGCCTACTTTATTGGCAGAAATTACCCATCCAGACCTAAACTTTACAACTTCCCAACCTACGTTGTATTACGATTGTGCTAACAACTGTACAGTTGGTGGCGACCCATCAACAATTTTTGATGGTGAGTGGTTGTTAGCTTTCGGCTCAGGGCCAAATGATTTACGGACATTTGAAACAAGTGAAACGGCCAAAGTATTTACTTATAACCTTGAAACTAATACCGTTGCTGGTCTTGATATGGACGAAGTGCTCATTAGCGGAAACCCTGTAGAAAGATCATTCGTCGGCGGTCTTGCTACTCGAGATTGGGATCTTGGCGAACCAGGTTTTCGTAATGATGATGTTATCTATTTTGGTACAGTTGGTACAGAATCAGCAACAGCCGCTGTGTCTGGAACCGATGGAGACGATTTAATCGAAACAGGTGCGCTATATCGTTTTCGACCAAGTGCAAATGATTCATTTAGCCTTCTATTTGACGCTGACCGTCCAATTGGAAGTGCACCTCTACCACTTAGTAATGAAGAAATCGGCGCTAATGTTTTAGGCAGTTGGGTTTTCTTTGGTACGGGCATCTATCAAAAACAAGATGACGACTTTATCGCTGATACAGAACGATTGTATGGAATTATTGAACCGGTTGACCAAGCAGCATTAAATAACCTAGGCAACGCTACTTTTGACCCTACTCGTGAAAACTCAGAGTTATTAACCTATAACACTGTTCTCGAAGGAGACTTAGTAGATGTTACTACTGTGGAAGTTTTTAATGTTGATGACAGCTCACTTACGGGTATTATACCGGCGGGTGTAGAAACAGGCGATTTAGTCACCCCTGTTACTGTTGGTGCTACAACTGCTAATAATTTTAACCAGTTGCGTCAACTAATTGTTGAAAATACTAGTGGCTGGTTTAGAGAATTACCACAACCGATTATTAACGGTGACCCAACTGCTCGATTAGCAACAGACCTGGTCTTTGTACAAAACTTTCTTTTCTTTACTACATTTACACCATCCTCGTTAAATCGAGATAATATTTGTATCGGTGGTGAAGGAAGTTCTATGTTTTTTGCCCTTAACCAAACAACCGGAACAACCGATGGTTTTTCTGCAACGCTCGGCGTTGATAGTAGTGGACGAGCTATTAACTCTATTGACCTAGGGCGAGGTTTGGCAGATACCTCAGCGTTGTTTGACACTGAAGCAGGTGGTGGAGAAGGAATCATAGCGATAGCACCAAATGGGGATGGCTCAGCTCAGCGAATCGACCCTAATGGCGACGGCTCACCTCTTCAAATCGGTAACTCTCGAACAATTCGATCTGGCTGGCGCGAGATACTTCAATAAACTTAAATTTTACTGCAACTAACTTATTGCAAAGACGGATGAATAGTTATGATTATTAATAATCAACAAAAAACACGTGGCTTTACTCTTATCGAGCTGATGATTACAGTTGCAATAGTTGCGATTTTGGCATCAATTGCAATTCCTAGTTATCTATCCCAGATCACCCAATCTAGAAGAGCTGATGCTACCGATGCACTTTTAGATTGTGCGGCAGCACAAGCTAGGTGGTTTACTACTGAATCACCAAGTACCTATTTAAATCAAAATGATGCAATTGCAGCAAATATTTGTAACCCTGGCGGCGGTAACCTTAATTCAAGGGAAGGACACTATCAACTAAGAATCACTAACCCTAATAACTGTACAACTAATGGGTCACTATGGTGTTTTCTAATTACTGCAACTCCTACACCCGGCACTTCTCAAGCTAATGACGACTTATGTCAAACAATGACAATCGATCACCGAGGACGAAGAGCAGCTACTGGAAATCTTGGTGGAGTTGCTAGTGACACGACTGATAACTGCTGGAGAACTTAAGGTTTTGTTGTTAATAATAGGAAACAGGCAACTAGAAACTATAAGAATAAATAACAAGTAATTTATCGCAATTCAATCGGCAAAGAGAACGACACATTTTCAATCGGGCCATTTGCCTCATTGACTACTTTGCCGCCAAACGCTTTTATTTGATCTATCACCTGTTTGACTAATATTTCTGGTGCAGATGCTCCCGCAGTAACACCAACCACATTAATATTTTCAAACCATTGTTCTTTAATTTGTTGTGGTTGATCAACTAAATAGCTCTCAACACCAATTTGCTCTGAAAGCTCTTTTAAGCGATTCGAATTAGAGCTATTAGGCGACCCCACAACAATAACGACTTCGGCATCTTCGGATAGTGCTCTCACTGCATCTTGTCTATTTTGCGTGGCATAACAAATATCGTCTTTTTTGGGCCCTTGTATTTTTGGGAAACGTTCTTTAAGAGCATTTATCAAAACTTGCGTATCATCAACTGAAAGAGTTGTTTGCGTGACATAAGCAAGGTTGTTTGCATCACTCACAACTAGCTTTGCCACATCATCAAGCTGTTCCACTAGATGCATGCCAGCATCCGGTTTATGAATTTCTTTACCCTGCCCTAATGTCCCTTCAACTTCAGGATGGCCTTCATGACCAATCATCACGACTTCTGTGTCACGATCTCTATAACGTTTAACTTCCATATGAACTTTAGTCACCAACGGACACGTCGCATCAAAAACTTTTAAATCTCGCCCAGCGGCTTCCGCTTGAACTGCGCGCGACACACCATGAGCGCTAAAGATAACAGTCGAGCCATCGGGTACTTCATGTAACTCATCAACAAATACTGCGCCTTTATTCTTTAAGTCATCAACCACAAAGCGGTTATGTACAACTTCATGACGGACATAAATCGGTGCTCCAAACATATCTAAAGCACGCTCGACAATATCGATAGCACGATCTACACCTGCACAAAAACCACGTGGATTTGCTAATAAAATTTTCATCCGTCTACCTGTTTTTCTTTCTGCGTTTCTCTGTTATCTAAAAATGGTTTACCAAATGCCTCACAGATTAATAAGCCAGCACCAATAAAAATAGCAATATCGGCTACATTAAAATGTGGGTAGTGCCAATCATTATAGAACCAGTGAATGAAATCAATCACATACTGATAGATAACACGGTCTATCGCATTACCCAAAGCACCAGCAATAATTAAACTATAAGCAATCGCTAAATGCCGCTCATGCTGTTTTAATTTAGTTATAAAGACCACTAACACAACCGAGACAACGACAGCTAAGCTAAAAAAGAACACTTGCTGCCAGCCACCAGCGTCGCTTAAAAAGCTAAAGGCAGCACCAGTATTGTGTGCAAGTGAAAAATCAAACCAAGGAAAAACCGTAACTACATTTCGGTCTAAAATATGCTCAGCCCAATACTTACTTAATTGGTCAATAATAAAAACAACAAGTGTTAGCCAAAGCCATTTTAGGTGCGTGTTTTTTGCTTTAGGCATATAAACGTTGTTCACCTGCGCCGTCAATATTCTCAACACAACGTGAGCATAATTCAGGGTGTTCAGTAATGTCACCAACCTCAGGTCGACGATGCCAACAACGCACACACTTTTCTGCATCCATTGGTGTTACAAGAATTTTTATAGTCTCTTGCTCGCCTGAGCCGTTATCCAATATGGTACTGACTGATTCGCTTGTCGCTTCATCAAGCGGTAAAACTTTAGCATCCGAAGTAATAAAGACAAAACGTAGCTCTTCGCCTAGACGATTCAAAATAGAAAATACTGTTTCATCGGCAAACACTGTTACTTGAGCATCCAAACCTGCGCCAATTGCACCGTTACTACGAACGACTTCAATTTGTTTGTTAATTTCATTGCGTATCGCTTGTATCGTTTGCCAATCGCTACTTTTATCTTCAGTGCTTACTGATGGAATGTCTGCAAAACCTTCGTAGTGAGTCGCATATAAAACACTTTGCTCACGCTCTCCATGCATAAGGCCCCATATTTCTTCCGCGGTAAAACTCAAAATAGGTGCGATGTTTCTAACCAAGCTTTCTAAAATATGATGCATTGCAGTTTGCGCAGACAGCCTTGCCTTAGAACCTTTAGGCATGGTGTACAAACGGTCTTTGATTATATCTAGGTAATAGCCACCGAGTATTACCCCGCAAAAATGATGCAACTCTTTATAAACATCATGAAACTGAAAGTCATTATAAAGTTCAGTGACTAATGACTGTTTTTCACTCGCATAATTCACTACCCATTGATCAAGCTCAAGCATGTCGTCAAACTTTACAAGTTTGGCGGAATCAAAACCGTCAAGATTACCTAATAAATATCGCGCAGTATTGCGGACACGCCGATATGAATCACTGGTGCGTTTGAGGATTTCATCAGAGATCGTCATTTCACTGCGATAGTCAGTTGACGCCACCCACAGACGCAATACATCTGCACCCAACGAGTTGAATACCATTTGTGGCGACATAACATTGCCTAATGACTTAGACATCTTTTTGCCATCTTTATCAACGACAAAGCCATGCGTCAGCACTGTTTTATAGGGCGCCTGACTATTGTTCATAGCGACACTGCTCAATAAACTAGACTGGAACCAACCACGATGTTGATCCGAGCCTTCTAAATACAAATCTGCTGGAAAATTTAATTGCTCACGCGCGTTTACAACACTGTTATGCGTTACCCCAGAATCAAACCACACATCCAAGGTGTCTAAAACTTTGTCGTATTCGTTAAGATCACTACCTAATAGCTCAGCATCATCAAGGTCATACCATGCTTGCATACCCTCTTGTTCAATTTTTAATGCCGCCTGCTCCATTAATTCAATAGTATTAGGATGCATTTCGCCAGTCTCTTTATGCAGATAAATAGTAATAGGCACACCCCAATTACGTTGACGCGAAACACACCAATCTGGGCGATTTTCGACCATAGTAGTAATACGTGCCTTTCCCCAATCGGGCAGCCACGTGACATCATCAATCGCTTGCAAAGACTGATAACGTAGTCCCTGATCACCTTCAAGATGTTCCATTCCAATAAACCACTGCGCTGTCGCACGGTAGATCATTGGTGTTTTATGGCGCCAACAATGCGGATAACTATGTTCATAGTTTTCATTGTGCAGTAATGCGCCTTTTTCTTGCAGTGTTTCGATCACCAAAGGGTTAGCTTTAAAGACAAACTGCCCAGCGAACAATTCAGTCGACTCTAAAAAAGTTCCGTTTGATCCGACTGGGTTATTAACTGGCAAATCATAACGCTTGCCTACAGCAAAATCATCTGCACCGTGCGCGGGTGCGGTATGCACTGCGCCGGTGCCTGCTTCAGTTGTTACATGCTCACCCAAAATCACCAGACTAGTACGATCATAAAATGGATGTTGTAGTTCTATTCTTTCTAATGCCGCGCCAGCAAAACGGGCGAGCACCTTGTGACCTTCGGTCAATTCATATCGAGCCAAAGCTGATTCATACAAGGCTTCTACTAAAATTAATTGCTCATCGCCTGCCTGCACTAACACGTATTGTAATTCTGGGTGCAGGGCAACCGCTTCATTAGCAGGTAAAGTCCACGGTGTTGTTGTCCAAATCACGACCGCTGGCTGTTTTAAAATACTCGCATCGATTTCTATTTTGTTAGCAAACTCTGCAACATCAATCACATTAAACTTTACATCAATCGCTGGTGATACTTTATCTTGATATTCAACTTCAGCTTCAGCTAAAGCCGATGCACAAGTCGGACACCAATACACGGGCATTAAACCATGATACAAATGCCCTGCATCGACAATCTTAGCGAGGCTGCGTACTATATTTGCCTCTGTTTGATAATCCATCGTTAAATACGGCTTCTCCCAATCGCCTTGCACACCCAAGCGCATAAAATCTACTTTTTGCGTCTCTACTTGACGGTGCGCATATTCTCGACACTTTTCACGAAAGGTTTTTTTATCAATTTTGTGCCCTGCTTTGCCGTGTTTCTTCTCAACCTGAATTTCAATTGGTAAACCATGGCAATCCCAACCTGGGATATAGGGTGTGCGATAGCCAGCTAAATTACGTGATTTAACAATAATATCTTTAAGAATTTTGTTAACAGCATGACCGATATGAATATTGCCATTCGCATAAGGAGGGCCATCATGCAGAATATACGTTGGCGCATCCGCACGCTGTTTTTGTAACTCGTGATAAACATCTAGCTCTTGCCATTTTTTTAAAATCTTTGGCTCACGTTGCGGCAAGCCTGCTTTCATTGGGAAAGCGGTGTTTGGCAGGTTAATGGTATCTTTGTACTGACTACCCGGTTTATCTTTACTCATAACTCTTTATCTTATTTAATGCTTATAATTATTATTAATTTATAGAACAACTTTTATAGAAAAACGATGATATTGCTTGAACGCCTGTATTTTAATCTAATCAAAGATTAAAGCACTGAAAAACATTACTTATTTTACCTTTCTGAATATTTTTCGAGCCGTATCAACATCAATGCTTATCTGTTTTTGTAACTGATCTACATCAGCAAATTTTTTCTCGTCACGAATCTTACTTACTAGCTGCACATCTAATGTTTGTGCATAAATATCTTTATTGAAATCAAAGATATGCACTTCTAATCGATTCTGCTTACCGTCAACGGTTGGTCTTCGGCCAATATTTGCCACGCCTTCTAATAAACCTTCTTTTTCATTTAAACTACAACGTACAGCGAACACTCCTTGAACGGCCATAAGATAATCATCTAATACAATATTTGCAGTAGGGAATTGAATTGTGCGGCCTATTTGCTGACCTTCAGTAATTACTCCTTTAATTGAATAGGGTCTCCCAAGTAGTTGCTCAGTCAACTCAAAATCACTAGCGATCAATGCTTCTCGTACACGACCGCTACTGACTCGTTCACCAGCCAGCTCAAAGGTAGCATGCGACTCAACTTTAAAATTTTTCTGGTGACCCACTTTTTGTAAAAAATCAAAATCACCAGCGCGATCTTTACCAAAACGAAAATCATCTCCTACACACAAGTATTTAACGCCTAGACCATCAAGCAAGACATCTTGAGTAAACTTTTCTGGTGAATAGTCAGCAAATTCTTGGGTGAAGTTAATTGCCACAATTTGGTCAACGCCTAACGCAGATAAAAGTTCTGCACGTTGCTCTAGCGATGTTAAGCGTTGTACTGAAGCAGAATTAAAAAATTCTTTAGCTAAAGGCTCAAAAGTAATGACAGTAGACGGCACATTAAGTTCTGCGCTTTTTTGTAGCAACGTTTTAACTACATGTTGATGGCCTAAATGCACACCATCATAGTTTCCAATTGAGACAACACTCGGACGATGCTGCTCTGCAATCTGTGCAATACCTGAAATCAATTTATCGGCAACATTCATATCTACACGCAAAGACTCAAAGAGCCCAATCAGGGTCACATTCTTCAATATAATCGAGTAACTTAATACGGTTCGTATAGTCATCTCCATTGCGCCTAAAATGCTTTAAACCTAGCTCTGGGTAACGCCACGATAATGCGCCTTCTCCGACATTAAACTCTACTACCCATAAGCCATGTACGCTAGCACCTAATTTTTCAACCTTGGCTTTCCAACGCGATACTACTTGTTCATACTCATGTTCAATGCTATTGCGCCTTGGATCATTTGATAACATCTTGTTCAAACGATCTTGAATAGGCGTAAGTTCTTCTTGATGTTTTTGCGTAATAGATTGCACCAGCGACAATAAATCTTTTGCTTCAGCTAGGTTAAACAATTTTTCAAAAGGAGCTATTTCGACTTTCATTTTTATTCTGAGGGTCGTAATAATAATTGATGTGGCCGTACACCTAATAAAATCAAGACGGCAAAATACGCAAGCCCTGATATTGTTACCATCAGAGTTAAATCACTAATGCGCTGCCACAAACTTTGTGCATACCAAAGCTCATCTGGTTTATTCAAAAACATTAAACAAAGACTCATTAACACCACCGCACTCGCTACACGCAACAAAAACCATAACCAGCCTTGATTCGGAACGTATATCTTTTTCTTAATTAAAACAAATAGCAGTAATAATGAATTACACCAGGCAGCGATGGAAATGGCTAAAGCTAAACCAGCATGAGCCATGGTTTTGACTAAAATAATACTCAAGACAACATTAACAGCAACTGCTACAACGGCGATTTGCATTGGAGTTTTCGTATCTTGTCGAGCAAAAAAACCTGGCGCTAAAACTTTCACAAAAATAAATCCACAAACACCAATAGCAAAAGCTCTTAATGCTTGCGCTGACATAACAACATCTTGTTCATTAAATGCGTTGTATTGAAACATCGTACTCAATAACGGAATAGCTAGTTGATACAAGGCTACTGTGGCTGGTACAGCAATCAACACGACCCATCGCAATGCCCAATCCATCATATCGGAAAACGTTTGTGTAGTACCCAACGTATGCGCCTTGGATAAACTTGGCAACACTACAGTCGCTAAGGCAATACCAAATACACCAACAGGAAATTCCATTAACCGATCAGAAAAATAAAGCCATGACACGCTACCGGTAACCAAGAACGAAGCTAAAAATGTATTTACCAACATGTTTACCTGCGCGACAGAAACACTAAACACAGCGGGCAACATAAGTTTGAATACTTTAGTCACATGCGGGTTATCTCTCTGCAAAATAGGTTTAGGCAAGTACCCTTCTTTATAAAGACTTGGCAGCTGAAACAACAACTGCACAAAACCTGCAGTTAGTACCCCTATTGCTAATGCTTGCGCAGCGTTATCAACATACGGCACTAGTACTAACATTGCGGCAATTAAACACAAATTTAAGATTACCGGTGTCACCGCAGGAATGGCAAAACGATTCACCGTGTTTAGTATTCCAGCCGACATAGCGACCAAAGAGATACAAAACAAATATGGGAACATAATTTGTAAGGCATTAACCGTGGATTGAAACTTTTCAGGTTCATCAGTAAAACCTGGCGCGAACACTGAAACAATAAACGGAGCAAAAACGATACCTATTATCGTTAATACTAGAGTAGCTAACGCCAAGATCCCTGTACTGGCATTAACAAAGCGCTTGGCTTCTAATGTGTTTTGTTCCGTTAATTCCGAAAAAACAGGCACAAAAGCTTGCGAAAAAGCGCCTTCTGCAAAAATACGACGTAAAAAATTAGGAATCCGAAACGCAACAAAAAACGCATCCGCCAATGCACTTGGGCCTAATAGATTCGCCATCACCACATCACGTACTAAACCGCTAATACGTGAAACTAAAGTCATTAAACTGACTATAGCGGTAGATTTAAGGAGTTTGCGGGACATTAATGACCGAGGCTCGAAAGCTTTAGCTAGAATATATTAATTATTACTGTGACTATATCGTACCAAACTGGATTACGCAGCTTGATTCTGCCTTACAGCGTTTGTTTACAACTATCTCTTTGGATAAGGAAAACTTAAAAAAACCATTTGATCCCTTGACAATCCGCAACAAAATCCGCATATTCCCGTTTCGATTTTATGAGGTAAAAATACAGTGGCAAATTCCCCACAAGCGCGTAAACGCGCAAGACAAAATACAGTTCGACGCTTACAAAACCATTCGCAGCGAGCACGTGTACGTACAGCGATCAAACAGCTCGACGCAGCGATTGAAGCTGGCGACAAAACTGCGGCTAAAACTGCTTATGAGAGCTCAGTATCACTAATTGATCGAGCGACAGTTAAAGGCTTGCATCACAAAAATCGTGCAGCACGCTTAAAAAGTCGTTTAAACAAGCGAGTTAAATTAATCGGTGCATAACGTAAGGTTATTATTCGTTATTAAGATTCTAAAAGGCTCCTAAGGAGCCTTTTTTTTGTGCGCGGTTACTCCTTTTTTACCTAAGCTATAACTAACCACAAACCTACATCAAACTAATACTAAATTATCTCGATGAATAAACTCAGTGTTGCTGCCATAACCTAATATCTCAATTATCTGATCACTGGCTTGACCGACTATCTTTTTAGCCTCGTCAGCATTGTAGTTCGATAAACCACGAGCTATTTCATTGCCACTTTGATCAACACAAGAAACAAGCTCACCGCGCTTAAAGCTACCTTCGGTTTTACTGATGCCTACAGGTAATAAACTTTTTCCCGATTCTTTAAGTACCTGTACAGCCCCTTGATCAATGGTGATTTTACCGCAAATTTTTAATTGCCCAGCCATCCATTGTTTGCGCGATGCAAGACGTTCATCAGCTTTAAACAATGTGCCAAAATCCTCACCTTTATAAAGACGCTGAATAATATTAGCTTCACTACCATTGGCAATAATTGTATCGGCACCTGAACGACTAGCAGTTTGCGCCGCCGTTAATTTAGTCACCATCCCGCCACGGCCAACCGTTGAACCACCTGAAGCCATTGTAATCAGACTATCATCATTGGCACTTACTTCGCTAAGTAATTCAGCATCAACATCAGTCCGGGGGTCAGTGGTAAATAAGCCATCTTGATCCGTCAAGATAACTAATAAATCAGCATCAACAAGGTTGACGACTAGTGCTGCAAGGTTGTCATTATCACCAAAACAAATTTCGTCTGTGGCAACAGTATCGTTTTCATTAATCACTGTCAGTACACCTAAATCAATCAGTGTAGTTAGTGCACTACGTGCATTTAGATAACGCTCACGATTGGCGATGTCCGCATGCGTTAATAAAATCTGTGCGAGCGTCATAGCATAGGGTTTAAATGCTTGTTCATATTGACGAATTAAAGAAGCTTGACCTACCGCAGCCGCCGCTTGAAGCTCACTAATCGTATCAGGGCGTTTATCCATACCTAATTGGTTAACGCCCGCAGCAACTGAACCTGATGAAACTAACAATACTTCTATGCCTTGCTTGCTTAAAAATGCGATCTGCTCAGCCAAATTATTAATAAAAGCGATATTTAAATCTGCATCGCCTTCAGTGAGTAATGCACTACCCACTTTTACAACCCAGCGTTTACACTCTTTTATTCTTTCTCGGCTCATTTTATTACTTACTTTTTATTGCGTGCTAGCGTCGCTTGGAATTGACACTAATACATCTTCAAGCTGTGCTTTTTTATCTTTTTCTAAGTACTGCATTATATCATTACACAAATCTTGCGTACCAAGACGGCTGATCGCACTAATATGATAAACTGGCCCTTGCCAATTCAGCTTAGAGAGTAACTCTTCAAGAATACGATCGCGATCTTCATCTAAAACAACATCGGTTTTATTAATCACTAACCAACGATCTAACTCACCTAACTCTGCACCGGTTTGTTCACTGTATTGGGTTAGCTCACTAATAATTGTGGTGACATCATTAGCAAGATTGGCTTCTTCGTCACCGTAAGGGGCAATATCGACAATATGCAATAACAGTTTGGTACGCGCTAAATGACGTAAAAACTGAATACCTAATCCAGCTCCTTGAGATGCGCCTTCAATTAGACCAGGAATATCGGCGATAACAAAACTACTCCCCATGCCTAAACTGACAACTCCAAGCTCAGGGTATAAGGTGGTAAATGGATAGTTTGCTACTTTCGGTGTTGCTTGTGAGACGGCGCGTAAAAATGTTGATTTACCAGCATTCGGTAGTCCTAATAAACCAATATCAGCAAGAACCTTTAATTCCAATCGCAAACTACGGGCATCACCTGCTTTACCTTTAGTTGTTTTTCGCGGGGCCTGATTTGTGCTCGATTTAAACGTAGTATTACCAAGACCACCTTCACCACCACGTGCAACAGTAACTTTTTCACCTACTTCGGTTAGATCCGCGATTATCTCTTCGGTTTGCGAATCGTAAACCATCGTGCCGACCGGCACATTAACCATTAGATCTTCACCACTAATACCGCTCTTAAGTTTCCCACCACCAGTACTACCGCTTTTCGCTTCATAATGACGCACGTAACGGAAATCGGCTAGCGTATTCAAGCCTTCTACAGCTACCAAACTGACGGTACCACCGCGACCACCATCACCTCCGTCAGGGCCACCACGAGGAATGTATTTTTCACGACGAAAGCTTAGAGCGCCGTTACCGCCCTTACCCGCCTGCACTGTTATCTCAACTTCATCTACAAAATTCATAGTTTAATTTTACCTTTTTTAGGCTTAACGTGCGCGATCTAAATTACAGCAAATCCATATCATCAAGTTATAATCTATTTCCTTTACCGTGCCCTTAATTTATAAAATAAGACGATAAAATCATTTTATGGTGATTCCAATAAAACTATCCTTTTATACAACATTGGCTTTACTAGCTTTTGCTGGAAATTCTGTGTTGTGCCGTCTAGCTCTCGGTGATGAAAGTATCGATGCTGCTAGTTTTACTTCCATACGGCTTCTATCTGGCATCGCAACATTGATTTTGATTGTAGTTGTTTCACGTAAAGATAATCAAACAGCAACGCTCTTGAAAACAAGTGGTAGCTGGCTCGCCTCACTCATGCTATTTATTTACGCGGCAGCTTTCTCATTTGCCTATATTTCACTCGACACGGCCACTGGCGCACTGATTTTATTTGCATCAGTACAATTCACTATGATTTTTATTAGTTTGATATCCGGAAATAGACCGCATTCCCTCGAATGGTTGGGTATTTTGATTGCCTTTGCTGGTTTCTTCTATCTAGTCGCGCCGAACATTAACACGCCATCTTTTGATAGCTTTATTTTGATGGTTTTAGCAGGTATTGCATGGGGTGCATACACCCTGATTGGTCGTGGTTCACGGACTCCATTACATGATACTACCTCTAATTTTTTGCGCACACTGCCATTCGTATTGGTATTAATTTTATTCAGCCTCAGTAATTTCCATTTATCTCAACAAGGCACCCTCTTAGCGATTTTATCTGGTGCTATTGCTTCTGGCGTAGGCTATGCAATTTGGTATCGAGCATTGCGCGAGTTATCGGTAACCTTAGCGGCTGTTTTGCAATTATTAGTGCCAATTATAGCTGGCATTGGTGGACTGATTTTCGCACAAGAAGCAATTACAATAAGATTGGTTATTGCTAGCATATTGGTACTTGGTGGGATCCTAATCGTTTTGCGCGGGCGACATACTGCAAAAAACACTTAAAATTAATACTGCCAAATAATAGCAGCTTAAACTAAAACCCACCGCCAGTCTTAAAGCCACCAGAAGAACGGCGGCTGGATGATCTGCTTCCTGATGATCGTCGGCCTGTTGGAATTCGAAAAGTTCCACCACCACGTCTAGGGGTTGGCCAATTCCAAGTTGATTGACGGCTCGCTCTTTGCGCGCTACCAACAAGAATATCGGCAATATCACCTAACGAACCGCGTCCTAAACTACCACTACCAAAATCAGGAATTGAGCCTACATTGCGATAACGTTGATTACGTTGAATCACTCGCCACACATCCGAGCCATTAACCACACCTTGTAAGAATTGTGTTAACACACCACTCAAGAGCGCTTTATTACCAAAGCCTGAGCGCACATCATCATAACGAGAATTTTTAAAGTTACGGCGAACCGACTCTAATTCTTTAAGGCGAGTGATCTTACTGTCATGTAAACCTCGCACATCACTTAAATCACCCTCAATATGGTCAAGTTGATCATCAATTGACTGTAACTGCAAAACGAGTTGATCATCAGTAGGAGAAGCTGTGGCTGTAACATAGCGATGTACTGCTTGTAAATCTTGATGCTTTAGAGCATCCGTTAAACTCTTAATACTACGTTTTAAATAATCATCTTGCCCAGATGTAAAGCGACTCCGATCTTCGAGTTTTTGATTCAGCTGTGTTTCTTGATCTTCTATCTCATCATCAAACTGATCTAATTCAACTCGCAACACATCTAATTGCTTATTTAAATCATTAACACCTGCTTCATTTAAACGGTCTAGCTCGTATTGCTGAACATCCATATGAGCTTCATCAGCAAGCTGTATTGCTTGTTCGGCATGTTGTTCTAAGCGTTTTGGGATCTCACTCAAATTCCAATAATTAACACGCCCTTCTTCATAATTTATTAACTTAGCGACCCAACCATCCATGAATCGCGCAAATAAACCAGCGCTATATTCGGTAGTACCAAAACCACGTTCATATAAATACATAAAAAGTTTATCGGCTTGGTACGGTTCAGACTTAGCCGTCATGTCTTCTAGAGCAATTTCAACTTTACGATTAGATTCTTGAGCAATTGAGTCAACCTCAGTCGCATCACTCAGCTTTTCTAAATAGACTTTATCGCTTTTAAGTTTTTCTTGCACACTCGCTTCAACATCAACAATTTGTTGGGAAACCTTATTCAACCTATCTAATAAATCTTCTCGATTTTTTTCACGTTGTAAAACATTTTGGTGTGTTTTCTCTATCTGCTCATTAAGCGTCTTCAGGGCAGCATCACGATTTTTTAGAATTTCTTCAGCTTCACGGTCGGCGCTCGACATCACCTGAAGCAAATCGCCTTTTTCAATCGAGGAAAGCCTTACTTTAGCAATACCATTAATTAACTGGTTGCGCTGACGCTGATTACTCGCAATAGATTGTGTAAGTTGCGACAACTGATTATCCAAACGTACTGCGTCATTACGAATAGTCTGCAAGGTTTCGTCAATACTGCGTAATGCTGAACTACCACTCCATAAATTATTCATCAATCAATCACCACTCTGTTATGGTGCCGCCAGTCGTAGGAATAATGAATTCTGGTTGTAAATAACCAATCTTCTTCTCACCAACAGTGTTACTTTGAATAATTCCATCATCTTGTTTATCTTGAGCAATTTGATAAAAAGTTTCTTCGTTGACACGTAGACCCCATTGCTCTTTATCAACGTATTTATTGCTTTCTTCACTTAGAATAGATAATTCAAGCACGTTATTATTATTATCGATGGCTTCTACAATCAAATAATAGTTACGGCTATTGGTATTGATATCTGGAACTCGCCATATCCCAGAGTTTTGGTTAGCCTTGGATAACACACGAATCGTGTAACTTTGTTGCAGAGACTCTCTGACTAATTCCATTTCATTCAAGATCTCGTTAGCTTGATTAAAATCTTCATTTTGTAATGCTTGCTCTGCAATGGTCAATTGCTCTTGTGCTTGCGCAACAATCTCCGGCCGCTTAGCTAACTCTTCGATTGATAACATCGATGTTTGCAATTGCTGCGGCAGCTGCTCTCTAGCTGCTCGCTCAGGTAGCACATCGGTATAGATATAAAAGCATAAAAATAAAGTGCCAAGCACCGCTAAGAAAGAAAATGGCTTGCCCCAACGTTTACGCGATACCCAAATATGCGCCATACGCGTTGCAAAATTTTGTTCTACTGGTTTATATTGAAAACGTTCCTCTTCTAAAGCAAGAATGCCTTCATTCAAGATATCATCTGTTACTTCAATACCTTGGGCTTGATAGAGTTCGCGCAAGCGCTCTAACAACCTTGCGCGACGAGCTTCAGTATCTAGCTCCCGCTCGACAAGTCCCTCTTGATGACGCAAGGTATCGACGACATCCATCGCCGCCATCAAGTCTTCTAAGGGTGCTTTTTTTTCTACAACCACTCGCGCAAACCTAGCTTAAATTAAACTTTATGCGCAAGAGATAATGAACCGCCGCGAGCGATAATTTTAGCCATTCGCTGTTTTCCATCTTCCACTGACTCGCGTATTTCGTCCGCATTCTTAGTTGACAGCACACGCATTTCAGCAATTATTTCACGCGATCTTTCTTGAAAATTTACCACCGAATCAACTAGTTTCTTAACCGCATCAGCACGCACAGTTGGACCATAACCAGCTCGTACTGCAGCCTCTTGTACCTCACCACCGATATCGGCTAAATCCTCTAAGCTCTTTGATACGCCTTCTTTCATCGCTTCCAATGCCTGGGTTGATTCATGTAAACCGAACAAACCAGTAAAAGAGGCAGTTAAAGCCGTTAATACCGACTCATTGGTACCAAAAAAGGTGATCGCTTGCTTGTAAACTCGCTCTTTTGCACTGTTAGTCTGCATTAAGCGCGCCATAACGACTTCTGAGGTGTTATAGCTTACCGTTAGGTTGTCGGAGATATCTTTAGATACTTGGTATCTGTCCTCAGAAAATTGTAGCTCACGCATGCGCTCATCTCGAGCAAGCTCTAATTTAGCGCGTTCGGTTAAATCCTCACCTTCATAGCTACTGACAGTTTCATTAGCTTGCGCCAAAGCTCCTTCAGACTTGTTCCAAATAGCTTCCGCTTGTTTAAGAACATCCAAGGCATAAATTTCGGATTGCTTAATCGCTCCACGAAAATCTTGATAAGCCTCAAGGATTACACGCTCACGCTCTATCTGATCACGCGAATCCTCAGCCACCTCAAGATAAGTTTGTTTAATTTCATCAAAACGAGAAGCGATATCACCTCGAGTAACTTTCATCCATACATTATTGATACGCTCGAATGTATCAACTTGACCATCATCTAATTGTTCAACCATACGTTTGGCGTCACTACGAATTGAATTAAATGATTCAGTAATTTTTTCATAGCGCTGACCTACCGACATTTGTGATACTTGCTCACGGACAATCTCGTTAAACACTGAGGCTTGGCTCAAAGTTCGCGCAATCGCCACGACTTTTTGCTCATCAATATCTGTTAATTTTTCCAACAGGGCAACAATTGGTGCTTCATCAACCTCTTCTGGCATCAAGCCTAAATCGCGAACTTGCGATAAAGCCTTGTCTAAATAAGCAAATGTAGTATTAGTCATGATATTCCTCTTAGCGATGAAGGTTATAGGCCAGGATAAACTGGATACCCTAAAAAAATCTAGGCAAACTACTTTACCCAAGCCAGCCATTAAATTCAAATTTTGCTGAACTTCATTTCAAAGCACTGTTGTACTATCTTCTTGCAAGTCTTCCAAACCAATTATTAGGAATAACAAAACATGTAATAAAGATTATAAAAATGACACTTTATTTATCCACATAGTCTGTGGATAACTTTGTGTAAAAAATGCAAAATGGCTAATGAATATAACCGTTAGATGAAATTGCTTAATTTTTAATCAATTAAAAATTACGCTTTATAATCAATTATTTGCAATGCATTGTTGGCAGAAAAAACGAATAAAAAGAGCTAATTCTGATTTATTTTCTAGCTCCGCACTATTTGTGCACAAAACACCAATTTAAACTAGTCTTCGTTATAATAGCGACTTCTTTGTTCCTCTTAACCAATCAATATTACTTCACCGTCAAGCATGTATCACCCTGGATTCTTTAAACGATTACTTGTCGCACTTTATGATGGTTTTCTCTTGATTGCTGTTTTAATAGTTAGTTCAGCAGTGTTGATGGCTATATTTACTGCTATTGCACCTGATAGCTTGTTTATCGATCCAGACAAGTTTGAGCAAAAGAAAATTGCTACCCTCACAGCAATGGGTAAAACTATGGGCAGTATTATTGTTACCGCCAATTGTATGATTCTCAGTTTTTTTTACTATGCGTGGTTTTGGATACACGGCGGACAAACCGTCGGCATGCGCGCCTGGAATCTGTATTTGGTAAAGGAGGATGGAAAATTCATTGATTGGAAAATCGCCGCGATTCGATATGCTTCAGCTATCGTTTCTTGGGTCTGTTTAGGTATGGGCTTTGCTTGGGTATTGCTAACTGCTCGACGTTCTGCATGGCATGACACTTGGTCAAATTCACAAATAGTTTATGTTCCAAAAGACCGACAGCCGAAACGATGAGTTGTTAGGCTACTCGCCGAATCATTACAATACTTAAAGTAAACACCATCAGAGTCGGTACAGTTGCACCAAGCAAGGGTGGAATACCAAACAGCGGCACAAAAAAAGTAAAGGCTCGGTTTAGAATAAAAAATGCCAAGCCAATCATTATCCCCGAAAATAGACTTCGCCCTAAACTACCGCTACGAGCACTTTTAAACACAAAAGGAACGGCCAAAACTAACATAACAATTGTTGCAAACGGTGTTACCAATTTTGACCAATATGCTAATTCATAGTTATTTGTTTCTTGCTTATTCGTTCTAAGGTGTTCGATATAGCGATCTAGTTGCCAAATTGAAAGCTGTTCCGGTTGAATCATAAAGACCTGTAAAATATCGGGACTAACCAATGTACTCCAATAAGCAGCGTTAATTGAGTCAGCCTCAGAACGTTCTTCATCAATCATCGTGCGCTGTAAGCCTTTTAGTAGCCAGCGCTGGTTTTCATCAAATTCGCCTTGCTCGGCAACCGATAGAAAACGCAAGAAGTTCTGGTTATCAAACTCAAAAATCTTAACCCTAAGTAATGTCAAATCGGGCAAAACCTCACCAATATTGACATAGGTGTTATCGTCGCGCATCCAAAGACCAAAATCTTGTTCTTGTCCAATATTGGTCGTTTGCAGCGACTCAGCACGCATCCGTTGCGCTTTTGTTTCAGTATATGGTGAAACAATTTCACCAATAATCGATGCAATAATCGCGAGCACAACACCAACTTTTAAAACAGATATCACAATACGCGCAATAGAAACACCAGCCGCACGCATAACAATAAGCTCTGAATCTCGTGCAAGTACTGACAACCCCATGATCGAGCCAATCAACGCCACCATCGGAAACACTTCATACAAGGTTTTCGGAATACTCAAAACCACATACTGAATAACTTGAGCAATACCATAGCGCCCTTTATCAAGGTTTCCTAACTCATCTATAAATGTAACAAAGGTAAATAAACCGAGTAATACCATAGCAGTAAGCATGATGTGACTTAACAATATCTTGCCTATATAAATATCTAAAATACGCATGGTGAAAATCTAATTACTCATTGCTGATTTTCGAAAATTAATACTAGGGATTAGAGATAAATTATAGTTTCGTCGGTAAAGACAATATATCGCTAACAAAAAGTAAACTCCGTGTACTAACCAAATTGGCGTCCCGGTTGTCACAGTCCCTTTTCGCACCAAAGCCACGGTATAGCCTAATAAATTCGAATACGTTAAATAAACGACAAAAGCCATCACTAAACCACCTGCCTTACCCCGTCGTGAGTCAACATGACATAGTCCTAGTGCAAACAGTGCTAATACTGGCAAAGTAAATATTTTGCCAACTCTCCATAACCATTCACTTTTTTCACGAGGATCATCAGAATTCATTAACTCTTTGTTTGCTCGTGCTTTTACTGGCAAATACAAACTAGTGCGGTTCCTAGGTTCTATACGTACAGCATATTTTTCAAAATCAACAACTCGATAATCTGGAGACCCAGGTGTACCTTCATAGCGCGTACCATTCCTTAACACCAAAAATTGATCCTGAGTTTTTTCATCTTCAGTACGATAAGCTGTTCTTGAAACTACTACGCCTTCACGTTCAAATGACGCACGGTATACAAAAACATTCTCATAATCGCCATTTTGACGGTTGTACTCCTCAACAAAATAAACCCCATTACCATCTTTTGCTTCCATAAACCGACCTGTCACAACACCAGATACTTCATTACTCTGTCGATATTCAGTTTCTAATGAATAACCTTGCGCAATAGATAACGGCGTTAAATAAAAAGAAAAAAAAGCAACTATGCTACCGACAATTAAAACTAAAAAGGCTAAAGGCTTTAAGAAGTGCGTTATCCCTAACCCAGCACTTGCCAATACAGCAATCTCATGATCACTATACCATCGATTTAATACCATGATTATTGCAATGTAAAACATTAATGGCAGCATTACATCTAGATAAGCCACCATTTTTAAACCAACCAAATTTAAAACGCCTTCAACAGGAATTGTGCCCTCGGCTGCCTGACTTAAAAAGCCCATCACCCGTAATACTAGAAAAATACTGATAATGACAATCGTCACCGCTAATGCGGTACGAATAATTTCAGTTGCAAAGGATCGATTAATGATCATTAATTATGCATTCTTTAATAATAGAAAGTGGATACTTGAACTATTGGTTCATGCTTAAACTATATAGGTCATACAAACACAAAAACGTTATAATAAATTATCGCTATTATGCATTGTTTAGAGTTGTAAATCAGCAACACAGAACATTGCTTACAAATCATTAATCAAAAAATTATAACTTACTAATCCAAAGGAAATACTCGTGAACTATCAAATAAAAACTAACGTAAATCTACAACAGAAAACTGACTGTTTAGTTGTAGTAATGAAACCTCTAAAAAAATTAAGTTCGCAACAATCAGCATTAAATAAAGCTAGCTCTAAATTAATTGACCAATTACAAAAAAACGGAGAGTTTACCGCTAGTAAAGAACAAGCAACAATTATTCCATTGCCAACTGGCATTGGTGCGAAAAAACTAATTTTGATTGGCAGTGGTGATGTAAAAAAATTGGATTTAGAATCATTACGTGAATTATGTAACCGAATTGCGAGACAACTAAAATTACATAATCTAAAACAAGCTAGTTTTGATTTAAATATTTTATTTGATGCCTTTGGCGCAGATGTCGTCTGTCGGCATATAGTCGAAGCTATTGGCGACGGTCAATATCAATACATTAAGCAGCCTAAAGCTATACGTGATAAAAAAGCAGGCAAGCAATTTAAAGGAATTATTTTTTGTAATGAAAAGAAGCACAATGCTTCTGCAAAAAAAGGCGCAACTGCTGGTTCAGCAATCAACAATGGTAAAACGCTAGCAAAAAATCTCGGCAACATGCCTGGCAACGTATGCACTCCGACTTATCTTGCTGCTCAAGCTCGTAAACTAACAAAATCACATGGTCTTAAAGTTAAAGTACTAAGCGAAAAAGAAATGCAAGGCCTTGGCATGGGGTCACTATTGTCGGTTAGTAAAGGTAGTCGGGAACCTGCCAAACTTATCGTCATGCAGTATCAAGGAGCTAAAAATCCTAAAGAAGCACCACATGCTTTAGTTGGAAAAGGTTTAACCTTTGACGCTGGTGGCATTTCAATAAAACCATCCGCGCGCATGGATGAAATGAAATACGATATGTGTGGTGCTGCCAGTGTCTTTGGCACATTAGTTGCCGCTGCCGAATTAAAGTTACCGATTAATATCGTCGGCGTTGTCCCTAGTAGTGAAAACCTTCCTGATGGCTTGGCTAATAAGCCTGGTGATGTTGTCACTAGCATGTCTGGACAAACTATTGAGATATTAAATACGGATGCTGAAGGACGTTTAATTTTGTGTGATGCGTTAACTTATACGCAGCGCTTCAAACCCAAAACAGTTATCGATATTGCAACATTAACCGGCGCTGTCATTGTCGCTTTAGGACATCAAACTGCAGGGGTGATGGGCAATAGCCAAAAAGTTGTCAATGATCTTTTACAAGCAGGTAACACTAGTCTTGATTTTGCTTGGCAGCTGCCTTTAAAAGAGACTTATAAGAAACAACTTAAAAGCGATTATGCTGACCTAGCTAATATTGGCGGTCCGACTGCCGGAACCATTACCGCTGGATGTTTTTTATCTTACTTTGCAGAAGAATTTGAATGGGCTCATCTGGATATTGCCGGCACAGCATGGGGCGGTGCAAATGGCAAGCGCGCCAGTGGTAGAGCCGTACCAATTTTGACTCAATATATGATTGACCGTTGTTAAAATTCAAGCACAACAATCAAATAACTTTATAGAATATTTTAAAAACATATGTCGAAACAAGTCGATTTCTATTTAATCGCGAATGAGGTTAATGATGCAAAGTATAAACTCGCCAGTCGCTTAGCTAATAAATTACTCAAATTAAAACAAAAAACATTAATTTTAACGGCAAGCTCTGATGCAACAGAGAGTCTAGATAATCATCTTTGGTCGTTCAGCGGTACTAGTTTTGTTGCACATGATAAGGCAGACCCTGATGCTCCTAGCTTTATTCATATTGGTATCGAGAGCGACATTAATGCGAGCGATTTGGAAAATAATTATGCTGTAATGATTAACCTTTGCGAATCGATTCCAGTATTCAATCATCATTTTCAACGTATTGCTGAAATAATAGAAGCGCAAGAATCACAAAAATTATTAGGTCGGGCTCGTTATAAAGCCTACCGCGAAGAAGGCTTTGAGCTAAAAACACACAATATAGAATTGTGATTTTGATCACTTGCACTAATGCTGACTGATAGAGAGCGGTAACGTATAATCTTGCTCTTATTTAGGCTTAGCTCACAAAGTATCTAGCTGCTAACAACATAACAACATGACCAAATCATTAGATAGTCAATACCAACCAAGTCAAATCGAACAATCGATCTATAAACGTTGGGAAGAATCCAATGCCTTTGCTGCCAGAGAAGGTAAAGACGCATACTGCATTATGATTCCGCCGCCAAATGTAACTGGTAGCTTACATATGGGGCATGCATTTCAAGACACCATTATGGATTGTCTAACCCGCTATCACCGTATGCTTGGTGACGATACACTTTGGCAAGTCGGCACCGATCATGCTGGTATCGCCACTCAAATGGTAGTGGAAAGAAGACTAGCTGCAGATAACATTAGTCGTCACGATTTAGGTCGTGAAAAGTTCATCGAAAAGATCTGGGAATGGAAAGCAGAATCAGGTGGTACAATTACTCGGCAACTACGACGCATGGGATCAGCGATTGATTGGTCACGTGAACGTTTTACCATGGATGAGGGTTTATCTGACGCAGTACAAGAAGTCTTTATTAAACTCTATAATGAAGGCTTAATTTATCGCGGCAAACGGTTAGTCAACTGGGACCCTGTTTTACACACAGCGGTTTCTGATTTAGAAGTTGAATCTAAAGAAGAAAACGGCCACCTCTGGCATTTTCGGTACCCAATAAACAACAGTGATGATGTACTTATCGTCGCAACAACACGCCCTGAGACAATGCTTGGCGATACTGCTGTAGCCGTTCACCCAGAAGATGAACGATATGCGCATTTGATTGGAAAAAGCGTTGATCTACCCCTAACAAATCGTCAAATACCAATTATTGCTGATGATTATGTTGACCTTGAGTTTGGCTCTGGTTGTGTAAAAATTACACCTGCACATGACTTTAATGACTATGATATGGGCAAACGCCATGACCTAGAAATCATCAATATCCTAGATATTAATGCGGCGATTGACTTACCTGATTCAAACTATCATGGTTTAGACCGATATGTCGCCCGTAAACAAATCATTAAGGATTTAGAAAGTTTAGGCTTACTCGAAAAAACGGTCGATCACAAACTTATGGTGCCGCGCGGGGACCGATCTAACTCGGTGATTGAACCTTATTTAACTGACCAGTGGTACGTTAAAGTTGACCCGCTCGCCAAACAAGCAATTAAAGTTGTTGAAGACGGCGATATCAAATTTGTACCGGAAAACTGGAGTAATACCTACTTTGAGTGGATGCGCAATATTGAAGATTGGTGCATTTCTCGTCAGATTTGGTGGGGTCATCGAATTCCAGCTTGGTATGACGAAGAAAATAATATTTACGTTGCTAATAATAAGCAAGAAGCGCAACAGCAAGCAGGTGATGGCGTTCAACTGACGCAAGACTCAGATGTATTGGACACTTGGTTTTCATCCGCTTTATGGCCATTTTCTACTTTAGGTTGGCCAGACAAAACACCTGAATTAGAGAAATACTACCCAACTAATGTATTGGTTACTGGCTTTGACATTATCTTTTTCTGGGTGGCGCGCATGATCATGTTTGGCCTTAAGTTCACCGGTCAAGTGCCTTTTAAAGAGGTTTACATTCATGGCTTAGTACGTGACCAAGAAGGACAAAAGATGTCTAAATCCAAAGGTAACGTTTTAGACCCAATCGATTTGATTGATGGTATAGATTTAGAAAGTTTGGTTGCAAAACGTACCACTGGATTGATGCAGCCAAAAATGGCCGCTAAAATCGAAAAGTCGACACGCAAGCAATTCCCTAATGGCATCGAATCTTATGGCACTGATGCGCTACGCTTTACTTTTGCTAGCCAAGCGACATTAGGTCGTGATATTCGCTTTGATCTCGCACGCGTAGAGGGTTACCGCAATTTTTGTAATAAGCTATGGAATGCTTCTCGCTATGTCTTAATGAATACCGAAGAGAATGATTGTGGTCAAGCCAATAACAATCTTGAACTAAGTCTTGCCGATCGCTGGATCACATCGCGTTTACAAGAAGTTGAAGCTGAGATTTCCACACAAATTAACGGTTATCGTTTTGATCAAATGGCGCAGTCACTCTATCGCTTTATTTGGGATGAATATTGTAGCTGGTATGTCGAGCTGACTAAAATTGTGTTAAACAATGATGGCTCTACGCAAGAACAGTTGCGCGGAACTCGGTACACCCTCGTTCACGTACTTGAAAGTTTACTACGCTTAGTTCATCCAATCATGCCTTTTATTAGTGAAGAAATTTGGCAACAAGTTAAACCATTAACTGGTGTGCAAGGCGATACAATTATGAATTGCTCTTACCCTGTTGCCGATCAAAGTAAAATAGATCAAACAGCAATTAAAGAAATGCAATGGGTGCAAGAAGTGATTACCGGGGTAAGAAATATACGCGGTGAAATGAATATTAGCCCAGCAAAAGAATTGCCAGTTTTATTAGAAGGCACGAGTGACTTTGATTTAGAAATGCTGGCAAATAATCAAGCCTATTTGAAAAAGTTTGGCCGCTTTGAATCAATCACACCGTTAAGTGAAGGCCAAGAAGCACCAGAATCAGCTACCGCATTAGTTGGAGGAATGCGTGTTTTAATACCTTTAGGTTCATTTATTGATGCAGAAGCAGAAATTGTTAGACTTAAAAAAGAAATTGAGAAGGTGCAAAAAAATATTGATGGGGTTACAGGTCGACTTAGCAATAGTGCATTTACCGATAAGGCACCAGCTGCAGTGATAGAAAAAGCACAGCAACAATTAAACGATGCGCAAAGCTCCAAAAATTTATTATTACAGCAACTTGATCGAATGCAGCAATTTGTAAACAAATAAACTCTGTGAGATATGTATAAAGTATCGTTATCTAAGTATTTATATTAATACTGTCTACTTTCCACTATCCACTAGAAAAATATTAAGTAGATAAGGCCAAAAAATAGTGAGTACTTAAGTCCATAATAAAACTTACGATTCCATTTTTTGATACGTCTAGAAACCGTACGGATGCCGTACACTTTCTCAAACATTCTATTCAAAACACCCACTTTGTCAGTTTCATCATTACGCGACGAAGACGCTTTGATAATGTGGTCACTGATCCAGTGGTTAATTCGATCAATAATTTTATAACGCATAGGTCGATGCACGTCAGCAAAAAAGATAATTCGAGGTTTATCAGTTTTGTTATGCGCTTCGTGGATAAATGTTTCATCAAAAAGTACATCCTTGCCATCACGCCAAGAATGGTTTTGGCCATCTACATCAATGTAACAATCATCATCATTAGGAGTTACTAAACCCAAATGATAGCGTAAAGAGCCTGCATAAGGGTCACGATGCGGTTTCAACGTTGCCCCTGGTGGCAATGATGCAAACATCGCAGCATTAATTGATTTAGTCTGGCCTAATATTTCTAGCGTTTTGGGACATTTTTCAATAGCCGATGGCAAAGGGTCGTCATACCATTTCAAATAAAATCGCGCCCAACCAACCCTAAAGAAGGAATTGAAGCCCATGTCATTCAAACTATCGGCCACTTTGACTTGGCCATCATTTGCCAATTGTACAGCTTCATCTCGAATCACTTCCCAGTTATCTCGTATTAGTTTTAAGTCAGCAATATCATCAACCGTAAGAAGTGGTTTGTTTGGCAACTTACTGCATAAATTCATTAATAAGTTATAAGGCGCAAGGTAATTGGTATGCGTTAACATTTGGCGCATCCATGGGAAACGAACAGCACCTCGGTAATGCATATTCATTACAGAAACCACATATATCCCTAAAACAAAAAGTCCAATCGTCATTGCAAAACTCTCTTTACGCTCAATATATTTATTGTCTTTATATACACTTAAGACCTCTCAAAAAATCATCTAATAATTCTACGCCTATTATTATTAATCTGCTATTAAAAAAGTCCTTAAGCAGACTTGGGGCGATTACTTCTAGCTAATCCATAAACATATAAAACCGTATAAGTGCCGCCAATAAGATAACCAAGAATTACGGTTCGAAATATTTCTGGCGTGCCAGCCATTGCATTGACCCACCATGAGGTACTAAAAACACAAGTACATACAAAGACAATCGTTGCCCAATTTATTAGCAAACTATTATCTAACAATCTGCAAAAAAACAAATAAATATATTCGGTTAACATCGTTATGGTGAATGTTAAAAGCAAGCTATAACTACCTTGTACACAAGCAGCTCGTAATGCCGGGCTAACTCCGTGACTAAGATTAACCCAATACGCCCAAGCGCCATAAAAAAAGAAGGCTGCTAAAGCAACTACTAATGAGCGTTGACTTGGGCTTATTTTTACGAAAAGTTGATTCACTAAAAACATTATTGAGTTTCTATCTCTGTATGTAATTAAACCTATTAAATTAAAACTAATAATGATATTTATTTGTTTAATAAAGCTGGCCAATTTTTATCTGCATCGACAATAAAATTGTTTTTATTAGCGTTCCATTTATCATTAATACTTCTATTATAGTTCAAATAGAGCTTATCGTTATGGATAGTGAATAGCTCAGGATCTACAGCAGCCGTCGTATTTTGAGCAACAGCATAGGCACAATAACCTCCGTATTGAGGCGCATATTTTTCCGGCTGTGCGACAAATAAATCTAAATTTTCTTGTGATGAAAATAACCAAGTGGCATTATTATACTCAGTTGAATAGCTTTTATCGCCTTTGACCGCTTTACCTTCAGTGAAATACGATACAGTATCATAGCCTTTAATCGCTGTACTTGAGAAAAAACCAGTATAAGTAGGGTCTACTGCAGAAGCAGTCATGGACGATGCTAGAGCACCAATCACTAAAATCATTTTCAAGAATTTATTCATTTTTATATCCTATGTTAATTCTATCTGCTGAGAATTAACATCATTTATACCAGTTATTCGGTGAGAAATGCATCAAGCCCGCTTTCTACCTGTTGCTGGCAAAAACTAGCACATGCTTTACGCGAATCAAACTGCTCAAGATAACAGACCTGATGATACCGTATTTTAACGTCAACTTTTTTTAATAAAAATAATGTACAGAAATGACTTAGGAAAGGCATCGTGTCATACCAAGCGTAATAATCTCGCATAGTTTGATCCATTTTTTGACCATTTTGCCGTAGATATGCGACTGTTATCGGTTGAATCGGAATCGATTTTTGGTCTTCTTCAACAGCTACTGCCTCAAATAAACTAGATTTAAAAGGCTTTACATGATCGCCATTAGTACTCGTTCCTTCAGGAAAAATAGTTAGGCTTTCATTATTATGCAAATGTTGTTTTAAAGTGGCTAAAACTTGCTGCGCCTTGCGTGAATTACGTTCGATAAAAATAGTATTTTGAAAACGTGCGAATGTCCCAAGTATCGGCCAATTAGCGACCTCTGATTTTGCCACGAAATATGATGGCATGTACCCCAACACAAATATATCAAGATATGAAATATGGTTACAAACATACAAAGTAGGCTTTTTTTCACATAAAGCTCCTTCAACAATGACATTTATACCTAAAATAGCACAGACGCCACGATGGAAAACATTAGGAAGTTTGTCGTATCCATCTATGCGTAAAAAGTGCATGACAAAATATATTAAAAACAATGATGCTACCCAAATTATTAAAACTGGAATTCGCCAAACAATATATAAATAATTTTTGGCTATTCTCGGAGTTTCACTCACTATTCTGACTCAACTGATTTATTAACTAAGACATGATTCGTTTGGAACATTTTTTCAGCATCAACATAAATAGCAACAAAGGTTGTATTAAATGCAGGGTCAATGATTGCATGATCGCTAATCCTAGCGCCAATTTTCAAATACCCTCTTAGCATAGTTGGAACCTTACCCCGTTTATTGCCTTTTTCTGGTACTGAAACAAAGTCACTAATCGCAACATTCTGTGTTTCAGCTTTAGGCTTAGGCATCAAACGTTCAGAAGCTAAATACTTATGATACAAATACGACAATATCTCTGAATGAGCCTTATAATCAGTGCCTGAAAAACTTGCGCAACCAAACAATAATTGGAAGTTATTTTTCTCAATAAACTGCATGGTGAACTTCCACATTAACATCAAAATTGCGCCCCCACGCCCCTCTAAAGAAACGCATGCACGGCTTAACTCTATAATTGAGTCGTAATTTTCACGCAAACCACTCAAATCAAAAGCATGTTCGGTATAAAAGCTTTGTCCTTCTGCTAAAGACGAGTTGCTTACTAAGCGAACTGTTCCAACTACTTGATCATTATTTTTTTTATCTAATACAATTACATGGTACGCAATCTCATCCCACTCATCTTCTTCACGCTCGGTATTCAACATTTCTCGGGTAATGCGTCCACCGCTTTCTTTAAATAAAACTTCATAACGCAATGTCTGAGCTGCTTCAATTTCCGTTTGTGTGTTTGCCATACGAACATCGTAACGCCCTGCAGACATACTGCCAGCGATAAGCTTCGTCATTTTCTTAAAAACTTTAGGAGAAATAGCCATAATCGTAAGTATGTTATGTGGTGATCGTCAGTTTTTTAGATAGTCTGTATTAACCATATACACTATATAAGTGTTTTAATAGTTTCGATATAGATACAAGTTCAGCGCCTTTATTAATATTTTGTTTACCAATTTCAAACGCGGCACGCCACTGTTTAAATAAAATCTTATAAGCATCTACAACAGAATAAGCTGGATCATACATATTAGTTGACTCAGAAGTCACACCATTTACTTCTAGAACTTTAAAGGACTTACCTTCTTTTAAGTTATCTTTATTGGTAACACGAATATCATAACGACCAAAATAAAATCCATCAATTTGACTGCTGAGCTGATCAATTTCTTTAGTCAATTGCTCGCTAATATTTTCTTTTCCCTCTAAAAACACTGAGCCACGACAATGGGAACCAATTTCAACGACTTTAAAGGGTTCATTTTCGGCTAAGACCGTTGAAATCTTATTTGCGTGTAAATCAAGTAAATACTTAGCCATGTAATGCGTTCTAGGGTTATCCATAATCAATTCTTCAAGAGTTTTTTTACCATCACCAACTAATACCGGGAATGTTTTTTCCGTAATCGAAAATATCTCCCCGTGAGTTTTTTCAGGATAACGTAAATAGAAGATACCGAATTCCTCACCTTCTATATGCTCTTGTAAGATGACATCGCCCACTGCATTATTCAGGTAGCCATGCATTTTTTCTTCGCTACGAATGACAGCAACATCCTGGCCTCGTTGACCGAAATCAGGTTTCATCACTATCGGATAAGACAAGTTTTTTTCTTTAATAAAACTTCGCGCACTCTCAATTCTCGTTGACATAGGGTTGGCTTTTAGCAAAACACAAAATTGCGCCAGAAACGGTGAGCCATTCAGTTGCATGAGTGTCGCTGCTTTGCGTTCTCCAATTAAGCCACTCATCGGAAGCCCTGGATTAACCGATAAGAAAGTAAGGCCGCGATAACGTAAGCTTAAATACAGAATATAAAAAACAACAGGGAAATAAAATACCCACATTGGCCAAAATTCCCAACGAATTGCTCGACGAAATTTTGAGCTTAACAATTTTTTAGTGCGGTATTGCATGGCCTGATAGGTCAAATAAAAAAGTGTAATTTAACCAGTTTTCTCTCACAGAAGAAAGAACTCAGGAAGAAAGAGCTTTATTAATTTATCCGACTCTTTACCTGACTCTTTACCGGGCAATAGAAACTAACTCTAATTCAGAAGAATCGACTAAATCAAGCGAAAGCGGGGGTGCTAACTTGCCCTCACAAGGCGAACCATCTAAATAAGCCAAATTTGCCTGGTGTTTATCAACGCTAACATGCGTAAAACTAACCGTTTGAGCATCAGCTCGATGCATACATACAGAGCGCTCTGATTTATCTGGGTTATGACTAGAATGGTACTGTAAATAGTCACTAACGTTAGTAGATTTATCTAATCCAGCATCATAAAACTGCTTAATTCGCCCTGCTTTTACTGACTTAGCATTCACCGATGATGAAGATTTCGGTGCCTTAACATTATATTCAATCCGCGCTTTATGGCCATCCCAAATAAATAGAGCATTTTTACCTGAACGTTCAATTATGAATAAACGAAATGCGCGATACATATCTAAGTTTAAAATTTCGAATTGACGTTTAGCCTCTATGGTCGAACTAATAGTCGCAAAAGAACGTACAATTTCTCCACGACTCGTCCAATCTTTATAAGTTTCTATTTGCTGAAACTGATAATGGTTTAGTAGGCATACTGTTACACCAAATTGGTTCAATGCAATCCAGGTACCACCGGCATCAGCATCCGTTGGTGAAACATAAGCAACTTCTTTTTCGCTTTGAAAAGTCGGTAGTAATGCTCGTTGACGTGATAATTGTTCATCGCGATTAAAGAACAGCTCATAACCTTGTTCGGTTTTAAACCAAGTCATTGTGCACATAATGACTCCTGTTTAGACGCATCAGATTTTTTCTTATCTAATACCTTAGTATAATTACGTGTCGGAATCGCCACACCAAAGCCTTCTTCGGGAAAAACACCGATTCCTCGACACATTGCAGCAATCATCGCGAAATGATGAACTGTGTGCGCCTGTAAGAACATTAATTCACGAGCTAAAGTAGTGGAGGCAGTAACAATTTGCGCTTCATTTTCTGCTAATTGCTCACCAACTGTATAATCCATTGAAAATAATGATTCATCTAAATCACTTAAATTTTCAATCAGTTTAACAATTGTTTCATTAGCGTAATCGATATCCATTTCCAAATGTTGATCGCGCGGACGATTATCATAACGAAATTCTTGTTCACTTATTTGAACTAAAAAGCATTGATAATGCTCAAGAACATGACGAAAGTGAGCACCAATATTTGATTGAAATGCTGGCTTAAATCCCTGCCTATATTGCGTTACATCTAACAGCGATAACAAATGCAGGCCTTCCTGCAATGCAGCGGTATTAAGATTAATTATTTTTTGATGTTGAGGCATAATTGATTTACTCAATGCTTTCATCGCTTTTAGTAAGTTCTTTTTTTATCTCTAAGTCTCTATACAGACCATTGCTATTTCAATTATCTTTCAACTACAATTATCTTTCATCTAATAACTGTATAAGTGCAGTTACACTTGCCAATTCAGTACGTAGAATTGTGTTGCCTAAGCAAATTGCCTCATATCTGTCAGATTCTAACAATACATGTTCAGAATCTGAAAATCCACCTTCTGGACCTATCAAAATTAGTACATCAGACGAACTATTTGTCGGATCTAGTTGCCTCTCATAGCCACACTCAAGGCTTTGTATAAATCTACCAGAAACATCAGCGTAGAGAATATTATAACTCGATTTTGTAATTGCTTCTTTAACAGATATAGCACTATGAATTTCTGGTAGCCAAGGGTTTTGAGATTGCTTGCAAGCTTCAATTGCCCATCGCTGCCATTTCTCAAGCATTGATGACTTAAACTTGGTAACAGATCGCTCACACTCAAGCGGGAATATTTGTTTAACACCTAATTGCGTCAACATATCAACCATTGTGCGCTGTCGGTCACCTTTAGGGATTGCTGAAGCGATGCTAATCGATTTTAAAGGCTTAACTGTTACGCAATGCTTAATTTGTAACTGCACTTTTCGGTCATCAATATCCATAATCAATGCCTGTGCTAATAAACCTTTACCATTAATTAATTGTACCGCGTTCCCTTTTCGTAAACGTCGGGCTTTCACAGCATGTGCTGACTCCAAGGTTGATAAACTAACTTCGGAATCGTGTGCAGTTAACTCAGGGTGATAAAAAGTTGGAGTTGCCATAATTTATAAGAGAACACACATTGCAAATTGATTATTCAATGCTGTAGATAAATGTCATAGTGTAATAACTTACTAGAAAAACATGTATCAGGCGGCCTTATCGTCTGTAAAAGTGGCTTCGCATAATCAGGTCTTTTTACCGCAATACGATTACAACCATGTGCAAGTGCTGCACTAAGCAAATCATCTGCATCTTGATCCTCGTCCAGCAACCATTGCAAAAATTGCATTCTTTTATTAACTGCCGCAGATTTTTTACGTTTTTTTGGAAACATTGGATCAAGATAAATACAATCAACATCAAGTTCAAAATCATTTAAGCAATCAATTGCATTAGCATGAAAAACTTCTGGGATATGAACGGCGTATTTTTTTGCCCAACGTGTTTGTGATAAACGCTCCACAGCGTCACGTAGCAATAATACCATTAAAGGATGACGCTCAATTATGTGCACTACATATCCTTGAGCACACATCAATAAGGCATCACTACCCCAACCCGAAGTTGCATCAATAATTCGATTCGACTTTTTGCCGAGTGCTTGATTAAACGCGCCTTGTTTAGCTGCTGGAAAAGTTTTTTGTTGCGCGACAAAAGCATCAATATCAATAAATAGCTCTAGCCCCTTAGTCTGGTCTTTTACACGATTGCTTTTATTGCTTTGGTACCAATGTAATTTAATACCGTCATTCGACCCCAATAACACCAAATCAGGGCTCTCCATATCCGTAATAGTCATAATTTGGTAATCATCAACAAACCTACTTAACAGGACATGATTACACGAGTTTTCAACCCGAATTTTTATTGTTTGAAAAATAAAGCTATCAGAAGACTGCTTTATAAAAAACCAACATCGATAAGAGGATTTACGTCCGCCATATAATCAACGCCATCAATACCAAAACCAAATAATCTTAAGAACTCGGCCTGATACATTTTAAAATCAGTAAGTTCGTGCAAATTTTCGGTGGTGACTTGTGGCCAAATTTCTTCAATTTGAGCTTGTAACTCAGGGTTAAGCTCAAGTTCGTCAACTCGATAACGATTTGTATCATCCATGCGAGGGCTTTCAGCATAAAGACACTCACTAAATAAACGCCCTAGCTGTTCGATGCAGCCTTCGTGCGTTCCTTCAGCCTGCATTTTCTTAAATAAAATTGCCAAGTATAAGGGCATAACTGGAATTGCTGAACTAGCCTGCGTAACAACCGCTTTTAAAACAGCGACATTCGCACGCACATCATATTCATTATTTAATTGCTCAGCGGTAGTATCCAAATGCTCTTTAGCTTTACCAATCGTTGCATCACCATAAATTGGTTTCGTTAATTTATCGCCAATATAGGTATAAGCAACCGTTTTACAACCTGGTGCTAACACCTTTGCTTGATTTAAAGCATCAATCCAAAGCTGCCAGTCTTCACCGCCCATGACTTTAACCGTATTATCAATTTCTTCCTGACTGGCGGGTTCGACAGTCACTTCGCCAATGACTTGAGAGTCAGTATTTAAATTTTTCGCGGTATACGCTTTACCAATCGGTTTCAGAGTAGACATAAATGTCTCACCTGATATTGGGTCTGTGCGCCGTGGTGAAGCTAAACTATAAACAACTAAATCGACGCTACCTAAATCAGCTTTAATTTGATCAATAACTTGCTGTTTACACTCATCAGAAAAGGCATCGCCATTAATACTTTTCGCGTATAAGTCATCAGACACAGCCTGTTTATCAAAAGCCGCCGCATTATAAAACCCAGCTGAAGCAGTGCGCTTCTCTGTCGGTGGTTTTTCAAAAAACACACCCAAAGTTTTTGCCTCATAGCCATAGGCAGCAGTAATTCTTGATGCCAGACCATAACCCGTCGATGAACCAATAATTAGTACGTTTTTAGGAGCGCCAGGTACAGGGTTAGTTAAATCCAATGATTTAATATGAGCAATTTGCTGAGTTACATTTGCCGCACAACCAAGCGGATGTGCATTAGTACAAATAAACCCTCTAACTTTAGGACTAATAACCATTACATGACTCCTCTATCTTCCTATCAGTAATTTCTAAAACTATTTTTGTAGTTGGCGACAAATAGTCCGCTACAGTAAACTAGGATCTATTTCTGGTGCTAGCTCAGTACGCAATGTTTCTATATAAGCGTTAGCCAGAGATTGTCCGTTCCTTTGTTCAATCAAACGACGAGTATTTTCTTTTACAGATTCACTCACGGTTTCCAAGTCGCCTGCAGCAATTTCAGTCAAACGAACAATATGATAGTTACCATCTGGCGTTTCTACATTGACTACCCTCTCCTGATCGCCATCAAGAGTTAAATTTACTACTTCAGAAAACACTCCGTTATCTACCGTACGTTGTTGATCAGCTAATGAAACAGTATGAGTTTCAACAATCAAATTATCATTTTCTTCTAAGGAAGCAACTAACTCACTCCAATCAGTCTCAGCTTGGGTTAATAACGTCGCCCCTTGATCAGCAGCCGCTGCAGACGCCTTTTCTTCTAATAAAGTTTGTTTTACTTGTTCTGAAACAGTTACTAATTCTTTCGGCTGAATCGCTTGATGGTCAAGCTTTCTAATTACCACATATTGTCCATTAGAGGTTTCAATTGGCTCAGAGTTAATATTCTCAACTAAAACAAGGTTACTAAACGCAGCGTTTCTTACTGCCGCACTTGCTGCAATACCAGTACCTGAAGCCTGATCAAATAATTCTGTTGTTTTAATTTCTAATCCAAGTTCTTCAGCAATTAAATTTAAATCGTCAGGTTGCTCGAAAGCAAGATCACCTAATTGATCAACCTGCGTTAATAATTCATCTTCAGCTAAACGCTCACGTTCAAGTTGTTCAATATCAAATCGAACCTCATCAAAACTTTGCTGTCCTGATTCATTAATTTTAGTAACCTCGATAATATGGTAACCAAATTGTGATTTGATAGGGTCACTAATTACACCTTCATCAAGTCTGAATGTTTCAGCCTCAAACTCTTCAACCATCATACCGCGTTCAACTACACCTAAATCACCGCCATTATTGGCTGAACCTGGGTCTTCAGAGTTGGCTTGTGCTAGTTCAGAAAATTCTGCGCCATCACGCAACTCACTAACAAGTTGCTCAGCTTTGGCTTTTTGCTCATCATCATTATCACCTGTAACGCTTAATAAGATATGACGTGTTTGGCGAGTTTCTTGCGAAATATAACTATCTACATTTTGCTCATAAATTGCTAACAACTCATCTTCATCTACTTGGACTTCGCTAGAAATCTGATTTAAGTCTAATTCAACATAACTCAGCGACATTTTTTCAGTATCAAGATAATTATCTTGATTGGATTCATAATATTCTGCAATTTCTTCTTCAGTAACTTCTAAATTATCTAAGTAATCCTGATATTTGACCGTCACTAAATCAAAGGTGCGTTGCTCAGCTTGGGCTTCTAATAATACTCTTACTTCATCACTTAAAATCAAAGCCGATTCTTGATAACCCGATAAAACTTGCCCAATACGAGTGTCATTGCGAACCGCGTTTTCGAATTGTGATTTAGAATAACGTGAACTTATGACATAACGCTCATAGGCCTCTGAATCAAACTGACCATCAACCTGAAAAATTGGATTTTGTTTTATCGACTCAGATAATTGCTCATCTCCGATTTGGTAATTTTGCTCTTCGGCTACTTGATCAACTAACGAACGTGTAACCATACGTTGCAGTACATTCTGTTTGAAGAACGTATTATTGAGCATACTCTCATTAACTTGATCACCTAGCGCTTGACGTTGCAGTTGTTGCTCGTTAACAAGCTGTGCTTGATATTGGTTTTCAGTAATTTTTTGATTACCTACTTCGATCAAAGTCGGTGTAGCTTCGGCGCTGGCATATTCTTGTACACCCCAAAAAGCCATTGGGATAATGATAAGAGCGGCAATAATCCACGCAAACCAACCAGAAGAGCGATCACGAATTTCAGTTAACATAACTTATATATTATTCTATTTAATAGTGTCGGCATTATAGTCGAGTGTGGTTCGACAAAAAAGGCAGAAACTAGATCATTTTGTGCACATTTTACAGCATTCATACGGTCTAAGACGATACATCTCCTTACTTACATAAATTCCAAGTTGGATCAGTTATACTTTTTATATAGCTTCATTTTAATCAAAAAAATAATACTTATGAAAAAATTACTTCGTACTATCAGCTTCGCTTATATTTTAGCTGCTACAAGCTTGGCTGCAACTTTTACTGCATCGGCACAAGATTCTGTTGATCTAAGTTCTGTTCAAGACCTTGTTATTCCTTATGAAAAATTTGTTTTAGACAACGGTTTAACCTTAGTTGTTCATGAAGATAAAAAAGCACCCATTGTTGGGGTGAATGTTTGGTACCACGTCGGGTCTAAAGACGAACAGACAGGTCGCACAGGTCTTGCTCACTTGTTTGAACATTTAATGTTTAATGGCTCAGAAAATTATAACGACGATTGGTTTAAAGCATTTGATCGAATTGGTGGTACTGGCATTAATGGTACGACAAACCAGGATCGCACCAACTATTTTCAAGTTGTTCCAAAAAATGCCTTAGAAATGACCTTATGGCTTGAATCTGACCGTATGGGCCATCTACTTGGAGCGATTGACGATGACAAACTAGAAGAGCAACGAGGCGTCGTGCAAAACGAAAAGCGGCAAGGTGAAAATCAACCTTATGGCAAAGTATTCAACGCAATTTTAGAAAATGTATACCCAGCTGGGCACCCCTATTCTTGGTCGGTGATTGGCTCAATGGATGATTTAAATGCTGCCTCTTTAGATGATATTCATAATTGGTTTAGACAGCAATATGGTGCAGCCAACGCGACCCTAGTAATCGCAGGTGATGTTGAAGCACAAAACGTCAGAGACTTAGTCGAAAAATATTTTGGGCATATTGACGCTGGCCCACCATTAATTAAACAAAAAAACTGGATTGCCAAACGCACAGGCAAACATGAACAAACTATGTATGACCGTGTACCACAAGCGCGCGTATACAAAATTTGGAATGTGCCTGAATGGGGTAACCAAGCGGCTGATCATTTAAGTCTTGCTTCATCAGTTTTATCATCCGACAAAGAATCACGCCTTTACAAACGTTTGGTCTACGATGAGCGAGTAGCTTCGGATGTCAGCGCCTTTTCATTTAATTCTGAAATCGGTGGTTTATTTGGCATTGTTGCTTCACCGCTTGACCCGAAAGATTTAGAGTATATTGAACAAGCAATAGACGAGGAGTTAACTAGGTTTATTGACGATGGGCCAACGCAAGCAGAGTTGGATCGAATTAAAACAGGCTATCGAGCTGGCTTTATTCGTGGCATGGAAAAAATCGGTGGTTTTGGTGGTAAATCCGATCTGCTCGCAAAGAATCAAGTATTTAAAGGTGACCCAAACTATTATCTAAATAATCTTGCGCGAATTGAAACCGCTACTGCAAAAGATATTATCAGCACCAGTAAAGAATGGCTTACTGATGGTGAATACGTATTACGTGTATTACCTTTTCCAAATTATGCAACGATTGAGTCAACAGTTGACCGCACACAGGGACCACCAGTCACGGGGGTTGCACCAACCGTTAGTTTTGATGAGTTACATAAAACAACTTTGGATAACGGCTTAAATGTCATTCTTGCGCAACGCTCAGCTGTGCCAGTTATTCGTATGAGTATGATGATTGATGCTGGATTTTCAACTGACAGCATCGATAAAGCTGGAGTTGCCAATCTAACGATGCAAATGCTTGATGAAGGAACTAAGTCTATGGACGGTTTAGAAATCAGTACAACACTCTCACAGCTCGGCACATACCTATCAAGCGGTGCTGGCTTGGATAGCTCGGCAATCAATCTAAATACCTTAAAAGAAAACATCGATGAATCGCTGAATATTTTCACAGAAGTAATACTAGAGCCTACTTTCCCTGAAGAACAATTAGAACGTTTGAAAGCGCAGCAACTGAATAGTATTGCGCAAGAAAAATCATCACCATTTGGTGTCGGCTATCGTTTACTACCTTCCTTATTATTTGGTTCAGAGCATGCTTACTCAAAACCATTTTCCGGAGCAGGTTATGAAGAAAGCGTTAGCGGAATAACTGTTGATGACTTAAAAGAATTTCATCAAAGTTGGTTTAATGCAAATAACGCAACGCTAGTAATTGTTGGCGATATAACTCTAGAAGAAATTAGTGAAAAATTAGAATCTGCTTTCAGAGATATGCCTAATAACTCGATACCACCTAAAAATATTGCTGAGGTTGCACCATTAGAAGAAAGTATCATTTATCTAGTTGATCGTCCCGACTCTGAACAATCAGCTATTATCGCTTCCACTATGATGCCTGAGTATGGTTTTGAAGATGAACTATCATTAGATCTATTAAATCAAGCACTCGGTGCCAGTTTTAGCTCACGAATAAATATGAATTTACGTGAGGATAAAGGTTGGGCATATGGCGCGCGTAGTTCTATTCAAAATACACAAGCGCAACGCCCATTTACAGCAAGTGCGTCAGTGCAAACTGATAAAACAGCAGAGTCGATGCTTGAAATTCATAAAGAACTAGACATTATCAGTAGTGAAACACCTGTATCTGAAGTAGAACTTGCTACCGCGTTAGATAAACGAATTCTTACCTTACCAGGCCGTTGGGAAACCGCCAGTGCAGTAGCATCTGATATTGCAAATATGGTTCGATTTGATTTAGAAGATGATTATTGGGACGAATATGTGTCAGACCTTCGCAACATTGACCTTGAGCAAGTTAATGACGCGGCTAAAGAATATATAGAAGCAGATAAATTCTTATGGCTCGTTGTTGGAGACTTGAATAAGATTGAACAAAAAATTCGTGACAGCGGCTTAGGTACAGTAAAGGTTCTTGATACAGAAGGTAACTTAATTAGATAAAGACAATAATTAGTTAAGGCGAATACTTACACTTCGCCTTAACTAAGACTTTATCCCAATGAGCTTATTCGCAGCATGCTTTATTATCTAGCCTTACATTAGTATTAAATCTTACGTACTAAATCTAAAAAGCTAACAGGCAAAAAAAAATCACCATTAGGTGATTTTTTTTTGAAAGAATGAATCTTTAAAAAGTGGCGGAGCGGACGGGACTCGAACCCGCGACCCCCGGCGTGACAGGCCGGT